>JBCNPS010000166.1:0-12614 GCA_039593235.1 Chitinophaga sp. | reverse complement strand
GCCTGCTGCCGACCGTGCTCGATTCCGCGCTCGGCCTGCCGGCACAGCGCTGGCTGGATGTGGACACCGACTTCGGCAGCGACAGGTAGGCTCACCGGTGGTATTTAACCTGAAGGAACTGAAACAACTGGTGCAGGATACTTATGCAGATGCACTAAATCTCAATAAATATATCCAGGGCCCCAGCGGCCTGGATGGCCGCATTCCGCCGGATAGTATGTCGCCCCCATGGGCCTGGACGCCCACACCGGCGGAAGCGCTTACTATCCGTTACATTTCCCGCGGTCCTAATGAACCCGATTTTCCCGAACGCCACGGCTTCTTCCAGGGCTTCGAAGGACTCACAGAACTGGCAAAAGACATCAAGGAAAAACTGGAAGACATCCAGGTGTCCGTAGTAGACACCAACACACTGTCCGCCATCATCCCCAACGAACCCTGGACACCGGTGATCAGCCAGATCTCCATCGATTACAGCGCTACCGCTGTGAAAGCGGATATACAGCTCCTGCACCAGTATCCTTTTGAAAATACTTTTAAGGAAGAAGTACTGGAGCTGCAACCTTCCCTGTTGCCGGTATGCTGCCACGAAGGCTCTTTATTTATTGGGCTCGACCGCCTGCAGCCTTATGGCAATCTTAACCTCTTATTCCAACTGGCGGAAGCAACCGCGGATTCTGAATCAGAAAAGGCCGACGTGGAATGGTATTATCTCAGCAGCAACAACTGGAAACCGCTTCGCAAAGGATTTGAAATATTGAATGACGATACCGATGGCCTTACCCGCTCCGGCATCATCAAAATAGCCGTGCCCGGCGATATTAATATAGTCAACACCGTTATGCCCTCCGGTACTTACTGGCTGAAAGCCGCTATCCCGGAAAATGTAGCGGCCATCTGCGAAACCATTGGCGTGCATACACAGGCCGCCCTGGCTACTTTCACGGTACAGCCGGGCAATGACCCCATGCGTCTTGGCGAGGTGCTGAAAGCAGGTAGTATTACCAAACTGGCGGAAGCGGATGCGCATATCAAAACAGTGACACAACTGTACGATGCTTTCAACGGGCAGCTGCCTGAAGCCGACGGGCATTTCTATGTGCGTGTGAGCGAACAGCTGCGGCATAAAGGTCGCGCTATACAATCGTTTGACTATGAACGCTTGGTGCTCGAAGCATTCCCGCAACTGTATAAAGCAAAATGCATTAACCACACATTGGGCCTTGGCGCTAAAGTATACCAGCAGGACCTGGTAGCCGCCGGCGGCTACGTAGTGCTGGCCGTGATCCCGGATCTGCGGCAGCTGGCAGCGGGTAACCTCATGGAACCCAAAGCGCCGCTAAGCCTGCTGGAAAAAATTCATACCTATATCAAACAGCGGTCTTCCCCTTTTGTACGCCTGAAAGTAGCCAATCCACGGTATGAAAAAGTGAGCGTAGATATCGCTATACAATTGTATAAAGGGAAAGATGAAAAATATTATACCGATAAACTGAAAACGGACCTGCAACAATTTTTCGCCCCCTGGGCGATAGGAAAACTGGATAAGCTGTCGTTCGGACAAATCGTTTACCAGGCGGACGTAGTAAGGTTTGTGGAGCAATTGGATTATGTGGACTACGTGGAATGCCTCACCATGCAGCATGAACTGGAAACAGCCCCGGCGCAGCAAATGGAGCCGCATACGCCGCGCTCTATCCTGGTAAGCGGTAGCATCACCGTAAGTACGCAAAAGAACGCCCTGGTTTGCCCCGATGTGGTAACACGCATTCCACAGGGTGAAACAGATTGCAATATCCCGGAGCTCCTGGTACCGCCATGTAACAACATACAGGAGGAATCACCAACAGCGCCGCAGGGCCCTATCATCAACTAACAACATTGTTATGGCTGAGGACACAAATACAAAGAACGTGATCATAAAAAATGATCCTGCCTTTCCACCGGAACTGGATTTCGAAACGTTGCGGAGTGAAGGCATCGACTACCTCGGGAAATTATCCGGCAAAATATGGACGGACCACAACGCCCACGATCCCGGTATCACCATCCTGGAAGTACTGTGCTATTCCCTGCTGGACATGGGATATCGCAGCAGCCTGCCCCTGGAAGACCTGCTCACCATGAACCCTGCAGGTAATGGTAAGGAAGATAACTTTTTTACACCGGCGAAAATACTCACCGTTAACCCGCTTACGATTACTGATTATCGCAAACTGCTTACAGATATTGATGGTGTAAGGAACGCATGGCTGGAAATTGCGGCCAACATCCCACCGGAAGTACATTGGTTTGGAGAAGAGGGACTGGCATGCGGCGGCCGTAACCCGCAGCTGTCCGCCACCGGAGAAGATATTACCCTGCTGGAACTGAACGGGCTCTATAACATTTTCATTGAACCGGAAACACTGCCGGATGATAGCCAGGAACGCGCAAAAGCACTGGCCGGTCTGAAAGAACGGATTCGCAAAGCCTTGATGGCGCACCGCAATTTGTGTGAGGATTTTTATAACATCACCATTCTTTGTCATGAGGAAATTGGCGTGTGCACGGAAATACAGCTGGAAGAAGACGCGGATGTAACCGCTGTGCTCAATGAACTGGTGCTGCAACTATATCATCTCTTTTCTCCCCGTGTTACTTTTTATACCCTGCAGCAAATGCTGGAAGAGAAGAAAATACCGATGGAAGAGATCTTCTCCGGCAGGGCGTATTCCGCCGGCAGCCACGGTTTCATTGATACTGCCGAACTGGAAGCCATTAAGCCGCTGAAGGAGATCCGCGTATCCGATGTATACCATGTGATGTTCGAT
This sequence comes from Chitinophaga sp., assembly GCA_039593235.1. Taxonomy (GTDB): domain Bacteria; phylum Bacteroidota; class Bacteroidia; order Chitinophagales; family Chitinophagaceae; genus Chitinophaga. The sequence goes on along the minus strand of JBCNPS010000166.1, from coordinate 9,801 downwards.
GTACCGGGCGTGGCCACCGTTTCTCAGCTCAGTATAGCCGGCTACGTTAGTGGCGATAGCACACCCGTTGCCACCACGCAGGGCACTGCCTGGATTCTGCCGTTGCTGGAAGGTCACCTGCCGTTATTGTCGCTGGTATACAGCCGCTTTATATTTAAACGCGGCAGTGCTACGTTTACTTTTGATGGTACCAACCTGCAACAGTATCTAAACGCTTCATTGCTCAACGGCACCAAGGTATGGTATGATCAATCATCCGCATATCTTGATTATCCTGTACCGTCGGGTTTTTACAGAGAAGACCTCGGTAACTATTACTCCCTGCAACGCGATTTTCCCCGGGTATACGGCATCGGCAACGGGGAACTGGGCAACGATGCATCGCCGCAGCGTAAAGTGCAGGCCTGGCAACTGAAAGGCTTCCTGCTGTTCTTTGATCAGCTGCTATCCAACTACCTGGCGCAACTGCAGCACCTGCGCGATCTCTTTTCCATGTCGCCCGATGCACCTGCCCAAACCTATTTCAGCGGCGCTATCACCGATATACCCGACCTGGATAAACTATTGCGTTTCCAGCAGGGCGGCTTCTATGCCGATCTTGGCTGGAAACAAAATGATACGCTCATGCTGCCGGTAGGGAAGGAGCTGCTCAATGAATTACGTGCAACCGTTCCCGTTAAGAAAGATGTGATCCGCCGCTGGCGCAATAAATACTACAGCTACGATTATTTGCCGGCACGCAATACCGCCATGGATCAGCTGTTGCTGGATATGACCAACCTGGACAATAACGCCAACATCACCACCTGGGCCTATGGCGAGGCCTGCTGGTGTTTCGTGATAGCCATTCCCGGAAGGGAATACGTATTGCTGGGATGCCGTTATTATCCTACACAGCAAAAAGCCAGGGAAGCGGCGCAATCCGCCATATTCCTGGCCGCATACCCCGACAACCTCCGGGCATTCGGGTTTAAGGATACTGCCAATAAAGAACAATACGCTTTCGACATCGTGTTCAGCCTGGCCGATTACCAGGGCTACCTGCAAAAAATAGTGGAAGATAAAACGCTGTACCAGCAGCGCCGTGAAACCATGCTCAATCACCTGCTCAGCCGCTTTGCAGAAACCTTCACCGATTATGCGTTGGTGTTATATGGCATCAGCGACCGTGAGAAAGCAGCGGAAAAGGGTATACGCGCCAAAGCAAAGTTCCTGTCTTCCTATGATCAATTAAGCAGGAACCGCGGCAAAGCATATGATTACCGCGTAAACAAATGGAATACTTCCAATACCTCGGGCTATGAACTGCGGGTAAATGCACTGGCTGGTATTGAAAGAACAGACCGGCATTACCTGTGCCCGTTCATTGTTGGGCCTTATGAAACTTTCTTTTATGCAGAAATAAAAGACGCAGATAATAAAGTACTGTTCAAAACGGGTAACTACGTTACCGCAGATGATGCATCTGCAGCGTTGATCAGCCTGGCCCAGCAGTTGCAGCACCCGGAAAACCTTATCCGTACCGATGATCCGGTGCAGGGCAAATATGGTATACAGGTGCCGTTGCCGGTAGGAAATGCTTACCTGGCCGTTCCGTTAGCCACTCCCGAAGAAAGAGAAAGCCGCCTGCTGCAGTTGCAGGAACAGTTGGCACAGGCGCCGCTGAGTGCCGCTACAGAAATCAGCCGCTACGATCATTTTATTGAAGTGGCGGATCCCGCGGGTAAGCCGCTGCTGCACTCCGTTAAAGCATTCCCTGATCAGCAGGCAGCCATTGCTGCTACAGGTGATTTATTGGTGCAGGTAAAGGACGACGACTGGACCATTCCGCCGGCAGTAACATTACCGGTATTACAGTTGCTGCCGGTAAATGCTACACATACTACTTATGTTAATCTCGCTGCCTTCCAGGCAGATAATATCCAGCAGAAAGGCGGAAAATTACAGGTGCAGATCAGCATTGAAGAAGATGCCTTCATTATGTTCACCGCCGCATCGCTGGTGAAAAATGAACAGCAGGCAACGGAAGAGTTTCACCTGCTGCTGCAACTGGCAGCTACTCCGGCAGCTTACCTGGTGCGGCAAACCGCCGATGGCCGCTATGAAGTAGTGCTGGTGGAACGCAGCAACGTGAAAGCTACACATCCCGCATTGTTCGATGAAGAACAGCAGGCCAATAACACCATGTTGCATATTCAGCAGGTAGTACAGGCGCAGTTGTACCAGGTGTCTTATTCAAGGCAACCCGCTGCATGGAAATACAAAGTGCAGTTGCAGGGCATGGAAGGAAAACCTTATGGCTTTAACAGCGAAGAAGAGTATACCACGGAAGAACAGGCAAAAACTGCTATGGATGCCTTTACCACATCGCTGGATCACCTGGAGCTGAAAGCAGAGAAAGGTGCTAAACCGGTACTGCTGCATACGGGCCTGGATAAAAAGATCATCATGCCTACTGCTATCGCGGTTACTAAACTGCAAAGCGCTTTATCACTGGCGCAACTGAGAAGCGGCGCTGCCCCGGCAGATATCGCTTCCTATGTGCACAGCACTGCGGTTAACCAGGAAGGCGCTTATGTATATCGCGTGATCAACAAAACCGGTTGTGTGGCCAGGTTTCCCAAAACCTTTACAGATAAGGCATTGGCAACAGACCGCCTTACCGCTTTACGCAGCCGCAATCAACAGGGTATTGATTACCTGGAAATATGTATGGGGGGAGATGAAGTAATAACCTGCATCACTGATCCGCAAACACAGGCCGTTAGCTACTATTACGTAATTCACGGCATTGAAAAAGTATATCATTCATCCATCTACCCAAAAACAGAAATTACTTACCTCCGCAGCTACAGATCTTATAGGTCGGCAGCGGAAGCGCTCACCGCATTCCGGCAGCAATTCCTGCAACTGGTGCATACCGCCTGTGATCCGTCTGCCTATGGCAGCAGCATCATACTGGAAGGAGATGCTGTAACAGACACCATTCCGCTGGCGATAGTGCCTGCCGGTACCGTTACCGCATTCGGTGGAAAACTGGATGTATTACCGCATATTATGCGCAGCTTCCCTTACCACTGGCTCAGTAATGTGCAGCAACTACGGGTAAGCCTGTACGATATTACAAAACGGGAGAAGATCTGGAAACTTTGTAATGGATTTGATGACATGGCCGCTGCCAGTGAAGCGCTGAAACTGTTCCTGGCACTGGCCCGATACGCGGGCAACAGCGGCGTTAGGCTCAATGAAACCAGCTGCCGTTACCAGGTAATCATGAATGAGGTATTGCTGGAAAGTGTACAGCATTATAATTCTTTGGAAGATGCCTGGGGTACTGTTACGAAAGATGCTACTAACAACTACGCATACACGGGATTGGAATCATTGCTCGATGCCACCCGCTGGGGTAACAGCGCCTATTACGGGTACATAAAAAACGATGGCTGCTACAGCTTTAAAGCGGTGAAGAAAGGCTACCGCCTGGCGGTACATCCCTATCAATACAACACCGAAGAAATAAGGGAAAAGTATTTGCAGCAGTTACAAATGATAGGGTTAAAGCTGGGCAACAGTTGCCAGGTAACCTTTGAGGTGAAACCCTGGAATGCGGGTAACTATTTCCAGCTGCAACTGCTGGCCGGTGGGGAAGTGCTGCTGGTATCCGGGCAGCAATACATGCCGGGCGCCATTACTGAAAAAGCGCAGGACGAATGGCTGTTTGAAGTGTTGTCGTTGCTGTGGAAAGAAAGCAATTACTATCTCAATAAAACCACTAACCGTTTTGAATTGCTGAATGGCAATGTGGTAAGCGGTTATTTCAAACCAACAGGCGAAGCGGAGGCATCGGCTGAAGATATGCAGGAATGGAAAAAGAAACTGCAGCGCAATGCACTTTACTATCCCGTGCGCCGCATGAAAACAACGTTCGGCTACACGTATTCCTTCCGCTTATACCACGATGATTTTATCCCCGAAGAACCGCTGCCCGACGAAAACGCCGGATGCAGCTGCGATGCGCCGCCACCCATACGTAAACCCGGCGCGGTGATATGGGAAAGCGCAGAACAATACGATTGCCTGAATGCGGCCATCCATCATTTTTACCGGTTCTGTGCGGCGTTGGCCTTACCGGGTAATTACCAGCCTGCATTGGGCAATAGCTGCGGTCCCTTTGGTATTGAGCTGGTAGATAATACCTATGTACTGGCGTTCAACCCGCAATGCTATCCTTCGCTGCCTGCCATGGAAGCAGCTATTGAACGCGCTTCCGCTGCTATTAACGATGAAGGCATGCATGTGGTGGAACATATCCTGCTGCGTCCGCGCATGGAAAGCGACTGCCAATGCTTATTGCCCGTGAAACCAGAACCGCTTTGCCGCCTGCCCTGGGAAGAAGAAGTAGTAGGCTACGAGGTGGCGCCGGAAGATGAGGTGTTTAAAACCACCGTAGTGCCATTCACGGATCCTTACTCTTTTGTGGCCACCATTGTGCTGCCGGGATGGCCGGTGCGTTTCCGCAACGCCGGTACCCGTGCCATGATGGAAAACCTGCTCCGCAAAGAAGCGCCTGCGCATGTGCTGCTGAATATACTATGGCTGCGCCCACGTAGTTTTTGCGAGTTTGAAACCCTTTACCGGCGCTGGTTACAGCACCTCGCCTGTAAACCCGTTTGCGGTGATGATGCGCATATCCAGTGTTGCCTTATTTGTTATCTTTTTGGACAAACCGGAATCATGGAGCCATTATCCGATACGCCAAAGGATCCTTACTGCAACCAGGTAACCCCTTCCTGCTTTGACAACAACCGGCAGAACAGGAAACCCCAGGCTGATTTCACCGACTGGATCAACCGCCTGTTCCGCAAGCAATGCGATATGCAGGAGATAGATTGCCTCTCCAATGAAACCACACCACCGCCGGTGATCCTGGCGACTAACAGGAACGTAGCACCGTTGCCGTTAGAAAGCATACCGCCGCCGTTGAAGGAAGCAACTACCCATCGCAGTAATTCACCGGAAGATACGTTGTTGCGCGACCGCAAAGGGCGGCAGCGTATCTCAAAATATAAACAACAGATCCTGCCCGTGGAGGCAGATAATATCACCGATACAGAAGCATACGACCGCACCGGTAAATTCATGGAAGCAGGTCCGCTGAATATGCACCAGTACAGCACCCTGGCCGATTTCTTACTGAAGAAAATGCCTTCCGGAAAAAAAGCAACGGCAAGCGAACAGGCATTGCTGCTGCGCAACGCCACCTGGCTTTGCCTGGACCAGCTCCTGCTGCGGGTACCCGTTAGTATCGCCGCACATGAAAAGAAACAGCTGCAACAGATCTTCCGCAAAATGAAAGACAAAGGCATCAACCTCGCTGCATTGGCGAAAGACTGGAAGCCGGAAGAACTCATCTCTGATGAAAATGAAGACCTGGTGGCTCAATGCCTCCGGTGGATGAAATAAATAACCATGTTGCATAAGATCCGCAAACAAACACTCCTGCTCACAGTGCATAGCAAAGACACTGTGTTTACCTGGCAACACCAGGTAACAGCGCTGTATTGGAAAAAGATCATCCCCGCGCTGGAAAAACTGTTCGACAGCCATAGCAGTAACGACATGGTTATTTATATAGACCGGCTCGAAATCGATCTTGGAAAAATCAAGGCAGCTGATCTCAATAATGATCATTACATCACTTTACTGCTGGAAAAATTAACCGCTGCATTAGCTACGCTCCAGGTAAAGGAAACCCCGCGTAAAACCCTGCCGGAACACAGCTTCGATCAATGGTGCTACTATATGGAACACGGTGCGCTTCCCTGGAATGCCGCAAAGCCCGATGCACAGTGGTATCAGCAGGTACTGCAAACGCTGGCTACCAGTCATACCGCCATTACCCTGCTCCGCAAACAGGTGATGGATAACCGGGATTATCTCCAACGCATCCTGTTCCAGCATACACAGGAATTTGTCATCCAATTGCTGGCCATCATCACCGCAAGGAAACAAAATAATTGGGTATTGTTGATTCAACAGCTTTACGATGCTTACCGCGGGTTGCAACTTAAAAGCAACACAATGCTGAACCGTCGCACGTTTGAGCAATCCTGCCGGTATACGCTGTTGCTGGAGGCGGTTAAAGATCCTGCAATAAGTGAAGCTGCATTGATCAGTAGCCTGCTGGGACAACAACCGGTATTTGCTACACAAATGCAGGAATTGATCACAGTATGCCACAATAACAGCTGGCAGGAATTATTATCCGCCGCCGTATCATTTAACGCACAACACCATCCACCGGTACAAAAAGAAAAGCCTGCAGCGCTGTTTGATGACGATATGTTGCCGGCGCAGGAAACGGAAACGCAGGGAGAAGAAACACCCGATGCCCCAACAGGCGCCCATACTTTTTATGTGGTAAACGCAGGCATCATCCTGCTGCATCACTGGTTATTGCCCATGTTCATGCAACTGGAATGGACAACAGACGGTAAGAAATTTGTGAACGCCGCCTGCCAGAAGAAAGCTATTATGCTGCTGCACTACATGGCTACCGGTGAAACAGAAGCGGAGGAATTTGAACTGATGCTTCCCAAACTGCTTTGCGGCTGGCCATTGAAGAAACCGCTGGATACAAAACTGGCGCCAACAGCTGCTGCCATAGAAGAGGCGGAAGGATTGATAGAAAATGCCATCAGCTACTGGAAGGCATTAAAAAATATTTCGGCAGATGGACTACGGGAAGGGTTCCTGCAAAGGCCAGGACGCCTGGTCACCGGCACTGATAAGCATCAGTTGCAAATGGAAGCGGATACCATCGATATCCTGCTGGATCGATTGCCCTGGAATATCAGTATCATAAAATTGAAATGGATGAAAATACCCTTGCATGTGCAATGGCGATAGGCAATTTTATTTTCAGAGGAATAAAAAATATCCAGTTGAACGTAAAAACATTACAACCCGCAAATATACAAAGAGAAGCCGCGCCGGCTTCCGCCCCCTTTTGGGGCAAACCGGCGGCGCAATCTTTTTTCCAGCCTGCCATTCAACGTAAATGCGCTCACTGCGAGGAAGAAGAAAAGAAGAACAAAGTGCAGCGCAAGGAAGCTTCCCCGGCTGCCATCTCCCCAACAACAGTAGAAAGTAATATCAACAGTACAAAAGGAAAAGGAGATACGTTGAAGGGAGATACCCTGCACGAAATGAATAATGCTTTCGGCGCCGATTTCAGTAAGGTGAAAATTCATACCGGGCGTAACGCCGCAGGTCTTAACCGGCAGTTGAACGCCCAGGCATTCACTACCGGCAACGATATCTATTTTAATGAAGGAAAGTATGCGCCCGGTAGCAGCGCAGGCAAACACCTGCTGGCGCATGAGCTCACACATACTTTACAACAGGGACAGGGAACAACCGGCATCAGCAGGCAGGTGGCCGCTTTGAAAGAACATGGCGACCTGGCCCAGGTACCGCCGGGCCTTGCCTGCCCGGTGGATACCAGTACGCCCAGGGTGGAAGACAGCTATCCTTTTACCGTAGCATCTTCCGGTTTATCGCCCGCTAACCAGCGCCTTATCAGTGGTTTTGCGGCTAACTGGCACCGCCTGGGGGCCAGCGCTACGGTGCGGATAGATGGCTTCGCCAGCCTGGATGGCGCCGATGCGTACAACTGGGAGCTGTCGTGCCGCCGCGCACAAGCCGTAAGAGATGAAATGATCACACCTTCCGATGGCAGCCCGGGAATTGGCGCTGGCTTCATTTCCATTTTTGCACACGGCGAAACCAATCACTTCTCCCGCACAGACCCGGTAGCCAACAGGGTAGCCGTTATCAGTTCGGTAGTGCCGGTGCCGCCACCACCGCCTACACCTACACCTCCTGTAACGCCGGAAAGAAAATGCGGTCCTAACGTTACATCAGAAATTGCAAGGGTATGGGCGCAGGTACAAAGTAATTTTAACAGCTGGGGATTCATGGATAAAATGAATGCCTGCCGTTATCTCATACAACCGGTTATTGCGGGCAGCAGCGGGTTAGAGCTTAATAAAGACGCGTTTGACACCTTTGGTTTATTTCTCAATACCGCCGGCTGGACGCAGCAGGGGCCTTACCATCCGCCATGCGGTACGCCGGGATCAACCGGCGATCCGTGCTGGAGCCGCGATCCGCTGCATGAAGCGGACGATGTGTGTTCCAACACCGTGCAAACAGGCAGCGGCTGCTGGAAATCAGGCACCGTTAACTATGGCACCTATGGTATCATGATGCGCCTCTGCGATGGTTTTATTACGCCCATCGCATTTTTACCGCCGCCATTTAATATCCTTAGCGGCGCATTCTCTTATGCTTCCATGGTAGCGCTGATCACCGCTTACAAATTGTATGATCATGAAAATCCGATGGATCCCATCGCCTGGGCCAGCGCCACTTACAACGGTGGTCCATCAGGCGTACCATCCGGTGGAAATAAACCGAATTGCCCGGCTACCTGTAACGTGCCGTTTACTACGCCGTCTTTTGATTATGTGTGGGAACCGGTAAGGCAACGGGGCTCGCTGAATGCGGCGCCTTATGCATACCCCTGTACAACAACGCCGTAGGGAATACTAAAATAGTATCACATGAAACGATCTCCGAAAACAGTTAAAAACAAAACACCCGAAAAGGATAAACCTTTTTTCAGCAAAGCTGGGAACGGGGAATCTTTTTTTGGTAAACCCGGAGATAACACCCTGCAACGGCAACCGGCAAACACAAAAGATACCGCACCCGTAGCCCCCGTGGCGGATGCCTGTAAAAGCAGCAACACCCCTGAATCCAAATGGGCCAACGATAATCCCGGGCGGATATTCGGCGTGGAAGATAATTCCGCCGGGAAATCCCAAAGTAATGAACTTATTTTCTGGAACTATTGCGTGGGAGAAGCAGCTATGCGGAACGCCCACCGGGAACGCCTGAACGAAGTGGCGGACCGTTGGGTGGAATTATTAAAGAAAGACAGCGCCCTGAAAGTAAAACTGCAGGGCGCTGCCAGCACCTCCGGGAATGCAGACAGCAACAAAGCCCTGGCGGCGGAACGCGCAGCCATCATCAGGGACTTTCTTATCGCGAAAAAAATTCCCGGTAGCAGGATTGAGATAGATACCAGTTCGTCGCCACGCAGCCTTGCGCCGGAAACATCTCCGGAAAACCAGGCCCGCAACAGGAGAGTGGAACTGTTCCTGTTCCGCGCTACCCCCGTGGTCAATAAACTGCCACCCTGGGTGGATGTACAGGTAGAAAACCTGCTCATTGGCCAGCAGGGAGTGCCCACACCTAACCCTACTTTTAACGAAACAGATAACTTCTTTGCCCGCAACCATTTTTCCATGGCGGCATCGGCCGATATCACGCTTACTTCGCTCGGGGGCACCGGTGTTGGTTTTTCACAGGTACTCACACGCGATACTCTCATGGCGCAGTACAGCGATAACGCCGGTCGTACCCTGTTGCTCGACTACGGCAACTGCAACCTGCTGCCTTGCAAAGACCTGGAAAATGCCACCAGCCATTTTGCACTGGACGGGCTTAGTATGTTTAACTCCGGCCCGGGTACCACCAAAGGGAAAATAGCCATCAGGGACCGGCCGGGAGCCGCTTTCCCGCTGCATTACCCCGATTCAAAAACAGGACCTTTCCATCTTACACATTACTTCTGGCTGATGGATTTTACCGTAGTACTTGGCGTTAGGGAGATGGGGGCTTTCATTCCATTGAACCACGCCTTCTGGAGCGTGGCCGGGTCGGAAAATGTAG
>JBCNPS010000165.1:0-12650 GCA_039593235.1 Chitinophaga sp. | reverse complement strand
CAGCCAGCGGATCAATGATGCTGAAGCCATTGTTGCCGAAACTCATGAATTTCCCATGCTCAAGACTTTTCAGCCTGCCGCTGAAGGCGCCAAACTTTTTTACTTTATTGCCCTCCATATCCCACAGGAAGAAGTTCACTTTGTTTTTATAAGTGCTGTGCAGTATTACCTGTCCGGCGTTATAGGTCATCACATGTGCTCCCTGGAAATCGGCAGGCGTTTCATATCTATCCCAGGTGAAAGTGTCGAGGTGTAACGCTATCATTGGAAAATCAGCATATGGATAAAACAAAACAGTGTTGGCACTCATTTTACAGGCGCAGTAGCAATCGGAAATAAGCCAGTTGGCATTGGAGTTAAAGCCATACAGCATTTGCCCCTGGAAATCAAAAACGGCCAGGCCCTCCGTGTTAGGTCCTTCGTCGCCGAAAACGCCTTCATCGAAATAGGTACATACAATTTTATCTTCAAAAACAAGAACGTCCTCAATACTATTTCCGGCAAAGAAAGATTGCCGGAGTATGCCTTCATCGTTGTAGATCCGGATGTTATTGGTTTGTTTGGTTTCCAGCGACACTACCAGGAATAGGGCGCTGTTGAGTTGCCGGATCATGATGAATCTGTGATCACCCGATAATTGTATACGGAACAAAGGAGTGATCACCTCGTACCGGTCTGTAATGGCGATATAGTTGCCCGAGCTGTCGGTATCAATATCCAGTAGCTTCGCAGTGGTATTGATGGTGAATATTTGTTCCGTCATTGTAAGCATTTATTTGCCCTGCGGGCAGAGGTTAACATTAATTTACATCCTTTCTTTTTCGATATGCCTTAAGGGCTTCATCCAGTAAATTTTTCAAAGCGGGTTCCCGGAGATCCTCTGCAGCACCGATCGCCACAAATTTATGCACCTTGCCGGTACCTGTGAGCAGGTGGGCAGGATCAGGCAGTTCGGCGCCTTTATAAAAGCCCAGTTTCACCCCTTTTTTAGACAGTATAATGGTACAGACCAGGTCTTTATAACCAGGCCCGTAACCATACCCAACAATATTTGCCGTGCCATCAGGCAGTTCGGTAATATTTTTAAAATGGCTGAGCAGCAAGTCCCGGAGCGCGAAAGCAAGCGCAGAAATTGTTTCATTATAACTGTGAAAGATTTTTTCCACGGCTGCATGTGCCGCCGGTGTTTGATCAGGTTTCATAACAAATTGTTTGGTACCCGCTGCAAATGTGATCATTAAATCCGGGAATACAAGGCTTAATTTTGAATGCGTACGTAGGTAGAACCACCTATACAACGGCGCCGTCACTGGAAAGTTACATGTGCCCGCTCTCAAAAAGCTGCTGCGGGAAGCCGGCGAATGCCGTAACTTTACAAGGAAAGTTTAGTTATGGATTACCTGCAAAAACTTATAGGCGACATTGAATGCCATTCGGTAGAAGGCATACGCACCTGTTTTTTAAATGGCGTTTCCCCGAACGATCATTTTAATAATATCCCTCTTATTTACGAGCTAACCAGCGAGTATACAAGAACGCCGCGGTTTAAAGATTGTGTGCGGGAATTTATGAATGCAGGATTGAATTTTGAGGAGAAGGAACTCCTGGCTGTTCTTGCAGATGATGCAGTTACATTGGAAACGTTGTTAAGCACACATCCCGGCGCGGTGAATAAAACCTACACTTTGCGCTGTGCATATACGCCGTTGCAGGAGGCCACCCTGCTGCATATATGCGCAGAATTTAATCATGTATCATGCGCAGAGATCCTTGTAAGCTACGGCGCAGCAATAGATGCGAGGGCCGGCATTGATGAACATGGATTCGGCGGGCAAACGCCCATCTTTCATACCGTAAACCAAAACTCAGATAACTCCGCTGCCATGATGACTTATCTGCTGGCCGCTAATGCGGATGTAACGCTTACTGTTCCGGGCCTCATCTGGGGCAGGGGCTATCCCTGGGAAACGTTTTGCCCGGCAGTGAACCCCATCAGCTATGCCATGATGGGATTGCTTCCGCAAATGGACAGGGAGGAGCAAAGAATAGCAGAAATTGTGTCGCAATTGCTGAAGGCCGGCTATGGAATTGAGTATTCCCCGGTGAATATCCCCAATGCTTACCTGAAATAGTTTCAGGGAACCCTTTCATAGGTCAGCAAGGTAACGCCCGATTTAAAACCTTTGGCTTCCAGTAATCTCAGCCGGTGCATTTCACGGATATTTTCAAACAATGGCTTACCCTGACCCAGTATTACCGGATGAACCGCTTCTCCGGCCCGGTATTGCCCCATTTTTCATAGCTCACTCTTCCGTAGAATATAATGTCTTTGTCGGCCAGGATGTCGTTAAGAATATCGCCGAAATCAGTTTCTTCATCCCTCACCAGCCAGTCAAGCGCACCATTGGGGCCCTCAATAAAGCCATCCAGCGTTATAGCCAGGTTTAAAATGATCTTTCTCATATTATCGTTTAGCCAGATTACAATTGCTACCCATGATTGGTTGTTCGCACGTTGAATAAACCAGCCGCTGAAAAATACTCAGATACTTTTCAGGAACCCCGTGATCAGCGGATGTGGTTGATCACTGCCGGAATTGATTTGAGGAACAAAGAGAGTAGCCATAAAAAAAGGATGATCGTCCAGTTCCAGGATCCTGGCTTCTTTCCCGTTATCCGTTCCGGTTATCCTGAAACCATTGTTATGCAGCAGGGCTTCGTACGAAGCGTTCAGGCCAAAGTTGCAATAGTAGTTTTCTTTGATGCTCTTTTTACCAAATAGCTGGTATGCTTTAGATGAGCCAGTGAGATTAATTTCGAGTGTTTGTCCTGCGAGGGAACAGCTCAGCGGATTGATCACCAGCTTCGACGCATAAGGGTCATATTCGGCATGAGCGGCATCCCGGATTTGCAGTACATTCCGGGCAAACTCTATTACCATATGCTGAAACCCGCCGCAGGTACCAATTACAGGAACTTTATTCAACCTCGCAAATTCAATTATTTTCATAACACCCTGGAAGCTTTTGTAAGGGCTCCCCGGCGCAATCCAGTAAGCATCATATGTTTGAGTGATAGCTTCAAAGTTTTCCAAAATACTTTCAGTAGGCACCCAGGTAAAATCAACCGGCAAGTGGAGCAGTGCGTTAGCGTGACCAATAGCGGCATCCGTGGCCGCATGCGTAGCCGAAGAAGCATTGAAATCACCAATAATGGCTAACTTTTTAACAGGCATTTTCTGAATGTTTTTGCTGTGAAATTTTGTGAAGATACGCCGGCGGTTTTATTATTCTTCCTGTTTCAACGCAACAATCCCCTATGAATTTTGCCCGTTGTTTTATAACTTAAAGCAAAACACCTCATAAATATGCGCAGACTGCTGCTGTTATTACTGTTTGTACCTGTACTGGCCTATTCGCAGGAAGACCGGAAGCTTGAAAAGGGATTAAGGGATCTTGTGGCGGGGTTTAACGGGGAGGTAGGTATTTATGTGAAGAACCTCAGGACCGGGCGTTATGCCGGTATCAATGCCGATACCATTTTCCCCACTGCCAGCATTGTAAAAATCCCTATCCTGGTGGGCATCTTTGATAAAATTGAAAAAGGGGAGCTGAAATACCATCAGCCGTTGATATACCGCGACTCCATCAAATACGGCGGATCAGGCCTGATGCAGTTCTTCAGGGACAGCACCGCTACAGAGCTCAGCGTATTGCTGGCGCTGATGATGTCTTACAGTGATAATACCGCGTCTATATGGAACCAGGCCCTCGCAGGAGGCGGGCAGCGCATCAATGAGCTGATGGAGCAATACGGGCTGGCTGTTACCCGCGTTAATTCCCGTACTCCCGGTCGTGAAGCGATCTGGAAAGTATATGGCTGGGGCATGACCACTCCCCGGGAAATGGCCACACTGCTGGTAAAGATCCGCAATGGAGAAGTAGTCAGTAAAGCCGCTTCTGAACGGATGTACCGGCTGATGACCCATGGCTATTACGACGAAACGGGGCTGTCGCGCATACCGCCTTATGTACAGGCTGCGCATAAAACCGGCTCCCTGGATGCTTCCAGATCAGAAGTGATACTGGTGAACGAACCACGCGGTGAATACGTTTTTTATGTAGGCACCAAAAATAATAAGGACCAGCGCTGGACCGATGACAACGAGGCGCAAACCCTGATCAGGAACGTTTCCGCCTACCTGTGGAATTACTTCAAACATTAAAAAGGGAAAGATAAGAAAGATTGTTCCCCTTAAATACCTATTTTTGTATTGATTAATACAAAATACATCATCTATGAGAGGAAGACCAGCCACATTTGATAATAAGGAAGTAATAGAAAAGGCCCAAAAGGTTTTCTGGACAAAAGGATTTACAGCCACCTCCCTGGAGGATGTGCTGACAGCCACAGGAATGGGCAGCGGTAGTTTTTATAATGCTTTTAAAGGCGGGAAAAAGGAACTGTTCCGCAAGGCGCTCAACCAGCGCCGGGAAGCCTTCAGGGCATTTGAAACCGCGCTTAACCAAAGCGACGCCCCCATGGAACTGATCAGGGATTTTTTTCGCAGTATAGCGCGGGCCGACCGGGATACGCACCTGCAGGGCTGTTTGATCGTTAACACCGTAGTGGAAATGGCCGCCCTGGATAAAGACCTGGAAAACGAAGCCGTTGCCATCCTGAAGGATGTGGAACATCTTTATACGAAAGCCATCCGCAGGGCACAGAAGGAAGGAACCATGAAAAATCAAACCGACCCGGCCATACTGGGCCGCTACCTCATTACCCTGTGGAACGGGATGAACGTTACCAGGCGCATGTATCCCGATAATAAAATACTCCTTAAACAGATTGATATGCAGCTGGAAATACTCCGCTGATTTTTTTTTAACAATTTTTGTATTGATCAATACAAAATAATATTTTCTTCTTCATAAAATAGAAAAAAGACGCATGGATTTACAATTAACATCGAAAACAGCCTTTATCAGCGGAGCAACGCAAGGCATAGGCTATGCCATTGCCAAAGCATTACTGCAGGAAGGCGCCGCAGTGATCATCAACGGAAGAACACCCGCGAAAACAGCTACTGCAGTAGCGCAGCTGGAGAAAGAAATACCGGGTGCTGAGGTATCTGGCATAGCAGCGGACTTTACTAACATAACGGAAGTGAACCGCTTACTGGATACATTGCCGGGCATTGATATCCTGGTAAATAATGTAGGGATATTTGAACTGAAAGAATTTGCGGATACCGGGGATGAAGACTGGCTGAAGATGTTTGAAGTGAATGTAATGAGCGGTATCCGGCTATCGAGGCGTCTGCTGCCGCCGATGCTGGCGAACAACTGGGGCCGGGTTATTTTTATCAGCAGTGAATCGGGTATTAATATCCCGGGGAATATGATCCATTATGGTATGACGAAAACCGCCATGCTGTCCGTTAGCCGCGGCCTTGCACAGCTTACCCGGAATACCGGTGTTACCGTGAACACCATCATTGGAGGACCCACTTATTCGGAAGGAGTAGCCACTGTTGTGGAACAGATAGCAGGGGCGCAACACCAGGAGGTAGCGCAGGTAAAGGCCGGCCTTATTAAAACATTAAACCCCACCTCATTGCTGCAACGGTTTATTGATCCTTCCGAGATCGCAGGCCTGGCGGTTTATCTTTCCAGTCCCTTGTCCGTAGCCACCAATGGCGCTGCACTGCGTGCAGACGGGGGAGTGCTTAATACGATCCTGTAGTTATCTTTTCACAGCCAGGCGCAGCGCTTCCTCCAGGAACGGCGCCTGTTTTTCATTGATCAGTTTTACCGCTTCCTGCATGGTAAACCAGCCGGCTTTATCAATTTCAGGGAAGGTTTTAAGTTTCCCGCTTTTGGGTGGCCATGCTATTTCAAAAGTGTTGCTGATGATATTTTCCGGTTCCAGGTTACCGGTTGCTACCCAGCAATGCACCTGTTTGCCACCCTTTTGAACCACGGAAGCAAGGCGCGTGAAAGGTGGCAGGGGAGTGTACCCGGTTTCCTCCCGGAACTCCCTTACAGCCGCTTCCAGCGGATCCTCACCGGGGGCTATTTCCCCTTTGGGCACCGTCCACCAGCCGGCGTCTTTCCTGGCAAAGAAAGGACCGCCGGGATGTACCAGGAAAAATTCCAGCCCCTTGCCAGCGGAACGGGTAAGCAGTATACCGGCGCTTTGTTTCATATGGAATATAAGATGATGCCCCCAAACTTACAAATATTATAGCTATGCGGTTCCGGAAGTAACCCGGATGGCCGGCGCGGAAGCTGCCGGCAACCTGACCGTGTGCCGATGGAACACCATGCAGCGTTGATCAGCAGCCTGCGTCCTCATTGTGACCCGCCCGTTTCCCATCTCCATAAAAAATAACTACCCGCTTTTATATTTAATTGTTAAATTGACAGTTATATTAACCCGTTCAATAAACTGAAAAATATTGCCACGTATGAAAAGCCTGTTGCTTACAGTATGCCTTATCAGCCAGATCGCATTTGCACAGAAAATTCCTGCAAAGAAAGAAGTGCTCGCTGCTATGCGCCTCACTAATCAATACTTTATGCAGAAATGGCCCGATCCGGGCAAACCGACCTTCACCAACAAAGAACGCCCTTCCAATTTATGGACGCGCGCCGTTTATTATGAAGGACTGATGGCGCTGTATGGGATCGACAAACAGGCGCCTTACTACGAATACGCCACCGCCTGGGGAGATAGCCATCAATGGGGGCTTTGGGGCGGCACACAGGTACGGAACGCGGATAATCAATGCTGCGGCCAAACATATATTGACTTGTACCTCATCGATAAAAAAGAAGAGCGCATACGGGATATCAAAGCAGCTATTGATAATATGAAAGCCACCGGTAAAGTGGACGACTGGTGGTGGATAGATGCGCTGCAGATGGCGATGCCGGTGTATGCCCGCCTGGGAGCGATCTATAAAGATACCAGCTATTTTAACCGGATGTATACCATGTACGCCTACACGAAATATCATCATGGCGATCACGGATTGTATAACGCCGCCGATCACCTGTGGTGGAGAGATAAGGATTTTGATCCGCCGTATAAATCGCCTGATGGGGAAGACTGCTACTGGAGCAGGGGAAACGGATGGGTGGTAGCCGCGTTGGTGCGCACGCTGGAACAATTGCCGGCCAACGATCCGCACCACAGTGAATACCTGCAGGATTACCGCGATATGCTGAACGCCCTGCTACCCATACAGCGCCCGGATGGCTTCTGGAATGTAAGTTTGCATGATGCTAACGAATACGGCGGTATGGAACTTACCGGCACCTCGTTGTTTGTATACGGCATGGCCTGGGGAATTAACCACGGGATGATCAGCAGGAAAACCTACCTGCCGGTAGTACTCAAAGCATGGAAGGGCCTGGTGAAAAATTGTATTGCCGCAGATGGACGCTTAGGCTACGTACAGGGCACCGGTAAAGAACCTAAAGACGGACAACCCGTTTCCTTTGATAAAGTGCCCGATTTCGAAGACTATGGCCTGGGCTGCTTCCTGCTGGCAGGCAGTGAAGTATACAAACTGTAAAATATCCTGCAATATGCGGTGAAAATTTCGTTACTTGAAGGCAATTCAACCAAACGGATATTAAAACCTATGCAGGAAGATATAGCATCGTATAAGGCGGAAACAGCGGTAAGCAGGAGTTTACACATCAGGATCATTACCAACCTCACTTTTTGGGTGCTTATTGCCATTATTGCCGGCATACTGCTGGGCAGTCTGGCTCCGGCAACCGGTGTGAAGATGGAGATTATAGGAAAAACGTTTATTGATATTATCAAGCTGTTCATTGCGCCCATCATTTTCCTGACCATTGTTTTGGGGATCAGCGGAATGGATGATCTGAAAAAAGTAGGACGTATTGGTGTGAAATCCCTGCTTTACTTTGAGGTGGTGTCTACCATTTCACTGGCCGCCGGCGTGCTGATGGCCTTACTGATCCGGCCGGGAAAAATAGATAAGTCGTCCCTGCAAATTGAAAACGCTTCCAAGTATACTTCCGGTGCAGCAAAGGAGTTCGACTGGCTATCCTTTTTCATGAATAACCTCACCCTCCAGGTATTGGTGGCTGCCATTATTATCGGGGTGCTGCTGAATTACTCAAAGCACCGCCTGGTGGTGATTAAGTGGCTAAGCCGGCTATCGAAAATTGTTTTCAAGGCGCTGAAGTATGTAATGTATCTCGCTCCGCTGGGGGCTTTCGGGGGAATGGCCTATACCATTGGCAAGTTTGGCTTGCATACGCTGGTGCCACTGGCTAAATTAATGGGCACGGTATACCTGACCATGGCTATTTTTATTTTCCTGGTGCTGGGAAGTATCCTGAAGTATTATAAAATGAGCATCCTGAAATACCTGCAGTATATCAGGGAAGAACTGTTGCTGGTACTGGGCACGTCTTCTTCGGAATCGGCCCTGCCTTCCATTATGATGAAGCTGGAAAAAATGGGTTGCAGCAAATCGGTAGTGGGACTGGTGATTCCAACTGGATACTCTTTTAACCTGGATGGTACCTCCATCTACTTGTCGATGTCCGTTATTTTTATTGCGCAGTTGTATGATGTACACCTGAGCCTCGGGGAGATCCTGACCATCATCGGGATACTGATGGTTACCTCTAAAGGCGCCGCCGGGGTAACCGGCAGCGGTTTTATCGTACTGGCGTCCACGTTAACCGCTGTTCACAAGATCCCGGTGGAAGGGCTTGCCTTTTTGTTGGGAGTAGATAAATTTATGAGCGAGGCCCGCGCAATTACCAATATCATAGGCAATGGGGTAGCCACTATCGTTATTGCCAAAAGTGAAAAAGAATTTCATCCCCCGGTAGAAAAACCGGCGGAATATGCAGAAGAAACTTATTAAGCACTTCCTTTCTGTTATTATCATTAAATTTATTGGAAGAAATAAGATGATATGAAAAGGACTGAATGGTTCAACAGAACATTTCCCGTAATTGAAGATAACGGCATTTTACCATCGATCATTGAACGGCTTAGCGGAACACCCGCCCGTATAGAAGAGATCATCAGCCATATACCACCCAACCTGTTGGTGGTGAAGCCAGGCGACAAATGGAGCATTAAGGAAGAAGCCGGGCATCTCTCAGATATGGAACCCCTGTGGTTGGGCCGCCTGGAAGACCTGATCAATGGCGCCACTGATCTGAGAGCGGCAGACCTCACCAATCGCAGAACGCACGAAGCCAATCACAATGAAACGCCCGCCCGCCAGCTGCTGCAACAGTTCAGGGAACAACGGCTACAACTGGTGAACAGGCTCTGGAGCCTGGAGGATACGCAACTACAGCAATCAGCCCTGCACCCGCGCCTGAAAACACCCATGCGGATCATTGACCTGGCCTGGTTCGTGGCGGAACACGACGATCATCATATAGCCGGTATCCGGCAGATCCTCCGGGAATATAGCCGCTAGTCGGTGACTAACGGTCATCCATAAACGTTTAAATAATCAGCATTGCATGCGCACCTTATTAGTACTGTTTACCTGTTTGTATTCACTTCCGGCCACGGCCCAGCAACACTTTGAACTGGATGGAAATGCCGGCGCCCTGCATAATGGCGATAAAATTTATCTTGTTTACCAGGTGGAAGACCAGCAGAAAACAGATTCTGCTATCGTGGAAGCCGGACATTTTGTATTTAAGGGAACATTGGAATACCCTGTTATGGCAGCTTTGTATCTTCATAAGAATCCTTATGTACAACGCCCGGCGCCCGGTGAGCAAATGGATTATGTAAGGTTATACCTGGAACCGGCAGCCTTTAAAGTAACATCGGCCGATTCACTGAAGAACATTGTGGTGAAAGGTTCGCCGGTAAACGACCAGCAGGCGGAGCTTCGCGCGATGTTAAAAGAAAATGATGAAAAGTTTCCTGCCTTGCGCAAAGAATTTGACGCGCTGCCGGAAGAAAAGCAGAAAGACAAGAATGTATTTAACACATTTGTGGAACGGGAGAACCAACTCATGAAAGAATCGTTCGGGATTCACCTGGAGTTTGCCAGGAAACATCCGGCGTCTTATCTCAGCGTGATCAGTCTTGCGCACATCGCCGCTCAACCAGGCATGGCCGAAGCAGCAGGAGCCGCTTATGAACATCTTGCGCCCGGTTTAAAAAATACGCCGCTCGGAAAACGTATCCCGGTAATGCTCAGTGCACGTGCCAATACCGAAACCGGCAAACTGGCGCCGGATTTTACACAATATGCACCGGATGGTAAAGCCGTGAAACTTTCTTCATTCCGGGGTAGCTATGTATTACTGGATTTCTGGGCCAGCTGGTGCGGGCCCTGCCGGCAGGAAAACCCCAACGTGCTGAAAGCATACAACAAATACAAAGAAAAAGGCTTTACGGTACTGGGCGTATCGCTCGATATGCCCGGCCAGAAGAACGCCTGGCTGAAAGCAATAGAAAAAGACCAGCTCACATGGCCGCAGGTATCCGACCTGAAAGGATGGGATAACGCAGTAGCACAACAATATGGCATCCGCTCCATTCCCGCCAATTTCCTGATCGATCCTGCCGGGAAGATCATTGCACAAAATCTCCGGGAAGATCATTTGCAGGAAGAGCTAGCCCGCATCTTTAAAGAAAATTAAAGACGGCTATAACTGAACAGCAACTGTCCGGAACTGAACGTTTTTGCCCGCCGGGATAGTTGTATCTTGCTGGTTATTAGCAAATTGGGGAATTGGCGCTTTCTTTGGTTGAGCTCTCTCCACTTTGTAACCGGTAAATTTTATTTATGTTCAGAAGTTATTTCAGGGTTGCCTTCCGTAATCTTTGGAAAAACAAAGCGTTTTCTGCTATCAATATTTTGGGGCTGGCCATTGGTCTGGCCACCTGCCTGCTCATCATGATCTATGTGCTGGATGAGCTGAGTTTTGACCGGTTTAATAAGCAGGCCGACCGTATTTACCGGGTGGATGCAGACATTAAATTCGGTGGCACCCGTTATGATATTGCCACCGCCGCTGCACCTATGGCTGCTGCACTCAAACAAGACCTGCCTGAGGTGGAACAAACCGTTCGTTTCCGCGGCTACGGCGGGTTCCTGGTACGCCTCAACGACCGTAATATCAGGGAAGACAAAGTGATTTACGCGGATTCCACACTGTTCAAAGTGTTCAGCTTTCCACTGCTTGCCGGCGATCCGGCCACGGCACTGACCCAACCCAATTCAGTGGTGATAACAGAAAACACCGCCCGCAAGTATTTCAATAGTACAGATGTAGTAGGACGTAACCTGCTCATCAACGACAGCCTTAACTACCAGGTTACCGGTGTAATGAAAGAATTGCCCGGCCAATCGCACCTGCAGTTCGATTTCTTTGCCTCCCTGGCGGGCTCGGAGGAAAGCAGGGAACTCAACTGGCTAAGTAATAATTTCAACACCTATATCGTGTTAAGGGAAGGAGCGGATCCACAGAAAATGCAGGCTAAGCTGAACCAGGTGATCGATAAATATATCGCCCCACAGATAGGATCCGCCATGAACACATCTATGGAAGATTTCCTTAAAACAGGGAACTATATCCGGTACAGCCTCATGCCGCTTACGGATATTCACCTGCACAGCAACAAAAAAGCAGAACTGGGGCCGAATAGCGCTATCCAGTATGTATATATCTTTTCGGCAATTGCCCTGTTTATCCTGCTCATTGCCTGCGTTAATTTCATGAACCTCTCTACCGCCCGTTCTGCGAACCGTGCAAAAGAAGTAGGCATCAGGAAAGTACTGGGCTCTATCCGCCCGCAGCTGATCGTGCAGTTCATCACAGAATCAATGCTGATCAGCTTTTTAGCCATGATCCTGGCGTTTGGGATCGCCTGGCTGCTACTGCCTTATTTCAACGAACTGGCAGGAAAGGAAATGAGTATCGGGTTATCATCTACGCCCTGGCTGGCGCCGGCCTCCCTCATTATCGCCGTTTTGGTGGGGCTGCTGGCAGGTAGCTACCCGGCCTTTTTTCTCTCGGCATTCAGGCCGGTGCTGGTGCTGAAAGGCGCCATTGCCAATGGCTTCCGCACAGGACTGCTACGCAATTCCCTGGTGGTATTCCAGTTCAGCATTTCCATTTTCCTGATAGTAGGAACCATGGTGATCTACAAACAGCTGAGTTATATCCGTAATAAACAACTCGGGTTCAACAGGAGCCAGGTATTGATCGTGCAAAACACGCAGCCGCTGGGCAGCCATGCACGTTCCTTTAAACAGGAACTACTGGCAATGAACGGGGTGGAAGGAGCCACCATGACATCCTATCTGCCTACATCCCCGCTCCGCAATGATGATCCATTATTCCTGAAACCCGTTCCCGACCAGGAGAACGCTATCACCATGCAAACCTGGTTCGTTGATGATCAGTATATCCCTGTGTTGGGTATGGAAATGTTGAAAGGCCGCAACTTTTCGAAGAACTTCGCCACGGATTCGCAGGCGGCAGTGATCAACGAAGCAGCTGCGCGGCTGATGGGACTTAAAGATCCCCTTAACCAGAAAATATACGAGTTCCGCGACGGGATGCAAAGCAAGGAAATGGATGCCTATAATATTATTGGCGTGGTAAA
>JBCNPS010000164.1:0-12720 GCA_039593235.1 Chitinophaga sp. | reverse complement strand
TTATGAAGTGGCGTTTAACCGCCATCAGCGCGATATTTACCTGGAGGGAACAGCGCTGTTTAATGTGCAGCAGCAGGTAAGCAAACCGTTTACGGTTATTGCCAATGGTATTGCCACCACCGTGTTGGGTACCGTTTTTAAAGTAGCCACGGAAGATGAAAAACAAAATACCAGCGTGTATCTCTACCAGGGAAAAGTACTGGTGAAATCAGCCAATCCGCAGGAGCTGCAATTAAAAAAAGATTACTACCTCTCACCCGGTGATGTGTTCCGTTATCATCATAACAATGGTACGGCAGCATTGGAGAAACCGGCCATACGCCTGAAACCGGCTCCCGGCAAAGCAGCGCACACAGAAGAGGTGAACGTATCTAACTGGTATATGTTCGAAAACCAGGGACTGGCGCAGGTATTGGACCAGCTGTCCATTATATGGAATGTGCCGATCCACTATAACCCGGACGACCTGAAAGGACTGAATTTTATAGGAAAAATAGAACGCACGGATACACTTGCAAACGTACTGAAGGACATCGCCTTACTGAACAATCTGAGAGTTGTGAACAATGGAAAAAACTACCAGGTAAAGAAGCAATAAATACCACCAGCAATCATTGTTGAACACCACCAGCAACAATAATTGATATGCACATACGTAGCATTCCGGACATGCTATGCCAGTATTTTAATGTCTCATAATTAAAACATCAACAGTGACAAAAAGACTACGTTTATCAACCAGGGTCGGGTATTTGTTATGTACCCTCTTACTATGCGCCGGCAACACATTGTACGCACAGGAAAAAACAGGCAGCGTAAAAGGAATGGTGAGGAACGACAAAGGAGAGAAACTGCCTTATGTGAGTGTAGTGGCGCGGAATGCAGCCACCAATCTAAGTTCCGGTGCACAAACAGATTCCAACGGTATCTTCCTGTTTTCCAGGCTGCCGGTGGAAGGCTCCTACACCTTTGTGATCAGCAGTGTGGGATATGAATCACAAACGCTTTCGGGTTACACGTTAAAAGCCGGCGAGTCTACCTCTGTACTCGTAAAACTGAAAAGCAGCACCGCTGCACTGAATGAAATTGTCGTAGTGGGGTACGGTACCCAGCGCAAAACGGATCTTACCGGTTCCATCGCCACCATCAGCGGGAAAGACCTGGCACAGGGCGTTAACAATAATGCGCTGCAGGCAGTGAACGGCAAAGCGGCAGGTGTATATGTAAACCAGGCCAGCTCCGCACCGGGCGGGGGAGTGAGCATCCGTGTAAGAGGCGCCGGCTCTATTAACAGCAGCAATGATGTACTTGTAGTGGTAGACGGATTACCCGGCGTAGATCCTGCCTCCATCAGCCAGGATGATATTGAATCAGTACAGGTACTGAAAGATGCCAGCGCTGCAGCCATCTACGGATCCCGCGCCGCGAACGGCGTAGTGCTCATCACCACCAAAAAAGGCGCTGCCGGTAAAATGAGCATTACTTACGACGGATATGTGGGCGTACAGAAAATAGCAAAGAAAATGGATGTGCTGACCGCACCTGAATATATGAAAGTACTGAATGAACTGTCCCTAGCCCAGAACCAGCCAGCCCCCTTTACGCCCGCGCAAATGGAAGCTATAGGCCAGGGTACAGATTGGCAGGATGAGATCTTCAAAACCGCATTGGCGCATAACCACCAGCTGTCTATGTCCGGCGGCGCTAAAAACAACAAGTATTATGTAGGCCTCAACTATTTCAACCAGGATGGTATTTTGCGCAATACCAACTATGAAAAATATAATGCCCGTATCAATTATGAAATAGCGCCTTCAGATAAATTCAATATGCTGTTGTCGGTAAATCTCACCCGGTCAAAGAACAGCCAGCCCTATAACCAAACGGGACTTAATGAGAATGCAGGCGCCATCAACACCGCGCTGAACTTCGATCCTACGGTGGCGGCGGACCTGGATGCAAATGGCAGGTATCGTTTTAACCCGCTCATCGCCCTGGAAAATCCACTGGCTATAGTAAACGGGATCACGCAATCACAGGTGCTGAACAATAACTATGGTACCTTAATGGCTAACTATACGCCGGTAAAAGACCTCACCTTCACCGCCAGGCTGGGCGTGGATCTGAGCAATACCCGCAGCGATTATTATAACAGCCGGGTTACCCAGCTGGGACTGTCGGCGGGCGGCATCGCCAATATCGGGAATGTTGAAAACTCGCACTGGATCATGGAATACCTGGCAAAGTACGACCGGAAACTGGGTGATCACCAGCTGTCGCTTTTACTGGGAACCACTACCGAGCGGTATGACTCCAGAACTGTTACCGCTTCTTCCCGCAACTTCCTGTCGGATATCACCAATACCAACCTGCTGAACAGCGGTGATGGCATCAGCGGTGATAACGTAAGCAGCGGCAGAACTTCCAATAAGCTCAACTCCTATCTTGGCCGGTTGAATTATAACTACAAAGACAAATACCTGCTCACCGCTTCTTTCCGCGCAGATGGTACTTCCCGTTTTTCAGACCAGCACAAGTATGCCGTTTTCCCTTCCCTGGCGGCAGGATGGAATATACACCGGGAGCCGTTCATGGCTGCAGCCCAAAGTGTTTCCAACCTGAAGCTGCGCGTGGGATACGGGCAGATAGGCAACCAGGCCATCGAGAATTTTGCTACCCTGCAAACCTATATTGCCGGCGGTAAAGCGGTATTTGGCGATAACCTCTACCAGGGCGCAGAACCGGCAAGACTGCCTAATGCAGCTCTTAAATGGGAAACTACCGAAGAGTATAACATCGGCCTGGATGTTGGGTTCTTTAACGACCGCCTTACCGGCTCCATTGAATATTATATCAAGAACTCCGGCGATCAGCTGTTTAGCAAACCCGTAGCCGCCTTTACCGGGTTTTCTTCCCAGGTGGTTAACTTCGGCAGTGTGCGGAACACCGGTGTAGATATCCTTATTAACTCACGTAATATTGTGCACAGGGATTTCAGCTGGGAAACCGGTATCACGGCTTCTATACTGCATAACAAGGTAACACAGCTGCCTGGCTTTATTCCGCAGCTGCTTACCGGTGCGTTTTCCTTTGTGCCAAACTTTGCCCTGGTACAAACAGGCCTGCCTATCTACTCTTATTATGGGTATGAAATAACAGGCGTTTTTAAAGATGATGCACAGGCCGCTGCATCCGGCCAGGCTGGCGCAAAAGGAGGCGATCCCATATTCAAAGACCAGGACGGCAATAAGGTGATTGATGCAAAAGACCGTACTGTACTTGGCAGCCCGTTACCTAAATTTACCTGGGGTTTTACCAACACCATCGTTTATAAAAGATTTTCCCTGAATGCGCTGCTGCTGGGTGTTCACGGTATTTCCACGCTCGATGCCAATGCTATTGAATCTTTATATCCTATCAATTTCCAGCGCAACCATACGGCGAAGTACTACCTGGAACGGTGGACCAAAGACAACCCGGATGCAAAGTATCCTTCCGGTATAAATGCATCCCGTTATGGAGGCCAGTATTCCGTGAACTCACTCACGGTGCAGGATGTGTCTTTTGTGCGGTTGAAAACCCTCACGCTGAGTTACCAGCTGCCGGTGAACAATGCTACCATCAAAGGAATAACGGTATATGGGGCGGCTGATAATCTTTTTACCATCTCGGACTATGACGGCTATGATCCGGATGCCAACGCATTGGGGGGCAGTGTTTCAAAAGTGAGCCAGAACAGTTATCCTTTGGCAAAGGTATACCGGCTGGGTGTTAAAGTTAATTTTTAAAGTATTGCATTAAAATACAGACCGATGAAGAAAGTAAATGTATTTGCTGGTTTATTGATCGCTGCGGGTATGATATTGTTGGGCAGTTGTAAGAAATTTTTAAAGGAAGATATATACACACAGTATGATCCTGCTTCGTTTACCGGAACGGTAGATGGGTTTGAAAAAGTGCTGAACGGCGCCTATAGTAAATTACAGGTAACAGGTTATGCCAACAGGAACGATGTATACTGTTTCAGCGAATTTTGCGGGGATGTGATGTGGGAAACCGGTGGAGGATTTGAAGCTTCCGCAAAAGATTTTATCAACTTTACCTGGGATGCAACCAATTCATTTTTCTCGGCTTCCTGGAGTAAGTCGTACCTCGCTATCCGCGATGCCAATGTAATTCTTGATAACAAGGATAACGCCACGGCAATTCCTGCCGATAAGCTGAAAGGTTTTATTGCAGAGGCCCGGTTTATAAGAGCGGCGTCATACGCTTACCTGTATAATTTCTTTGGCCCGGTACCGCTTATTACCAGCACAAAAAATATAGACGCATTACAGGCAAAAGCAAGTGAAGATGAAATGAAGCAGTTCATTGTAACCGAGCTTACCGCAGCGGCGGCAGATTTACCTGCAACGCAGGCGCTCCGCGGAAAGGCTACTAAAGGCGCCGCACTGGGCGTGCTTTGCAAGTTTTACCTGAACCTGCGTTTATGGAAGGAAAGCGCTGATGTGGCGCAGCAGATCATCGACACCAAACAATACAATTTGTTTGCTGATATCAGCCGTCTTTTTGCGGTAGAGAATGAAGGCAACCAGGAATATCTTTACGTGTTCCCCTGCATTAACCAGGAAGGCTATGGCAATATTGTGATGGCGCATACTTTCCCGCCGGGTTATCCTATCCTTACCAACTGGATCATTTTCGGCGCGCAGTTTAAGCTGTATACACGGTTTGTGGATAATTTTGAACCGGCAGATAAACGCCTGAAGATGATCCTTACCAGTTATACCGATACCCAGGGGAATTTTCATGAGATGAATAAAGATGGGAGCGGCAATGCGCTGAACAATGCGCGGTCGTTTAAATTTGTGCCTGATCCCAATGGCTTATCAGCCGATATGGGCAACGATATCCCCGTGATCCGGTATGCAGATATCCTGTTGTCGCGGGCGGAAGCGCTGAACGAAATGAATGGGCCTACACAGGCGGCTGTTGATTTGATCAATGAAGTACGCAGCAGGGCGGGAGCCGCCGTTATCCAGTTATCAGCTTATCCATCGAAGGAAACATTGCGTGATTTTATTCTGGCAGAGCGTGGCAGGGAATTTTTCGGAGAAGGTAAAAGAAGAGAAGACCTGATCAGGATGAATAAATTCATTACCGGCGCAGTGGCAAGAGGGATCAATGCAAAACCTTTCCACGTAAGATTTCCCATTCCGCAAACAGAAATAGATGCAGATAAAAACCTGGAACAGAATGAGGGTTATCGTTAAACTTTTTTTGATAATATTGTTTTACCTGGCGCCGGCTGCAAAAGGGGATGCGCAACCATTGCCTTCTCCTGCGCAGCTGGCCTGGCAGCAGGCCGGGCTGGGCGTAGTGTTTCATTACGACCTGCACGTGTTCGACGGGCAGCCTTACAACCAGGCCAGTAACCGGATCACGCCGGCGCCGGATTATAATATTTTTGCGCCCTCCCGTTTAAATACAGATCAGTGGCTAAGCACTGCAAAGGCCGCCGGCGCAAAATTTGCCATCCTTACGGTTACACATGAAAGCGGCTTTGCCCTGTACCCGTCGGATGTGAATCCTTATTGTCTGAAAGCATTGAAATGGAGAGATGGAAAAGGAGATATTGTGGGCGATTTTATACGCTCCTGCCACAAGTACAATATTAAACCGGGGCTGTATATCGGTATCCGTTGGAATGCTTTACTGGGAGTCCATGATTTCAAAGTACAGGGCAGCGATTCACTTTTCCGGAAGGAGCGGCAGCGGGCATACAACCGCATGTGCGAAGGGATGGTAAAGGAATTATGTACCCGTTACGGTGAACTGTTTGAAATATGGTTCGATGGCGGCGCTTCCGACCCTGCAGAAGGCACACCTGATGTATTGCCGGTGGTGGAACAATACCAGCCCAACACCTTGTTTTACTGGAACGGTCAACGCTCCGATGCCCGCTGGGGCGGCTCGGAAAGCGGTACCATAGGAGATCCCTGCTGGTCCACATTTCCTTATCCCAGTATGCTTACCGGCCGTTACCCGGCCATTGCAGCAGGTAACTTTGCACTGGCCAAACACGGCGATAAAGAAGGGAAGTATTGGATGCCTGCCATGGCGGATGCACCGCTGCGGGGATACAACGGCCGGCATGAATGGTTCTGGGAACCGGGCGATGAAGCGCATATCTATCCTTTATCCGAACTGGTGAAAATGTACTATCATTCCGTAGGAAGAAACGCCACGCTGATACTGGGGCTTACGCCGGATACTTCGGGATTGATCCCCGCCCCTGATGCGGAACGGTTACAGGCTTTCGGGAACGCCATCCGCCAACGCCTGGATGCGCCGTTAGCCACGGGCAAAACGCTGTTGCTAACGCTACCATCTGCGCAGGCGGTAAACCAGGTGCTGATCCGGGAGGATATTGCCAAAGGAGAAAGGATCCGTTCGTATTTGTTGCAGGCAAAAGTAAAGGGTCGCTGGCAGAACTTATATAAAGGCAGTGTAATAGGAAATATGCGTATCATTACTTTTCCGCAGGTAACTGCTACGGCATTGAGAATAATGGTAAAGGAAAGCACGCAGCCCCCGGTAATACAAACTTTCAGCGCTTACCTGGTAAAGGGTGAGCTGCCAGATAATTAAAAACTGATACAATGAAGAAACTATTCCTGGTAACGGCTTTGTTAACCGGTATGCAGATACCGGCGCAAGGCCAGGCAAAAAAATCTCCCAATATTATTTTTTTCCTGGTAGATGATATGGGATGGCAGGACACTTCCGTTCCGTTCTGGGACAGTATTACACCGGCCAACCAGAAGTTCCGGACGCCCAATATGGAGCGGCTGTGCAAAGCCGGTACAAAATTTACGAACGCCTACGCCGCTTCTATCTGTACGCCGTCGAGGGTGAGCTTCCTCACCGGGATGAACGTGGCGAGGCATCATGTAAGCAACTGGACGGCTTACAAAAACAAGGCGGTAGACGGGCAGGACAGCCTCCTGGAAATTCCGGACTGGAATGTAAACGGCATTTCACCGGAACCTTCCCAGGAGAGAAGCGTATATGCTACCCCGTTACCCCAACTGCTGAAAGAGCACGGCTACTACACCATCCAGTGTGGGAAAGCGCATTTCGGCGCCTATCAAACCATTGGCGCTGATCCGTTGCACCTGGGCTTTGTAAAGAATATCGGCGGCAGCGCTGCCGGTAACCCGGCCTCTTACCTGGCGGAAGACGACTTCGGCCGGCGGCCGGACCGTTTTATACTGCAGGCGGAAATTCCTGGTATGGATAAATACCGCGGAAAGCACTCCTTCCTTACCGCCGATCTTACACAGGAAGCCATGCTGGCAATGGACACCGCCCAACAAAAAAAGCAGCCTTTCTTCCTCTATATGGCGCATTATGCGGTACACCTGCCTTATAACGCCGACGACCGTTTTATTCAGCGCTATCTCGACAGGGGGCTTCCTCAACCGGAAGCGGCCTACGCGGCGCTGGTGGAAGGGATGGATGAAAGCCTGGGGCAACTGATGGATTATCTCGATCAACATCATCTTACAGAAAATACGATCATTGTATTTATGTCGGACAACGGGGGATTTTCCCATCCGCCAAGGCAGGGAGCGTCCAATACGCAAAATTACCCGCTACGCGGCGGTAAAGGCTCCCTGTATGAAGGTGGAGTAAGGGAACCGATGATCATAAGCTGGAATGGCGTTACAAAGCCCGGTACGGTGAACAATCAGTATGTGATCATGGAAGATTTTTATCCCACCATTTTGGAATGGGCCGGTATCCGGAAATATAAAACAGTGCAAACCGTGGATGGCCGCAGTATGGTGCCTTTCCTGAAGCAACCCGGGTTACGTGATCAAACGCGCCCGCTGGTATGGAATTTCCCCAACGACTGGACAGGCGGCCGGCTTGGAGAAGATAACAGCTGGCTTACAGCTATCCGCCAGGGCAACTGGAAGCTGATCTATTTTGAGAAGCAGCAACGGCTGGAGCTTTATAACCTGGAAGAGGATATCCACGAAGCCGTGAATGTGGCGGAACGTTATCCTGGTAAAACAAAAGAACTGGCCCGGTTACTTACCAAAGAGCTGAAACAACGTGGCGCGCAACTACCGGTATATAAAACCACAAGGAAAACGGTACCATATCCCGATGAATTGCCGGTGAAATAACAGGAGTATAAAAGAACCCCTGAAACCGCGCATTACGCGCAGTTCCAGGGGGCGCTCCTTTTCTAATCTTCCGCCTCATGAATCGCCATCACCGTTTTTATGATTGCATCTGGTGTAACTGAAATACTATCTATACCCTGCTCCACGAGGAACTTTGTGAAATCAGGAAAGTCGGATGGTCCCTGCCCGCAGATCCCCACTTTTACTTTCTGCTGTTTCGCCACTTTGATCAGGTGTGCAATCATCCGCTGCACGGCCGGGTTACGCTCGTTATAAAGATTGGCCACCAGGGAAGAATCCCTGTCGAGACCAAGTGTGAGCTGTGTCAGATCATTGGATCCTATCGAGAATCCGTCTATGTATGCAGAAAACTCTTCAGCCATCATAATATTGGAAGGCAGTTCCGCCATCAGGTATACTTCCAGCCCCTGCTGCCCGCGGCGCAACCCAAATTCTTCCATGGTTCCCAGCACCAGCTGCAGCTCTTCCACGGTGCGGCAGAAAGGGATCATCACCACTACGTTCTTTAGTCCCATTGTTTCCCTTACTTTCACCAGCGCTTTACATTCCAGTTCAAAGGCCGGTTTGTATTGAGGGGAATAGTAGCGGGAAGCGCCTCTCCAGCCAATCATCGGGTTTTCTTCCGTGGGCTCAAAGTGTTTACCGCCCAGTAAATTGAAGTACTCGTTACTCTTGAAATCAGAGAAGCGCACAATTACTTTTTCCGGGTAAAAAGCGGCGGCAATTTTTCCTACGCCATAGGCAAGCTTGTCTACGAAATAATCCGTTTCACTGGCATGTCCCTGTATGAGCTGCGCAATTTTCGCAGAAAGCTCCGGGTCGTTCAGTTCCCGGTG
The DNA here is from genome assembly GCA_039593235.1 of Chitinophaga sp. Lineage (GTDB taxonomy): Bacteria > Bacteroidota > Bacteroidia > Chitinophagales > Chitinophagaceae > Chitinophaga. The sequence continues at coordinate 3,665 of JBCNPS010000164.1, read as the reverse complement.
ATGCAGCAATGCCAGCGGGTGCGCTTTGATATAGTTGTTAATGATAAACTCTTCGCGGGCAAGTCCTACGCCCTTATTAGGCAGGTGTGTAAACTGGAAGGCCATTGCCGGGGACCCCACATTCAACATCAGCGGCGTGCGGATGGCCGGCAGCGCGCCCAGGTCCAGCAAATCTTCCCGGAAGGGGAGAAGGCCCTCGTATACAATGCCGTCGCTGCCTTCTGCGCAGCTAACGGTGATGTTTTGCCCGTCGTTTAATTTTTCGGTAGCGTCGCCGCAGCCAACAATAGCAGGGATGCCCATTTCACGGGCTACTATCGCCGCATGACAGGTACGCCCGCCTTTATTGGTTACAATAGCGGAGGCCATTTTCATGATCGGTTCCCAATCAGGGTCCGTCATGTCTGTAACCAGCACGTCGCCTGGTTTAAATTCGCTGCCGGTAATAAGCCGGTTATCTAACGAAAAAAGAATATTTACTTTACCTGCCGCAATTTTATCGCCTACTGCAATTCCTTTGAGCAGTTGCCGCGGCGGGGTGCCGTTATGCTCAATGGCATAGGTGGTCACCTTACTGTGGTCCTTGCGGGAATGAATGGTTTCGGGCCTTGCCTGTACAATGAACAGGTCGTTGGTAAGCCCGTCTACCGCCCATTCAATATCCATGGGGCACCAGCGGCCTTTCTTTTCAGAATAGTATTGCTCAATACAGCGTACCCAGGTAGCCAGTTGCATGATCTGTGCATCGCTCAAACAAAAATGTTGTTGCTGCTTTTTTTCTACCGGGATAATTTTTGTTCTTTCATCGCTGCTTTCACCATACACCATTTTCTTATCTTTTACGCCCAGCTTTTTTTCAATGATGGGAATATAACCCTGCTGCATACAGGGTTTGAATACAATAAATTCATCCGGCGATACTGCGCCCTGTACCACCATTTCTCCCAAACCAAAAGAGCCATTGATCACTACCACTTCTTTAAAACCCGATTCTGTATCCAGCGAAAACGCTACACCAGAAGCGCCAAGATCGGCACGCACCATTTTCTGCACACATACGGATAAGCCTATACTAAAATGGTCGTATCCGAAATTCTGGCGATAGCTGATGGCGCGGTCGGTAAACAAAGAGGCGAAGCAGTTTCTTACGGCATCAATCAGGGCTGCTGGTCCTCTTACATTAAGGAAGGTTTCCTGCTGGCCGGCAAAAGAGGCATCCGGGAGGTCTTCCGCAGTGGCGGACGACCGCACCGCCACATCAGTTTGTTCCTGTCCGTATTGCTGCGACAAGGTATGATATGCAGCAATGATCTCCTCGCTCAGTTCATGCGGAAACCGGGTACTGCTGATGGCCTGTCTTATTTTCTGACCCGCCCTGCGCAGGGTGATGATGTCGTTAAAATCTACTGTAGCTACCTGCTCCGCAATAAACTGTTCCAGGCCGCTTTGCTTCATAAAATCGTAGTATGCCCTGGTAGTAATGGCAAACCCGGAAGGAACAGCAACGCCTGCTTCCGATAAATTAGCGATCATCTCGCCCAGTGAAGCGGATTTACCGCCCACTAAGGCAATAGCATCCATGCCCACCGCTTGGAGCGGCAGTACAATACTCTCTCTCATGTAAAAATGAGTTTAATGAATAATAATGTGGAGGACTATTGGTCGTCTTCCAAACGTGGTTAGATTTCTATAACAGCAAGGTAGATCATGTGGCAATGGAATAGCGGCCATACAGATAAAAGCGAAAACAAAACTAAAAAAATGCAGCGCCGCCGACTTTTTTTCATTAAATCAGTAGCAGTATCCCTATTTTTGAAAAAAAAATCACCCATGAGTTTCATACCTGACCAGATTGATATGTGTATAATGGACATATTGCAGGAGGACGCCAGGACCACCAATAAAGAGATTGCTGCCAGGTTAGGTAAGTCAGTTACTTCTATATTTGAAAGAGTGAAACGTTTAGAGGCAGAGGGGTATATTTTACGCTATATCGCCGTGCTTAATAAGAATAAACTGGGCAAAAACCTCGTGGCATGGACCAGTGTAACCCTTAAAGAACATGGCCAGGACCGGCTTCCGGCGTTTGAGCAAAAGATCAATACGTTCCCGGAAGTAATGGAATGCTATAAAATGAACGGGCAGTTCGATTATCTCCTGAAAATACTGGTGGCAGATATGGAAGCTTATGAACTGTTTAATCTTACCAAATTATCCAAACTGGATAATATCTATAAGATCCGCAGCCTGTTTGTTTTAGCAGAAACCAAACAGGAAGTGGAACTTAACCTTAAAACAGGTTTGCCCATCAAGCTGCAGCAGAAAAATAAATAATTTTAAAAAGTAGGAGGGTGGTTTCCCGTTATTGCCGGTGCAGGCGCCGGCGGATACAACTGTTATACAGCTAAAATCCTTATTGGTAGCGAATATTAGAACTATAGCCGCACCTGCAGTTATTACAAAAAAGCCCGTAATAACTGCAGGTGAGCCCCGCATCAAGTCCACCTTTTGTGTATGCGCCAGGTATGCGCTAAGCTACTCCTCCGCCATTATTGAGCGTATCACCGGCCATTTACTACCGGGAATTGGGAAATGCGCAATTTAGTACACCCAAAAGGCACCAATGTGATCTCTTCTTCTTCGCCCGTTTCCATGCCATAGGTAATACTATAAGGAATAGGGCCGGTCATTTCATTGTATAACTTCCAGGAAGGGATCCTTTTTGCCGTTGTTTTCAGGGAGATGGGAGCATGCTCCAGGTTCCACGGCCAGGCGCTCTTATGGTCGTTTTTTTCTACCCGGTAGCGTGTGGCCAGCTTATCGTCCGGGGTGGCTATAAGGGCGTAATTCCACGGGGTGGTGGGGCGCACTTCCCGGTAGCTGTCGCCGTAGTCCAAAGCGTCTTTATCATTCTTTACGGTAGTCACTTCTTCACCTATCTTCAGCGCATAAGTTACAGGACCGCGTTCTACGGATATCGAGTTTTCAAACCAGTTTTCCTTGTAGATGTGCATCGGCAACGACAGTTCCACTACATCACCCTGCTGCCAGGTTCTTTCCACTTTCACCACCTGGTTACCTGCCGCTTCCTGCCATACCTTCCCGTTGATCTTTACGGTTGCCTGTTTACACCAGGCAGGAATACGCAGGTGAAAAGGGAAGTTCACTTTTTTAGGCGTGCTGATGTTAAAGGTAACGGCTTCCTCAAACGGGTAATTGGTCACTTCCTTTACGGTAACCGGCGTTTGTCCTGCTACATATACTTTTACTTCGCTGGGGGCGTACAATAGCGCAGCCACGCCGCTATCTGCCGTAGCATACCACAGGTTCTGTGCAAACTTGGGCCAGCCCTGGTGCATATTGGAGGTACAGCATGCATAACCGGAAAGCAATCCGTAACAAAGATCGGTGCCGCTGTGGTTCACGTCAAAGTTGCGGATATGCCGTGTAGCCATCACCTGGTTAGACTGCTGGAAATACTGGCGGGTCATAAAGTCTTCCGTGATCTGCGAAGGCAGCACATTAAAGGCGATCTTCTCCAACTGATCGGCATATCGTACTTCGCCGCTTATTTCGAGGATGCTTTCCAGCGAAAACATCATTTCCACCGCCGAGCACAGCTCCGATCCCTGCGTGGGATTGTTGCCATGCAGGGCTTCATCTCC
>JBCNPS010000163.1:0-12730 GCA_039593235.1 Chitinophaga sp. | reverse complement strand
GAACCACACAAAAAACGGTTTATCGGCTTTTGCATTTCTGCCAATGAAATCTTTGGCGGCAGTTAAAAACTCTTCATCTACCGTTTCCATACGTTTTGTGTTAAGCGGACCAGTGTCTTCAATTTTTCCATCGGCGGTAGAGCGGATTACACCGCGTGGTCCGTAATTTTTCCTGAATTGCGGATCTTTCGGATAAAAATATCCTTCGGGTTCTTCTTCTGCGTTCAGGTGATACAGGTTGCCGAAGAACTCGTCGAACCCGTGTTTGGTAGGCAGATGCTCATTCCGGTCGCCCAGGTGATTTTTCCCGAATTGCCCTGTTGCATATCCCTGGTTCTTCATCACATCCGCAATGGTGGGCATCCAGGAAGCAATTCCATGCGGATCACCTGGCATACCGATAGTTAGTAACCCGGTACGGAAAGGCTCCTCGCCAAGAATAAAAGATGCGCGGCCGGCAGTGCAGCTTTGCTGCCCGTAGGAGTCGGTGAACAAACATCCTTCATTGGCAATACGGTCAATATTCGGTGTTTGATATCCCATCAGGCCTTTGGTATAGGCGCTTACCTGGGGAACCCCTATATCATCTCCAAAAATTACAAGAATATTGGGCTTTTTCTGTGCATGAACAGCACTCCCGGTCAAAGTTATTAAGAGGAGCAGTACCAGGAAATTTTTTACCTGATTAATAAGAACTGTCATAGTTAATGTTTTAATGTACTGTGCAGAAAACAAAAACCAATCAGGTCTATTTTAACCAGTTAACCAGGCATCTCTATTGTTAAAACAATATGGATATCAATTCGGAGTGGTTCACCCGGAAAAAAATGACCCAATTGTTTATGCCTGGACACAATTAAATGAATGTGTATAGTGATCAAAGTTCTATAACAACAATTCTACAGGAATGTTCAATATTGGCGCCCCGGGGAGTAAAAAAATTCTATATGCCAGAAGCTGCTGGTGTTTTGATGTATTATACCGCCTGCCAACCAGGTACCCGGATGTTGTTGGATGGTACACCAGGCAAAATAGGCGCTTCCTTTAAATAAATACAGCGCAGGTATGCGTTCATACCCGCGCTGTTTATATGAATGCTACACTTCTTTAGCGATAGCGATCATCGCTTCCAGTTCATTTATCAATTCAGTATCCGTAGAAAAGCCCGTGCTCAGGAACCGTTGCCTGCCTTTCCCGTCTATTATCACCTTTGCCGGTATCCCCTGCGGCTTGTAATCACTTACTGTTTTAAAACCTTTCCCATCAGGCAGCGGCTCATCCATCAGTACGTGGAAGGGATATTTTTTATTGGTAATAAATGTTTTCACGCGCGTTAAAGCATTCTCCTTCTTTTCCTGTGTGGCAATAAACAGGAACACCACTTCGGGATGTTTTTCCACCATTTTTTTCATCGCGGGGAAAGAAGCCATACAGGGCACACACCAGGTAGCCCAGAAATCCAGCACCACTACTTTACCGCGGAAGTCGGACAGGCTTACCCGTTTCCCGTTCAGATCCTTCAAACTAAAGCCCGTTGCTTCCTTATCCAGCATTTTTTCCCGCAGTTCTTTCTTTAAAACTACCTGTACATTTTGCTGCAATTCGCTGAAGTACGCATCAAACCCGGCATCGCTGCCTTTTTTCTCTGTATAGAGCTTTTTCAGCAAGGTATTCATAGCCAAAGTGGATTTTCCTTTCCGGGCCAATGTAGTCAGCAGATCATAGGCCTTTTCTTTTTGTCCGTTCAAAACCAGTAGCGCTGCATACCGTTCCACTGCGGAAGGCAGGCCTTCTTCCGGCGGACCATCAAACGATTTTTCCTGGTATTCCAGGGCTAACTTGTTTTTTCCATTTACGTACAAAGCCGATGCATAAGTATCACTATACGGGAAAAATGCGAAACGCATAAACCGGTTCCAGTCTTCCACGGGCATCTCCGCCGGTCTGGCTGACGGATCATCTTTAAAGGAATTATACAGTTCAAGTGTTTGCCTGGCAAGCCGCTCGGCCACCTCCGGGTCTTTTTTATTATTTGCAAGCATAGTGGCCCCCATGTTCAGGTAAGAAGTTTGGTTAAACTTGTTCTTCATCATACCAATATACTTTTCAAACTCCTTATACTCCCCCTTATTCAGAAAGCTTATGGCAACGTTTCCTTTTATTACATCTATGGTTTCTGCATCTTTAATGCTATCCAGCTTATTGTTGCTGATAATGCTGTGCATGAGTGCCACACTCTTATGCGGATCGGTTTCCTTCGACATTACTTTCAGCTGTTCCGCCAACGTGCCCGTCTGTTGCGCCTGTGCAGCGAAAACAAAACAACAGAGTATGGCAGGTATGATTGTCCTGATTTTTTTCATATTGATGATTTATATTTTAATAATGGTTGGTTACTTTAATTATTTACATGTTAAGATGTTTATGGATTATCTTCCATATCGGGATTGGTGTTGAGTATCCGCGGCGGTATTTTCAGGGCAAAGCGTTCGGGCCTGAAAGTAAAAAACGTCGTACTGCCGTCGCCGTTATACAGGGTATGACTAAAGGTTGTGTTCCCGATAAGCGGATCGGCGGCCAGTCTTCTCATATCAAACCAGCGGTAGCCGAGCAATGCAAACTCGCGCAGGCGCTCGTCTATAATAAATTGCAGCAGTTTTTTCTTATCTGCCAGCACACTTTGCGGCACCGTAGCAGCGGATGCCGGCATCCTGTTACTCCGCAGTATTTCCAGCGCCTCCTTAGCTCCCTGGTTATCACTGTTACGTGCTTTACATTCGGCAAGCAGCAGGTAAATTTCCGGTAATCCCACACCGAACGGTACAATAGACGGGGCCATTCTCCGCTGCATACCTGCGGGGAATGGGGCGCCATCGGGGAATGGAGTGGCTGAATATAACAGCAACCGCAGATCATCCGGCGCATAGAGCGCCATAGTAGCGGCGGTGGCCACCAGGGTATTGAACAAAACGTGGAAGTTAGAATGCTGCCGCAGGTACATCACCTCTTCATTATCGTTGGTAAGGGGATAATTAGGACCAAAAATGGTAACCGGCATAAAAACACCGCCGGGGGCAAAAGCTTTGTTGTAGTCGTACAGTTTTACCGGTATCTGCGCGGAAGCCAATCCCTGCAGCGACGATTGCAGCAGCGGCAACGCTTCCTGGTAGCGATGCATGAAAACATATACCTTGCCCAGCAGCGCTTCCGCAGCGGGTTTACTCATGCGTAACCTGTGGGTGGTGGCAGTTGGCAATGCAGGTATAGCCTGTTGCAGATCATCAATAATAAAGTTATATACTTCCTGCACCGTTGCCCGGTGAAAACTATTGGCAGTTACATCGGCGCTTGTAATCAGCGGGAAGCCCGGATCAGTGCCTGCAGTAGCTTCATTGTACGGCCTGCCGTAATAGTTTACCAGCAGGAAATAGGTCCAGGCCCTTCCGGCGCGTGCTTCTGCAAGTATCGACTGCCGCTGCTCCGTTGTTCCTCCCTCCGAGGTCATTACCTCGTTAATGATTTTATTATAGGTATAGATAGCCATCAGCAAGCCATTCGTTTCTTCGCTGTTTTCGTCGGGCTCATAGATCTTGTCATTCCACATAAAAAGCCGTTGTTCCCTTAAGGTAAGACTGCTGTAATAAGGCGCTGTTACCGCGGCTTCATCACCCATCATCAGCTGGGCGTCTGCACCGGTATTTAAAAGATCGGAATTATTCAGCAACAGGTCATAGTCACGGTAATTGCCGGCAATTACTTTTCCCTTTGGCTGTACTTCCAGGAAACCCTTCCCGCACGAAGCAAATGCCATTGTCAGCAAAAATGCCAAAGCCCGGAGTAATATTTTTTTCATGTACGAAATTATTTTTCGGGTAATGATTATTTTGTCAGAATCTTACATTAATGCCTGCTGTAACCGTTCCCTGGTTTGCTCTCAGGTACCGTATACCGCCTGCAACCGCGCCCGCAGTGCTTCCCCCGGAGGCATCCTGGAACTCGGGGTCAATACCGTAATGATTGTTTTTCCATACCATCAGGTTGGATACCTGCAACCGCAATTTCACACCGTGTAGCCGTACCCGTGATACCAGGGAACGCGGCATATCATAAGCGAGCAACACATCGCGGATCTTTATAAATGCGGCGCTTATCACGTTGATATTTCCCTGTGTATAATACCTTGTATCACGCCGGCTGTCGTTAAGGCTGGTGGTGGGTACCCAGGAGGGCACATTGGTAATATATTCATCGCCTGCCTGTTTCCACCTGGAGGCAAACTCCTCATGCACATTGCCACTGCGGAAACGCAGGTCACCGCTTTGCATGGCATTGTTAAAGGTGAGTGGAATAAGCCCGTTGCCGCCGTAAAAACCATTTACATCCCTTCGCATTACATTGCCAAAATTGTACACCATGTTCACTGCCAGCTCCAGGTTCCGGTAGGTAAAAATGTTGGACAAGCCGCCATTCCATACCGGCTGGTAAGTGCCCATGTATAACACATCTTCCGGCAGGGCGGCATTACGCTCTTTTGATACTTTGCCCGATTGCAGCCTTATCAGCGGATCGCCCAGGCTGTCGAGCCCCGCAAAGTTGTAAGCGAAGATGCCAAAAGCCGGGTAACCCGCAAGGTAAGTGGCGCCGGCCTTTTGCGCACCGGTGGCAATGAGGGCCGGCTGGTTCAGGCGCGTGATCCTGTTTTTGTTGTAAGCCAATACCAGCTGGGTGATCCACCGGAATTGACCGGCCTGCAGGTTAATTGATCTAAGGGAAATTTCAATGCCGGTATTTTTCATGTTACCGAAATTCCCGGTAACGCTGCTGTAGCCTGAAAGCGGGTTTACTTCCAGCACGCCTATCAAATTTTCCGTGTGTTTGCTGTATAGATCGGCAGAAGCGCTTAAACGCTGATCTGCTGTACTGAAATCAAGGCCAATGTTCAGGGTTCCGGTACGTTCCCAGGTAAGGGAATTATTAGCCGGCGTTACAATGGCCAGGCCCCTGTTGCCGGGAAGACTGCTACCACTGCGGGCTTCAAGGATATCATAGGAAGCGGCGGTGCCGGGCACGGGTGAGTTTCCGGTAAGACCATAAGATACCCGCAATGCCAGGTTGCCAATGCGCTCCTGCCCCATAAAGTCCTCTTCCGTGATATTCCAGCGCGCGCCCATGCTCCACACCGGTTTGTTTTGGGCAGAACGGTCTTTCCCAAAAAGGTTCGACTGATCCAGCCGCAGGCTGCCGCTTACCGTATACCTGTTATTGAGCGTGTAGGCAAGGTTGCCATAGTAAGAAAGGAACCTTACCTGCGGCGCTGTTTCGGTAAACAACGGGTACCCGGCCAGCAGGCTCCTGGTACCGTTATTGGGCATTACCGTACCCGCAATACCGGTAGAAGAAAGTGTTGCGTAGTCAATGGGAGGATAGGTTTGTAACTGCTCATCATACCCACGTATAATGGATTGGCTCAGGGTAGTAAGCTGCTCCTGCGCTTCCTGGCCGGCCAATGCGGATAGCTGGTGCCTGCCGTTGTTCCATGAGCCCATGTATTGCAGCTGGTTCCGCACGGTCCAGTTCCGTTGGGAACTGTTGGTTAAGGCATACCTGCCGCCTGTTGCCGGGAGATAATAGGTTGGCTTTCCTCCCGGTGTGGCGGAAGGAACCGTAAACTGTACTACTTCTGAACGCACGGAATAACTGCGTTCATCGTCAAACGACCGGATCCGCTCTGCTGTTCTGAACAGGCCGTAAACGCCGTTAAAAGTAAGCCCTTTAAGCAGCTTTATTGTAACACCGGCGGTGATCCTGGCGCTGAGCAGATCACTTTTCGTATATCCGTAACCGGATTCGTTCAAGGGGTTATAGTCAAGGCTTATGCCGCTTTTCTGTTCAAACGCTTTCCTTGTTGAATCCGAAAGGGATTGTACATAAGGGATGGAAAGAGAATTACCGGCAGCATCCCTGAACAGCTGGTAAGGCAGGAACCTGTTGTCCGCATCGATGGCCCTGCGCACGCTGTTGGTAGTATTATTCAGATCTGTGATCAGGAACAGGCTGATATGGTTATTCACCTTATAGTCCTGCCGTATATTTATTTTATAGGCGTTGTTCTTTTCACCCGGCTTGTTGCTTTGGGTACCGGTATATGCCAGGGAGCCGTAAACAGCATATGCTTTTCCCCCACCCCGTACAGAAAGCGTGTGATTGGTAAGTATGGCAGGCCGGTAAAGCATGTCCCTGATCTGGCTGGTATTATTAATGTTGGCGAGACTATCCAGGCTTTCCCTTGCCTGTGCATCCGATATAAGGCCGCGATAGCGGTTGTAAAGGATCATGTTGTGCGGAGGTACGCCCCTGGAACCCGGACCTGTATAGGCTGATACGGCCGTCCAGGGATACAGGTCGGGCCGGAAAATGTCTTCTGCCGCCTGTATGAACTGCCTGCTGTCGAGCACGGGATAATAGTCCACATCCGGCCTGCCCTGGAAATTGACGAAGCCGTCGTACTCCAGGAGCAGTCCATCGCCGGGAGCGCCTTTTTTAGTAGAGATCACAATAACCCCATTGGCCGCGCGGGCGCCCCAGATAGAGGAAGCGGCGGCATCCTTCAGCACCGTAATATCTTCCACGTCCTGCGGATTAACGGAAGAGATATTATCGAGTGGCACACCATCCACCACTACCAGGGGTGATTTATTACTATTGATGGATGTAAGTCCCCTGATCAGCAACGGGGCAGAAGAAGCGGAAGGTGCGTTATTGACGGTAAGTCCTGGTACCAGGCCATCCAGCCGTTGCAGGATATTCATGGTGCCGGACCGGTTATGAAGCACCTGCATATCAGGCTTCGCATATGCTCCCGGGCTTTTACTGGCATAGAAGGTCTGGTAGCCGCTGTTTATCACCACTTCTTTCAGTTTGCCCGCATTCGCGGTTAGTACAAAATTAACGTGCAACTCCGCACCTTTCCCGATATATACCTGTTGCTCCGATTTGTTGAACCCTATACAGGATGCAGTGAGCGTATAAAATCCTTCCGGTATATTTTTGAAGACGTACACTCCCTTTTCATCTGTGATAGCGCCTTTGGAAGAAGTATCCAACATTACGGTAGCACGGGTAATGGGATCGCCGGTCTCACTTTTTACAGCGCCTGTGATGATACCGGCTCTTCCCGGTTGTGCGTCTTCCTTTACCGGTGTTTTTCTTTTCAGAAAAATAGTTTTGTTGCTGATTTCATAGCCAAGATCCTGGTTCTGCAGTACTAAATCCAGAAATTCGCGCAGCGGCATATTACGCGCTGCACAGGTAACGGGTTGCGTTTCCTTCAGCAGGTCTTTGCTGGCGAATACGCTGTAACCGGTTTGTTCCCGTATTACCTGGAAAACGGTCACCAGCATGGCTCTTTTCCCTGTATAGGTAATAGCAGGACCGGTTTGCCGGGCTGCTACCCGCGAGGACATAAGCAGCAACAACATAAAAGTTAGTGCAAGGGCGTTCTTTCCCCCTTTAAAAAATGGTGGTTTTGGTTGATCATGCATTTCGCATTCTTTTTATTGGTATTGACGGAGTATTTCCATCCGGGATATCACCCGGATATTATCTGTTTTCCCAGCCGCCATTAATAAACTTTGATCAGGGATATACTAGCAGGCGCCGTCCCTGCTCAAGACGGAAATTAACGCCCGACATTTGTAGTCCTTTAAGTACTTCTGAAAGTGGCATTGACCGGTCTATTTCACCAATGAATTGCAGTTCCGGTATACCTCGCTCATATACCACTTCAATATCGTACCAACGTGACAGCTGTTGCATCACTTCCTTCAGGTCAACGTCCTGAAAATTGAACAGCCCGTTTTTCCAGGCAATGGCTTTTGAAATATCAGCATGTTCCAGCACCTGCACAAATGGTTGCGCAGCAGTGGCATGCGCCTGTTGCCCGGGCTTCAGCACTGCCTGCCCCGTCCCGTTGCGTACCCGTACCAGGCCCGTTAGCAAAGTAGTGCTGATATAATCTTCATCCGTATAGGCGTTAACGTTAAAGCTGGTGCCAAGTACTTCTATGGTATTGGTAGCATTAATCGCTACCCTAAAGGGCTTTTCTTCATTCTTTGCCACTTCAAAATACGCCTCCCCCGTAATGCTCACCTTACGTTCATTCTCCGTGAAGGCTGTTGGATAATGCAGGGAAGAAGCTGCATTAAGCCATACCTTTGTACCGTCCGGCAGCGTGATCCGGAACTGGCCGCCACGGGGCGTGGTGAGCGTATTATAACTGCCTGCCGCTTCACCGCCGGTGGCATTGTATTGTAAGTTGCCGCCTGTTTGTTTTATAGCGGTACCACCCTGTTGTATGGTCCGGTTACCTGCACTGTCCAGTAACATTTCAGATCCATCTGCCAGTGTAAGTACGGCTTTGTTGCTGCCGGGAGCAATATCTGCAACGGCTGCCATTACCGGTTTAGCGGGCGATGGCTTTAAAAGGAAATAAGCGCCTGCACTTACCAGCAATACCAGTACTGCAGCTGCCCATCCCCAACGGCGCATAATGTGTATACGACGCACCGGTGCGGTAACGGCAATGATACTGCCGGCAATCAGCCCGATCCGCTCAGCGGAAAGGACCGGCTCATTTTCTGTATGCTCCGGCTGTTCCAGCATTTCCCGGAAAATAACAAGCGCCGCTTCTTCATTTTCCGGTAGCGCCAACTCCCGTAACAAAGCCGCCTGATCTGCCGGCGTAATAACGCCCTCTTTCCAGGATTGATATAACTGTTGTAATGATGACATGCAATAAAATTCCCTTTGCTATATAGACGTATGTGAGGAAAGTTTTGGGGGAGGGAGATAAAAATATTTTTTTAAAGCCGTTCCCTGACGATCAGGGCAATGAGCACAGTAACCATACGTGTGTCCATCCGGCTCAGGCAGTAAGCCCGGATGGTGCGCATAGCCTGCTCCAGGTGTGTTTTCACGGTTTCCGGGGATATATTCATGATAGCGGCTGTTTCCTGCCGGGAATATCCTTCCTTCTTTATATAGGTGAACACCTGCTGCTGTTTAGGGCTGAGGCGGGCCATCGCCTGGGTTACCAGTTCTTCAAAATCGCTCACCGGGCGGCCTGCGGGCGTTACTGTATCTGTTGTAATATTCAGTTCTTTTTGCCAGCGCTGCAAATGGGCGCTCTCCCGCTGATGCTTTCGTACCTGGTCATACACCTTGTGTGTAGCCAGCGTAAGCAGCCATCCCTGGAAATTTTCCACCTCCGGTAATGTTTCCCTTGAAAGCCATACTTTCAGGAAAATATCCTGCACCACATCCTCCGCTGCCCATCTATCCTGCAGCAGCTTCATTACAACGCGGAAGGCCGGCGCATGATAACGCTCCATCAGCTCCGCAAACGCCGGTCCATCGCCCCGGGCAACGCGCTGTAGCAGTTGTTTATCGTTATGGATGTTAGCTACTGGCAAGAATGGATTGATTAATTGGAAAGTAATTTACATAAAATGACTAATTCCTGTAATGACCGGGGCAATTCCGCATTTGTTAAATGCCAGCTCCCGTTTCATAGCAGCTAAAAATATAAAAACTTCTCATCTTCAAATGAGAAAACTGGTAATTAAAAAGGGTAACGGGAAACCAACCACTGTCAGTTTCCTGTTACCCTTTTCTTATAATAAATGTCAGATTACCGGGTGGTATATCCGCCGTTGGCAAAAATAGTTTGCCCGGTGATCCACCAGCCATCCGTTACGAGGAACAGTACCAGGGGAGCAATGTCTTTGATATCTGTAAGTCCGCCTAATGCAGAAGCGGATTTATGATAAGCCACTGCCTCCTCGCTTTCCTGCCCGTAGAAGAACGGGGTATCCATCGGGCCGGGCGCCACTGCCGATACTGATATACCACGATTGCCAAACTCTTTGGAGGCCGCACGGGTAAAGTCCTCCACCGGCGCTTTCATACCCGCGTAAGTGGAATAATAACCTGTAAATGCCGCCAGCAGGGAAGTAACAATGGTGCATATCTTGCCATTGTCGTTCAGTTTTTTTCCTGCTTCCTGGATGAAGAAATAAGCTACTTTTGAATTGATATCAGCCATGCTGTCGTATTCGGCTTCAGTGGTTGACAGGTATTCTTTCTTCAGCACTTTACCAACAGTATTCACAGCGATATCTATTCCTCCGAACCTGGAAACGGTTTCATCAAAAAATCTGGTGATGTTTTTCACATTTGTAAGATCTCCCTGGAACAGGAAGGCTTCCGCTCCGAGGGCCTGTACATCAGCCAGGGTTTTCTCTGCGTCTGCTCCTGTGCTTTCACTGTTGTAATGAATAGCCAGCTTTGCACCTCTTTCTGCAAAATTACGGCTTAACAAACCTCCCAGGTTTTTCGCCCCGCCCGCAATCAAAACTACTTTCCCTTTTAAATCATTTCTTGCCATAATGAAAATGTTTATTGTTTTAACTATGGCGAAGTTCTATATACCAGGTATTTTTATCATGGTGAACTTTTCGGAAATTTTCAACCGGGCCGGTTATTTTTCCGCCACTGATCAGGCGTTGATTTCACATATTTCCGGAAGAACTTTGAAAAATTGGAAGGATCATAGGTGAGGGTAACGGCTATATGAGCTACGGAAAAGTCTGTTTCCAGCAGCAATTGTTTTGCCTTTTCAATAATTTTCTGATCATAAAAGTGACAGGGATGGGCGCCCATTGTTTGCTTTACAGTATCGGTTAAGTGTTTATGTGAAACATACAACTCAGCCGCTATTTCATTCAGTTCCATCATCTCGCTCACTCTTCCCGCAACCAGGTCTTCAATGTGCCTGTCTAAAAACACAAAATACTGACTGGTGATCTCATCACTCCTTTTTATGCGCTTGTTACGGGTATCAGTCATCCTTACTTTTTTACAAATGTATGGACTGCAGATTATAAATCCGTATTTAAAGGTTTGTTCAAATTTCACTAATTTAATGGCATGATGAAATCGTACGATGCTGTTAAACGGCTCCTTCATCCAAGGGTACACCCTAAATTGTTAGAAGGATACTTCACCGGGTTCTTTAACACCGGGCAGGATATGCTTTTTGCCGCTACCTATGTAGATAAATTTGCAGCTGAAGACCTTGAATGGCTGAACTACGAGCTTCGCGGCAATACGGTTATGAGCGCTCCGCCAAAACCGATGCCTGAAGGACCAAGCAAAGGCAACTGGCAATTACACCCGCCTGATCCTTTTGATCCCAAAAAGTACAATGCTTATGCCATTACTTTTGTTGGCGCTTACTACCAGGAGCAGTGGTATATTTCACCGTCATTAACCTGCTTCCGGGACCTGGATGAAACACAGGCCAAAGCGGGGATCATTCGGGATGATATTTTCGGCCACTCCGTTTATCAGCCATATAAGCAACTACCATGGGTAAAAATCCAAATGCATAGGCATGAATTTGAAGATGCTCCCTTCCTGGTAGCTGATATTAAACAAAGGAAAAAAGAAAACGTAAACCAGGCATTCAGGCATTACCTGGACGTAAGTATTTTAGATGCCTTGGCTGAAAAACTGCGCATATATTACCCGGATAAATACGACGAAATAAACGGCTTGCTGGCAAGCCCGCATTTTGCCTGTTTGTTCCCCGAGCATAAACGCTTTGTATTGCTGGCAACAACCGCCAAAGGAGTGTATGAAGAAACTTCCACGTTGCGTTACCTGGTGTACCTGCCCGGGGAAAACGAATTTTATGAATGGGTTTATTTCCCACGCCATACCAACACAAAAGGATATCCTCCACAACACCTCATTGACCAACTGAAAAATATCTATCCCCTGATTGATTACTGTCACTTTAACGCTTCCTGTACACTGGATGACGATCATTTCTGGAAACATTACGTTTTCCTGCAGGAAAACGGGGAGTATAAATATTTACGGAAACTAACCTTCAACGGACATAATTTCCTTTAATGTATAAATAGCATGGCCCACGCTTATATCCATCTCCCTAAAAAAAATTTGTGTAGTTAAATAACTACACATATATTTGTAGTCAAATAGCTACACGATGAATTTAAGACGAGACGTGTTTCAAGCCATAGCAGACCCTACAAGAAGGGCCATACTCCTGCTGGTAGCCTCGCAGTCTATGACGGCAGGCGCCATAGCGGCGAATTTTGACACAGCAAGGCCAACCGTGTCAAAACACCTCCAAATACTCACCGAGTGTGAGCTGCTTAAACAGGAACAGAACGGAAGAGAAATTCACTACCACTTAAATCCTAAAAAGATGAAAGAAATAGCAGACTTCATCGAACCATTCCGCAAAATGTGGGACGACCGGTTCAACAAATTAGAATCCATCATGAAAAAATATAAAAGCAAATAACATGGAACAAAAAACAAAAATTCATGCAGAGGATGGCAAACAGGATCTGGTAATAACAAGGGAGTTTGATTTGCCGTTGGAACTACTTTTCAAAGCCTATGAAGAGCCTGAAATTGTGGAACAATGGATGGGCACAAAAGTGCTGAAACTGGAAAACAAAAAACATGGCGGCTGGCAGTTTCAAACATCAAACGACGAAGGGCAGGTGCTATTCGAAGCGCATGGAGTGATCCATGAATTTGTTCCCAATCAAAAAATCACCCGCACATTTGAAATGGTCAATGCTCCCTTTGATGTGCAACTGGAGTTCCTGGAATTTGAAAAAGTTACAGACGA
>JBCNPS010000162.1:0-12799 GCA_039593235.1 Chitinophaga sp. | reverse complement strand
TGTCTGACTCAGGATTTAGATGATTTTACTGATTACGCTGATTTTAATTTTTTGGGGAGATTGAAGTGGGTTTTGTCTGCCCCAGGATTTAGATGATTTCGCTGATTACACTGATTTTATTTTTTGGGAGAGATCGAAGCGGGTATGGATTTTATTGCAGCGGATCTTTTAGTATTTTGGAAGATAAAAGCAGGTATTGATTTTTCGTTTCTTCATTTATCATTTGTATAAAATATTTCGGGGAGACAAAAGCAGATCGCTTCTGTCTCCCCGGATTTTAAAAATTGTTATAGTAAAAATGTGATAATCCCATACGGGCGTCGATCTCTCCCCAAAAAACAAAATCAGTGTAATCAGCGAAATCAGCTAAATCCAGAGTCAGACAAAACCCGCTTCGATCTCCCCGAAATCATTTAAAAACAAACAGCAGGAAAATCAGTTCAATCAGTATAATCAGCGTAATCCTGCACCAAGACAATTTACAGGCGCCGAAGGCGCCAACCCAACCCGCTAAAACTCCGCACTCTTCGGTGTCCGCGGGAAGGCAATAACGTCGCGGATGTTCGTCATGCCCGTTACGAACAGCATCAGGCGTTCGAAGCCCAGGCCGAAACCGGCATGCGGCGCAGTGCCAAAGCGGCGGGTGTCCAGGTACCAGCTCAGTTCTTCTACGGGTACATGCATTTCTTCCATGCGTTTTACCAGTTTATCGTAGTTCTCTTCACGTTGTGAACCGCCTACCATTTCACCGATGCCGGGGAACAGGATATCCATGGCCCGTACGGTTTTATTGTCGTCGTTCAGCTTCATGTAAAACGACTTGATCTCTTTAGGGTAATCGGTTAAGATCACCGGTTTCTTAAAGTGTTTTTCTACCAGGTAACGTTCATGTTCGCTTTGCAGGTCGGCGCCCCAGCCTTCGATCAGGTACTGGAACTTCTTGTTTTTATTATGTTTGCTGTTCTTCAGGATGTCGATGGCTTCTGTATAGGTAATGCGTACAAACTCGTTGTTCAGCACAAATTCCAGCTTTTCGATCAGTCCCATTTCGCTGCGTTCCTGTTGAGGCTTTTGCTTTTCCTCTTCAGTAAGGCGGGTGGCCAGGAAGTCGAGATCGTCGCGGTTGTTATCAAGTATATAACCAATCACGGACTTGATAAATGCTTCGGCCAGGTCCATGTTGTCTTCCAGTTCATAGAAGGCCATTTCCGGTTCAATCATCCAGAATTCCGCCAGGTGGCGGGCGGTATTGGAGTTTTCAGCACGGAAAGTTGGGCCAAAAGTGTAGATATCACCAAAGGCCATGGCGCCCAGTTCACCTTCCAGTTGCCCTGAAACGGTGAGGTTGGTGGATTTACCAAAGAAATCCTCGCTGTAATCAATATCGCCGTTTTCAGTGAGTGGCGGCTTTTTCATGTCCAGCGTGGTTACACGGAACATTTCGCCTGCTCCTTCTGCGTCGGAAGCGGTGATGATAGGCGTATGCAGGTATACGAACCCGCGTTCGTTAAAGAAGCGGTGTACCGCAAAGGCCAGCGCATGACGTACGCGGAAGATAGCCCCGAAAGTGTTGGTACGGAAACGCAGATGCGCTATTTCACGCAGGTACTCCAGGCTGGGCTTGTTTTTCAGCTGTAAAGGATACTTTTCCGGATCGCAGTCGCCCAGTATTTCCAGGGTAGCTGCTTTCAGCTCTACTTTCTGTCCTTTACCCAGTGAAGGAATAATTTCACCGGTGGCGCTGATAGCCGCGCCGGTAGTGATGCGCTTTACCAGCGCAGCATCCATATTTTCGGTATTGATTACTACTTGTAAATTACTATTGGTGGAGCCATCGTTCAAAGCTATAAACTGGTTGTTGCGGAATGACCGCACCCAACCCTTCACTGTAACTTCGTAATGCGCCTTGTCGTCCGACAAGATTTGCTTGACTTTCACCCTTTGACTCATAATATATATAATTTTAGGACTGCAAAAATAAGTGGAAAACTTCATAGTAGGTAGTCTGGATGCCGGCCTTTTTCCGGGAAGTGATTGCCAAGAAAATGTTAAAAATAGGTGGCTAAACAAGCGCTACCCCAATGTGGATAAGGGTTTGAACGCTCGGTCAATAGCCGGGTACGGGAGGGTGGAAAGCCTTTTTAAAGGCAGCTTTGGGGCATTTTGCACTTAAATATTTTTGGATAATAGTAAAACTTGTTTTAATCTTGCGGTATATTCTGCCTGATTAAGTTCATTTTCCATCTTCATCAGCAGTTCCTAAACTCAATCATTCCCTATCAAATTTAATAAGCTAATTAAATTTATTGACTCAAAAACAATTATTTGTAATTGGTGTATGTTGGTATGCAGTGGTACCCGCCTCACAACACTTCTAAAATTTGACAACACAGATGATGTACGACATCTTACAACTGAACGACATGCTCGTTCCTGAGCTGCTTGATATTGCAGAGAAACTGGAAGTTCCCAACGCAAAAAAACTGAACAAACAGGACCTCATCTACAAAATTCTTGATAAACAAGCAGTATTAGCCTCAGAAGATAACCAAGCCAACGGAGACGAAAAGAAAGCACGTAAACGCAAACCTGTAAAGAAAGACGAAGCTAACCACGCTGCTGAAGAACCTGCTCACGCTGAAGAAAAACCGGCTGCCAAGAAACCCGCAGCAAAAAAAGCCGCCAGCGCTAAATCAAAAGAGGAAGAAGCCAAACCGGCCGCTTCCGCCAAACCTAAAGTAAAAGATTTTGAAATAGACCTGGATAGCATCCCTTCTCTCACTTTCGATGATGATGATGATATCATTATCCCTTCTTTTACGGAAGATGAAGAAGAACCGGAAGAAGAGGAAGAAGTGGTAGTGATACCTCCTGCAGAAGACGAGCTGGAAGAAGAAGAGGACGATTTTGTAGTGCCCGGTGAGATCCCGGTGGCGCCTGCAGCACAGAAAAACCGCTTCCCTAATAAGAAAGAACCAGTTTTTAATATAGAGTTCGATGGTGTTATTGTAAGTGAAGGCGTACTGGAGATGATGCCCGACGGCTACGGTTTCCTCCGCTCTTCCGATTATAACTACCTCAGCTCCCCGGATGATATTTATGTATCCCCGTCGCAGATCAAACTGTTTGGTCTTAAAACCGGCGATACCGTGAAAGGCTCTGTACGCCCACCTAAAGAAGGAGAGAAGTACTTTGCTTTACTGAAAGTGGAAACAATCAATAACAAATCACCGGAAGAAGTACGCGACCGTGTACCTTTCGATTACCTGACACCGCTGTTCCCTTTCGAAAAACTGAGATTAACTACCACTTCCAATAACTACTCCACGCGTATCATGGATATGTTTACGCCTATCGGTAAAGGACAACGCGGACTGATTGTAGCGCAGCCTAAAGTAGGTAAAACCATGTTGCTGAAAGAAGTAGCTAACGCTATTGCTACCAACCATCCCGAAATTTACCTGATGGTGGTACTGATCGATGAACGTCCGGAAGAGGTAACAGATATGGAACGTAGCGTAAAGGCAGAAGTAATTGCCTCTACCTTCGATGAACCGGCTGAAAAGCATGTGAAGGTATCTGCCATCGCACTGCAAAAAGCAAAACGCCTGGTAGAATGTGGCCATGATGTAGTGATCCTCCTGGATTCCATCACCCGTTTAGCCAGGGCGCATAACACCGTGGCTCCCGCTTCCGGTAAAGTACTGAGCGGTGGTGTGGAAGCCAACGCCATGCAGAAACCAAAACAGTTCTTTGGTGCGGCGCGTAAAATAGAACATGGTGGCTCACTGACCATCCTGGCTACCGCATTGATCGATACCGGTTCTAAAATGGATGAGGTGATCTTTGAAGAATTTAAAGGTACCGGTAACATGGAACTGTTGCTGGATCGCAAACTGGCTAACAAACGCATCTTCCCGGCTATCGATGTTTCTGCATCCTCTACCCGTCGTGATGATCTGTTGCTGGATAAAGATTCCCTGAAACGTATCCACATCCTGCGTAATCACCTGGGCGATATGAATACAGATGAGTCTATGCACTTTATGCTGCAACATATGCGCGGTACTAAAAACAATGAAGAGTTCCTGATTTCCATGAATAGCTAGGAACAGGTAATGTTATAAAACAAAACCCCGTTACGGAGCTCCGTAACGGGGTTTTATTTTGTATAAGATGTTACTGTTTTTTCTGTTGTCCGGGTGCAAATGGTTTAGCCGATTTGGTGCCGTAGATCTTTTTCTGTTGGCCCGGCGGCAGCCCATGTGGATTGCCACTTTGATGGGTGGTTACGCAACCGCTGTAAATGATGGCGGCTGTGAAAAGCGACAGTACTAGTTTCAGATTTCGCATGACAGGTTAATTTTTGTAAAGTTATCACTATAAATGCAAAAATCCCGCCACAGTAACACTGTGGCGGGATCATCCAATCTATCTAACCTTATAACTATCTTACATAAAACATCCTGCGATATCTTAGAATATCCAGTTTACACCAACCTGAAATTCTTTCGGAAAATCGAAGTTAAAGGTGCTGGTGTTGGTTTTAACACCGGTTGGTTCTGCTTTCTTCTGATCGTAAGCATAGCTCAGACCACCGAATGCGCCTTCCAGCATGAAATGTTTGTTTACGAAGTAAGTGATACCAGGTAATACTCTAACGGAGAAACCATTGTACTTAGCAGTTTTGGTATCATCAGTTTTGTCTGTACCAAAGTGATAGCCTGCATTGGCTTCAGCAAAGAATGCAAATTTGCTTTCGCCGATCATGTGGTAGTTACGAACAAAAACGCCTGGAGTGATGTTAGTGGTTTTAGTTTTTACATCAGCTGCATCCTTGTAGTTGCTGAACTCTGATCTTGCAAATACACCAATAACCCAGTTAGGATTCAGTGCTACACCAACTTTTGGGCTGATGCCAAATGATGTGTTGGTGGTTTTGTTGTCTGTGTCTTTAACTTTTTGTGATGTGGTCGTAACATTCAGATTACCGCCTAAAATTACATCGCCTTTCGAAAACTGAGCCTTTGCTACTTGGGTGCCGAACAGTGCTACTGCGGCCATTACAATCAACTTTTTCATCTGTCGTTAAATTTAAATATTCATTAAAACTATTCCTGTGTTCTTGATTCTTCTACATACGTTCTAGCAATCCTTGTTGATGTTTGGTCGATATCTTAAACCATTGAAAAAAATGGTCAATACTTGTTTTTCGCGATCCATAAAGCATTTCAACGCTTCCCGGTCGTGCGGATCAAAACCCGCTGCCTGCCACTTGCACCATATTACCCATAACCCGAATAATACATTTACCAGCAGCTGCGCTGTGAGCTCCGTATCCGTGTCCTTATTGAGTTCCCCGCTGCTTACCCCTTTTGAAATAGTAGCGGAAAGGAAGGAAATTTCTACCTGCTGTAACAATTCAATCGTTTGCCGCATCCGGCTGGAGGGAACATCCTTTATCCATTCGTTTACACCAAACAGGAAGTGATACTCCAGCAACATCTTTTCTTTCAGCGCCAGGTAGCGATTCACGATATCCCCGGTGCACGGCGCCTCTTCCACATAGGCCGACATGTCAATAAAACAATCGGCTATCATACGCTCTACCACCGCCACATAGATGGATTCTTTATCGGAAAAATAATAATACAAAGAGCCTTTGGAAATTTCCAGATCCCTGGCTATCTCCTCCATGGTAGTTTTAGTTAACCCAAACCGCTTGAAGCGTTTTAATGCCGCTTCCAGAATCATCGTTCGTTTCAGGTCCTGTTCTGCCATAGTGTAGGTGCAAAACAAAACTGACTGTTTGACTATTTCGTTTTGCGGGTCAAATGTACGACCAAAAGTAAAACCACCAAATTTTTTGTTAAGAAATTGTTACGTATTCTCCGCGCAACCCGTTAAAAAGGAAGCAAAGGCATGGAAATAGTGACACGTTCACAAAAACGTTGGCAAATTGTTAACTGAATCAAAAATAGCTGCACGGAAAAATTGAAAATGTATAATTACCGCTAATGGATACACGAAACCATGTCAGGAATGATGCGCCATTTTGTGCAGTAAATCGCGCTGCCGTTTTTCACTGATATCCAATGTGGTGCCGCCTTTCAGTACTACTTTACCTGAAGCGCCGTCCACACGGCTGATGTTGGATATCTGAATCATCTGGTTGTTATTGATCTGGTAAAACTGAAGGGACGCAAACAAATCAGCGTAGTAACGGAACGACTGTACAGCGGTGATCAGTTTACCTGAGCTTAGCATGAACAGGCAGTTATCCCCTTTAAGCTCCAGGTATTCAATAGCGGGGATATTAATTGTATGTGCCTCCCCGTTAATAGCAGGGATCAACAGCTGCCAGGCTACAGGCTTACTGTTATTGAAATTTTCCAGCAACACGCGGTAACGGTCTTTACTGCCGCCGGTACTGATCCGTTCTGTTATTAACGTCACCGCCTGCAGCAGGCTTTCTTTGTCAATAGGCTTTAGTATCAGTTCTACATCACTGAAACGGATCACATGAAGGAACTTTTTTTCAAAGGCGGTAACGAACACCGCTTCAAATGGAATATCGGGCAAGGTGCCGGCCAGTACATCAAAGCCGGTGCCATCGGGCATTTCAAGGTCAAGGAATACCAGTTCCGGGCGATGTGTCCTTATTTTTTCTATGCCATCCGCACAATCGGAGGCCATATCAGCAATGGTAATTTCGGGGCAGTATTTACCAAGCATCAGGGCAATGATATCCCGGCTGTTTCTTTCATCGTCTATTATAATGGCCTTTATCATAAAAAGTAACATTAACGGATATACTAACTTATAACTGGGGGATCAGTATCTTAACTATCGTGCCGCTACTGGATTCATCTTCAGATGATTTGTCAATAATTTCTATATGAATTTCTGTGTTATACATTTTGTTCAGTAACTCAGCACGGTTCTGGCTTATTTCCATACCGGACGACTGGTGATGCTTTGGCAGCATACGCAGCGACTTGGAACGGGCAATGCCAATGCCGTTATCAGCTATCACGCACTCCAGCATATCTGAGGCCACCTGGTTAAAATAAATGGAAAGCTTACCTGTTGGCTGTTGGGGGTTCGTCATGCCATGCTTCACAGCATTTTCAACATAAGGTTGCAACAGCATTGCGGGGATTTCCAGTTCGGCGGTGGCAATTACGGGGTCTACTACTATCTCATATTCCATCCGGTTTTCAAACCGCATCTTTTCCAGTCCAAGATAAGTATTCAGATAGGTAATTTCATCAGCCAGGGATATAAAATTACGCCGGGAAAAATCCAGCGTTTTACGGATCAGGTAAGAAAAGTCGGAAAGATATTTCTGCGCATACTCGTAATCCCGCTGCATTACAAACAGTTGGATCGAATTCAGGCAGTTGAAAATGAAATGAGGATTGATCTGTGCACGGATAGCCTTCAGCTCAATTTCTGTTAGCTTTTTATCGTATTCCGTTTCCAGTTGCTTTTTCCGCTGTTCTTCCAGTTCCTGCTTTTTGCGCAGGATCTCCGTGGTTTGTTCTTTTACCAGTTCTTCGAGTTGCTCATTCAGCTTGCGTTGCAGCTCCTTGTTTTTATTCAGCTGTTTGATCAGTAGTTCCTGAGTACGTGTTCTTTCCAGGTGTACCAGCTTATTGCGATAGCTTAGCCCGGCAAGGAAAAACATGGCCTGCAGCAGCACGCCGCCTATCAGCAATATAGTAGGGGCTGCCAGCTCACCCAGGGCGCTGAGTAATCCCAGTGGCCGCACATGCATCAGGAAGGAGCCCAGGCACGCGAGGTATAAACATACCGATCCGTACAGGAAGAACCGCACCAGCGGATGATGCCGGGAGCGTCGCGCCAGCGCTACAAATACGGCCAGCAGGGGTACCAGCGTTACAAAATACACATAGCTGTATATAATAGTGGGCATCTGGTACTGGCCTATCCTGATAAAATACAGGCATAAAATAATCAGCCCGCCTACAATCGCCGCCACCCAGGTAAAGGCCCTTTCCATAAAAGGATACCGCTCTGTAAGATTAAGGAAAGCATTGCCAAACAGCAGATACATCAGGTAAAAGCAAAACAGCAAACCCGGAATATCCCAGTAGTATTTCAACATCGGCCAGCGATGGAAAAAAGACAACTGGTAGGGTTTATCTTCCAGTCGCAGGGCAAAAAAGAGGATCAGTCCCAGTATGTAGGCTGCAAAGTAGATATACGACTTGTCGGGCAGCTGGATATAGTTGATAACGGAAATACTGAAAAATACCAGGAGCATGCCCAGTAATACCTGGATCACTACCGCCTCTTTGCGAAAGCCGCTCAGTTGCTTGTCCCGGAATGCGCTGTAGGCCTCGGTACTGAAAAGCGCGGGCATCAGGGGGCCTTCATTGTAGGATTTATTGATAATGTGCAGGTAAAATGTGCGCACCTCTTCCGCAGGAACCTGTACCGCAAAGGCATAGTGCCCCCATCTTTCCACCCCGCCGTTATCCAGCATCAATCCCGTTTGCATCAGTGGCCGGGGCTTGTCGCCGGGCGACTGTGCGTACCAGTACATATAGTCGTGCCAGCCGGAAAAAAGGTGGCAGGACAACGCTTTGTTGCTTTGGTTTTTTATAGTAAGCCGCAACCAACAATTATTTACCCGCCCGTTATTTTTAGGATTATTATGAAAGATGCTTTCCTGCCTGGTAAAAGGCATGGCAGCGGCCTGCTCGGGTGTGAGAGGCTGCTGATCAGCTGTCAGTACGTATATAAAAGGCCGGAGATCCAGGTTCGCAGGAGCGAAAGCGGTATCGGCTATTAGTGTATCTACTGGGGTATGATCAACATTGGCAAAGGATCCTGCAGTGTAACAATACAACAGCAGCATTAAAATAATGCGCTTCACAAAGTGTAATATGAGTTTGGTTATAACAATTTGTCAATAGCTTCTGCCATTGCTTCATCCTTGGCGGTGATGATATCACCGGCGTCGTGTGTGCACAGGAATATTTCCACTTTATTATAAATGTTGCTCCAGTTGGGATGGTGGTCCATTTTTTCTGCAATCAGTGCAACTTTGGTCATAAACGCAAATGCATCCCGAAAATCTTTGAATGTAAAAGCCCGGTAAAGCTGTTTATTTCTTTCTTCCCACATAAAAAATCAGGAATTTAAAAGTAAAACATCGGGGTCTGTCATGGAATCTGGTCAAAATATTACCGCTGATGCGTAGTGCCTGTCCTAGAAAATAAGGTTCATCTTATTTTTGATATCTCTGATATCAAGTAAAGATACTAATTGTACAAGCGGAACAAGGCGTAATTCTTCTAATAATTTTTTTACATCGCCAGGTTGATAGTAATCGCCCTTCACCATCCACAGGAAATTGATCTGTTTCAGTTCGGGCAGGAGAAATTCTGCCTGGCAACGGTTATTATAAAGGTAGTGTGCTACCGAATTGGTTGGTTCGTGAAAATCAAATACGGGGAAATGAAACGATCTGGTTTTTTTCGACAGGGTGATCTCCAGGTTATTATTCACCCGGAAATTGGTGTGCAGCTGCCGGTTAATATGCCAGCACAGCTGATAATCCCGTGCGGTAGAGGCAATGCCGATAACATAGGAGCTATCGAAGAAGTCCTCTACCAATTGGTCATTGTCCAGTTTCAGCTTGAGTATTGTCATATAGAAAAGTAGTGCTCCACCCTGCCGGATGTTATGCTTTCTTTTTACTGCCTTTCTTCAAAGGCTTTGCAGGTTGCGCCGGATCCCAAAATACGGCTTTAAAATTTTCTATCTTATCTTCTTTTACCACTACGCCCTCCTGTTCCAGTAATTCCTGCATCAGGGTAGGAGTGGCGAAATGACTCCGTCCGCTTAGTTCGCCTTTACTGTTTACCACGCGGTGTGCAGGCACCGCTGGTTTAGCGCTGCCGGCTGCATTCATTGCCCAGCCTACCATGCGGCCGGTAAGCTTTAAACCGGAGGCATCGGCAATGGCGCCGTAGGAGGTAACCCGGCCCCGCGGTATGGTACGTGCAATTTTAAAAACCGTTTCAAAAAAAGAAACCGGCTCAGTGGCCTCTTTTTCCTTCTTCCTGCCGGCGGGCAAGGAGTGCTGATCTTTCGGGTTCGGGTACTTTTTCATAATCAAAAGGACAGTGCTTACAGCCGTTGCCGCAACAGAAGCCCCGGTTGAGGTGAAATTTTTCGGTGAATACCATATAGCCCTGGGCATTATAGTAAAAATCAATCTTCTCCACCAACGGTTGCTTCATCAGAAGGCAGTTTAATGCTTTGCCAGTTCAACGGAGCAGCAGGCAATTGGAATTTAAGATAACGGATCGTTCTGCCATCGGCCAGGTGCATTCCTTCATAAAAGGTCTGGATCTTCAGCAATGGCGGTACTTCCGGTAAAGCGTATACATCCGGAATGTCTTCTATCAATGTACATCCCGCTGCCGTAATTACTTCCTGTGTGAAGGCATACAGCTGCGGTGAGTCTGTTTTCAGGTTAATAGTGGCTCCCGGCGCCAGCAATGGTTGAAACAACTGCAGGAACCTGGGATGCGTTAATCTTTTCTTTGATTTGGAATTGCGCAGGAAAGGGTCCGGGAAAGTGATCCAGATATCCTTTATTTCCCCGGGCGCAAAATAATTACTGAGCTTATCTATTTGTGTACGTAAAAAAGCAGCGTTGGGCAGCGGCTCTTCCAGGGCGGTTTTAGCGCCTCTCCAGATGCGGTTGCCTTTGAGATCCACGCCTAAAAAGTTCTGTTCAGGAAACAGCCGGGCCATGCCCAGGGTATAGTCCCCTTTTCCACAGGCCAGCTCTAATGTAACAGGATGGCTGTTTTTGAAGAATTTATTCCATTTCCCCTGCATACCTTCCGGGTATATCAATACATTGGGGAAGGTTTCGATTTCAGCAAATCGTTGTAATTTTTTTTGTCCCATTTGCGGCAAAAATAGCGCGATTTTTTTGAATGGGGGAGGGATAAAGGGAACCAGCGTTCCGGTGGAGGCATAAAAAAAGCCCGTAAGCATGATAACTTACGAGCTCTTTAAACCAATTAAGCTGTAGGAGGAGGAGTCGAACCTCCACGGGGCAGTTAGCTATAGCACAAGTAAGATTAGTGGTCAACCCAATTATACTACGTTTATCCTGTGATCCCCACCCCCGAGACAAGAGGGCATGTCTGCCAATTTCATCATCCCACAATGTGTTCAAACCTTTACCAGCTATTGCTTTTCGTTAGCCGTTTCTGTAATGATTATGATGCAAATCTAAAGAGAAGGTGACTTTCTTGCAAATTTTTTAAGAAGAATTTTGGAATTTTCGATATTTTTTAAATATTTGCATATAACTTTAAAACATTCAAAAACAAATTGTAAAAATGAGCCACAATTTGAATATTGACAAACTAGATTTGCAGATTATCAGCGAGATGATGTCTAATGCTGAGATCTCCTACGCCGACCTGGGGAAGAAATTATTCGTTTCCGGCGGGACTATCCACGTGAGAATGAAGAAATTACAAGAACTGGGTGTAGTTAAAGGTACTAAATTACATGTAGATTTAAAAATGATCGGCTATGATGTGATCGCTTTTATCGGCATTTACCTGGAAAAGAGCTCTATGTACGATACTGTAGCTAAAGAACTGAGGAAAATTCCTGAAATGGTACGCCTTAATTATACAACAGGCAGCTATAGCATGTTTGCAGAAATCATCTGTAAAGACATCACCCAGCTTCGCCGTATCCTCCACGATGAATTACAGAAAATAAAAGGCATCGAAAGAACCGAAACCCTGATCTCACTCGAAGAAAGCTTCTACCGGACCATAAACGTAGTGGAATAATTGATTTTTAAGGATGAAAGTTTACCCTGTTGCTATTCATTCTTAATGATTAATTTTCACTATGGTTACACCAGAAATTGCCGAAAAAATCCAACGGCTGGAAGAAAAGTATGCCGCTATGGGCCAAAACCTGTCATCTTACCTGGATGGCTTGCTGTATGCGGACTACCTCACTTATTGGGACTATATTCAACTGGATGTATTGCTTAACCTGCAACATCCGCGCACACCAATTCCTGATGAAAGGATTTTCATCATCTACCACCAGATCACGGAATTGTATTTGAAATTATCGCTGCAGGCAATCGAACAAATCAGCCTTGCACCTGTACTGACGGCTGAGATATTCAACACCCAGCTTAAAAGGATCAACAACTATTTCCACAGCCTTATTACCTCATTTGAAATAATGGTAGATGGGATGGACAAGGAACAGTTCCTGCAATTCCGCATGGCGCTGTTACCCGCCAGTGGATTCCAGAGCGGGCAATTCCGCATGATCGAGATCTGCTCTACCCGGTTAAACAACCTGGTGTACGAACCCCAGCGCCCGGAAGTGGAAGGCCTGGATCTGAAAGATGTACTGGACAAAATTTACTGGAGAAGCGGGGCCACCGAACTGGCTACCGGTAAAAAAACACTTACCCTGCGCCAGTTTGAGCTGAAATATATGGATACCTTCCTGCAACTGGCTACCCAATACCAGGATTGTAACCTGCTTGCCAGCTACAATAAGCTCAGCCCCGCTGCGCAAACGGAATTAGTTTCGCTGCTAAGGGAATACGATCTTAATGTAAACGTACGCTGGCCGCTGATGCACTACAAATCAGCCGTGCGATACCTGCATAAAAAACCGGAAGACATCGCCGCTACCGGCGGTACCAACTGGCAGCAATTCCTGCCCCCGAAAAATAAGCGCATTGTTTTCTTCCCCG
>JBCNPS010000161.1:0-12890 GCA_039593235.1 Chitinophaga sp. | reverse complement strand
ATCTTTTTATGCATCAGCCAGTTATTGTTTGCCCAGGACGCCAACTATTGGTCTGACGGCTATGGACCCGGGGGCTTTTTTACACCGGGTGCTGTGATAGCAAATAACAAAGACAGTGGTGTATTGTTTTATAATCCTGCATTACAGGCGCTTACGAAGAAGAAAACCGCTTCTATTTCAGGTACCGTTTACCAGGTGGAATCCATCAAAATGAAGAATGGAGCCGGGACCGGCAAAGATCTGCATTCGCGTATCACTTCCAGTGTGCCGCAGATGTTGTCAGGTATTATGTCCGTAGGGCGCAGGAAGCCTGTATATTTTGGGTATGCACTTATGCATACATCCGTGCTTAATTACAATGTGTCCCAGCAGCAAGATGCAAAACTGGATGTAATAGATGGGAGTGGAAGCCCGGGATTGGAATATTATGTAGGTCAGTATAATTTTCAAAATCTTACAAGAGAAACATCGGCGCTCATCAGTACAGGATTTCAGCTTTCCAGCCGTTGGGCAATCGGTTTTATGGCCGAAGGCCAGCCCCGTTCGCAGCATTACAGTGAGGCCTTTACCTCCCGCGCGCTGGTAAACGATAGTACTTCCAGCATGCTGCCCCTTGCCAGCAATGAAGGTGCTTACCAGGTAGATTATCATCATATCGGTTTGAAATTAAAACTTGGGTTAAGTTATGAAGCAGGAAAACATCATCTCGGGTTATTATTGTCATCTCCCCTTATTCATCTACGTGGAAGAGGAACGCTGTTGAGCAACAATGCTGTTGCAAACGTTCATTTTATTGACGGTGATCCGGTAAACCTGTTGGCCAACACCCGTCAAACCAATCTTAAAACAAATTATAAAGTGCCCGCCAGCATTGCTTTGGGATATGCATACGATTATCATAAAGGGCAGGTATATGTAGCGGCGGAATATTTTATGAAAGTAAAAGACTACAATATTCTTACCCCGCGGCCCGAGTTTTTTGTAAGGCCGGATACAGGAAGCACTAACTCTTCCACAATTGCATTACTGGAAATGCGCGAAGGAAGAAAGGCAATTTTTAATATGGCCGTTGGCGTTAGTTACCAGCTGAAACCATTATTGACAGGCTATTGCTCTTTCAGAACTGATTTTAATTATGCAGATAGAAAAGATACTGATGGTTTTTCACCTAATACCTCTACATGGGATAACTACTATTGCCAGCTGGGAGTAAATGTCAAAAGAGCTAAATATAATCTCCGTACAGGCATTCTCTTGGGTTACGGGCATACTAACAGCTACCTGCAACCTATTAATTTTGATGATCCAAAAGAATCCAATCTGCTCAGCGGTACTATTGGCACGGTGCCGGCTACACGAATAACGGCTGCACTGATGATCGCCTTTATTCATAATCTGTAATACATTTAATACACATAAACCGGAACTCACCAAATTTGAAAACCGGCAGTTGCCGTTTTTATTCTTCCCCACCAATGCTTCAGATTGGCATTCCATTTGAATCTATAAGGTTATAAATGAGAAGATCATGAAAAAGATGTTGGTAATCACCTGTTTAGCGATAGCAGGTTTATTGTATGCGAACGCGGGCAATGCCCAGGTAAAAGTAAATGTAAACGTGAATATAGGCAGTCAGCCGCTGTGGGGACCCGTTGGGTACGATTATGCAGAATATTACTACCTGCCTGATGTAGATGCGTACTATTATGTACCGGAACAACGCTTTATATACCTCAATGGCGGAAGATGGGTTTTCGCTCCTGCCTTACCTGCCAGTTATCACTATGATCTGAACAGGGGATACAAGGTAGTAGTCAATGAACCTAAGCCTTATCTTCACCCGGATGTTTACCGGAGCAGGTACGGAAAATACAAGGGCTATTATGGTAAGCAGCAGATTATCCGTTACAGCCACGACGAAAAATACTACGTGGTAAAAGGACATCCCGGTAAAGGAAAATACAAGAAAGATAAAGGTTATAAAGGCCATAAAGATAAGGGGCATAATGGCCATGGAAGAGATTAATATCAAACTAAAAAAAGATGTAAAGCCCGCGCAGGGCTTTACATCTTCCTGAAAATTATCTGCTGGTAATATTTATATCAATAGCACTGTGCACTTTCGCCAGTAATTCAGCTCCGGAAAATGGCTTCGTAATGATATCATCTCCCGGGCATTCCTCTCTCAACGCATCAATATCTTCCGATCCTGCAATAAGTAGTATCGGAATTTTTTTTGTTTTGATATTTGTTTTCAAATGCCTGCATACTTCCTGTATACTCAGACCTGGCAACTGGTTGTTCAAAATAAACAGATCCGGTTTCTCAAATGATCCTTCCATTAATTGGTCTACATCATTTAAGAAAAACACCTGGTAATGCTTCCCAAGCAATGATGATAAAAGTAACCTTATATCAACATCGCTTTCCGTGATTAGGATTTTCCTGTTCATAGCCATACGATTTTGATGTGCCTAATGGTAAACCAATATCGCACCAGAATTGTTTAGCTTGCTTTTAAATGATTGATTATTAATTATTTAAAAAAGATGATGGTTTTTTACTTTTAGATGTTTTTTGAAGAAAATTTGCCACAGTCCGGGTAAAACAGGTTTATTAGGGTATAACAACGGCTGCCAGTTCACTGATACTTACTTCCTGAACAGAAACGGTAATATTCATTTCACTACACGCCAGGTGGCATGTATATGCCGGCATTATGAATATGGGCTGAAGCTGCCAGGTATGCTGATCATAAAAGACAATATCTGTAGTAGTATTAAGCAGATGTAATTCCTCGTTCAGCCCTATGCCGGCAGCTTTTAATACAGCTTCCTTTCGTGTCCAGTATTTGTAGAAAACGGCTGGCGGCGCAGGATCCCCGAAGATATCGTTCCATTCTTCCCGGCTGAACTGTTGCCGGAAATCATCCGCCGGCAATAGCTGTGGCTTTTCAATATCAATACCAATACGGCCTTTTTCAGCAACCGCGCAGGCAACAATATTACCGGAATGGGTGATGTTGAAGTCGGGCGTTCCTTTGATAAACGGCCGCCGGTAGGTGGTATACTCAATATCTGTGAGGGTATGTGGAAGCTGTTGGCGCCGCAATGAGTACTGTAATAAATGTTTCCCCAGCAAAGCAGCATGTGCGTCTTCCCATCGCCGGTACCGGTAAACGGCGGTCCGTAAGCCTTCCGGAAGCGCTGCCGCCAGCTTGCTGAAAATGTGTGCCGGCATTGGCGTATCATAGCTGGCATAATAAACAAAGACTTTTGCAGGCAGCATATCATTGTCATTGTTAAAATTTTCACATTTCTTTTGCAATTGCATTTAATATTTCTTTTTAAATTGGTTGCCGTCTGAAATACTGATCACCATTTTACCACTGCTGTACTTAGCAATAAATAGCTATTATTTCATCTGAATATAATTATTATTTATTAATCTTATGTTAGCAATGTCAGCAAGCAACAACCAACATCGCCGGCAGATCCGGTTGCATCTGCCATCTTTTATTTGCTTTTTTCTTTTAGCTGTTTCATTCACCAAACAAAGCGCCGCGCAGGCCAACAGTCATTCCTCACCACCATTTACCGCCAGGCTTATCAACATTGAAGCGGCCACCAATACGCCGTTTAACTACAACACCAGGTTACATAACGGCGCTGCGGTATCCCGTGTATACCAGCTTTCCGCCAATGTGCCGCCGGGGTGGAATGCTTCTTTTAAAGTAGAAGGTGTACAGGTAACATCATTAAATATCGATTCAGAAAAAACACAGGATATCACCCTGGA
The DNA here is from genome assembly GCA_039593235.1 of Chitinophaga sp. Classification (GTDB taxonomy): domain Bacteria; phylum Bacteroidota; class Bacteroidia; order Chitinophagales; family Chitinophagaceae; genus Chitinophaga. The sequence goes on along the minus strand of JBCNPS010000161.1, from coordinate 9,092 downwards.
AATTAATCCTGCTATAGAAACCAAACCCGGGAAATATAATATACCGGTACTCGCTGTAACAGGTACAGATTCTGCAAAGCTGAACCTGGAAGCAGTGGTGAAAGGCTCGTATAGTGTAGCGCTTACTACGCCAACAGGCCGGCTGAGCGATGAAATAACAGAGGGCAACCGTAAAGAGATCCATCTCCTGGTGAAGAACACCGGGACGATTGCACTTGAGAACCTCGATCTTTCCGGCCAGGCTCCCCCGCAATGGGACGCCGCTTTTGTACCATCTACTATTACCCGCCTGGAACCCGGTAAAGACGCTGAAGTTACCGCTACGCTGAGTGTACCCGATAAAACCATTGCCGGTGATTATGTCACTAACTTCTCCGTTAAAAATACCAATGCTTCTTCCAGTGCGGCTTTCCGCATGACCGTCACCACATCCGTTCTTACAGGATGGCTTGGCATACTGGTGATAGTGGCTGCGTTAGGCGCGGTGTATTACCTTATCCGTAAATATGGCAGGAGATAGCTTATGGAACAACCAATTATTGAGATGAACGGGCTGACCAAATACTACGGCTCCCTGAAGGCCGTGGATAACCTGCACCTGGCTATCGGCAAAGGCGAAATATTCGGGTTGCTTGGTCCCAATGGCGCGGGGAAATCAACTACCATATTAATGCTGCTTGGTCTTACAGAACCCTCTGCCGGGGAAGCGCGCATCTGCGGGCTGAATGCCGCGCGTAATCCCATCCCGGTAAAACGTAAGGTAGGTTACATGCCGGATAACGTGGGCTTTTACAATGAGCTAACGGCGCTGGAAAATCTTACTTACATCGGGCGGCTGAATGGTATCCCGGAAACGGAAGTAAAGGACCGTGCCCGGAACATGCTGGCGGAAGTAGGGCTGGAAGCAGCTATACATAAAAAAGCAGGCGCCTTTTCCCGCGGTATGAAACAACGGCTTGGGCTGGCGGATGTGCTGCTTAAACAACCTGAAGTGATCATCCTGGATGAACCTACGCTGGGTATTGATCCTACAGGTGTAAGGGATTTCCTGGAATTGATCCGGCAGCTGAGCCAGGCGCAGGGACTCACGATATTATTATCGTCGCATCACCTGCACCAGGTGCAGCAGGTATGTAATCGTGTAGGCATATTCGTTGGTGGGCGCCTGCTGGCGGAAGGCAATATTGAAACACTGGCTGCCAACCTGTTCAATGCTGCACCCTATGCTGTGCAGGTAACGCTGAAAGCCGCCATCAGTGAGGCAAACGGGCTGGAAAAAGACCTCCTGCAAATGCCGGCTGTAAGCAAGGTAACAGTAGATGGAACAGTAGTGGAAATATCAGGCAGGGAAAATATTACCCCTGATATTGTACGCTTCTTCGTGCAACATGGATTTGATGTTACCGGCGTACAACAGAAAAGTTATGGCCTTGATGAAATCTATCAACGGTATTTTGAAAATAATTTAAAGGAAAACGTATCTAATGAAAAGTCAAGCGGCCTATTTCAACGGTCTTTTTTCAGCAGGTTCAAAAAGCAGTAACCAGCAGCGATATAAAGCAGGGAGCCCTTTCTTTGCCATGGTACGGAAGGAAGTGGCGGACCAGGTGCATAGCTGGCGCTTCATTATCCTGGCGGGATTGATATTGCTTACTTTCCTGGGATCCATGTATGTGTCTCTTGCCAATATTGCCAAGGCAGTGGCAAATATCAACGACCCCGACAGGTTATACCTGTACCTGAAACTGCTCACCACAACAGACGGGTCGTTGCCCCCTTTTCATATCTTCATTGGCTTCCTTGGGCCATTGCTGGGTATCAGTCTTGGTTTTGATGCCATTAATTCAGAACAATCAAACGGTACGCTGATCCGGTTGATGGCACAACCGGTTTACCGCGATTCAGTGATTAACGCTAAGTTCGTAGCCTCGCTCATTGTTATCAGCACGCTTTTCCTGTCGCTTAACCTATTAATGATAGGTGGTGGATTGATCATTACCGGTGTAAGTATAGAACCGTCTGAGTTTATGCGGATACTATGCTTTGTGATTTTGAGCGTGATCTATGTATCATTCTGGCTGAACCTTTCCATACTGCTTTCAGTGAAGTTTCGCCAGCCAGCCACGTCTGCATTAACGGCTATTGCCATCTGGTTATTCTTTACGGTCTTTTACCAGATCATTGTGAATGTTATTATCAAAGCATTCCTGCCTAACCCCGATGTGTTGAGCCAGGATCAGCTGGTGGCATACAACAGGATCATTTTGACCTTTCTGCGTTTTGTACCAAGCCAGTTGTATACAGATGCCACCACTACTTTGCTGATGCCGTCTGTGCGCAGCCTGGGGCCACTCACAATGGAACAAATGGCCGGCGCTATTCCGTCGCCACTATCGGTGCGGGAAAGCCTGCTGGTAGTATGGCCACAGGTAAGCGGCCTTATTGCGGCTACCGTTGTTTGCTTTGCACTTTCTTATTATCTTTTTATGCGAAGGGAAATAAGAACTTAAAAAGATGGTCGCTCTACCAGTTTACAAGGGTTCTTGATGTGCATCTTTTTTTTGTGAAGCACCATGTTAATGATATCTGCCCCCATCTTCGTAAAGTCGGTGGAAATGGTAGCAATACCATTGGCGGCAATCTCTTTGATGGGAATGTCATTATAGGAAATGATCCCGATATCTTTTCCCAGTTTCATCGACAACGCGCTGATCCGCTTTACAAGATGCACCAGGTCGCCGTCATGTACCAGTATATACAATTCGCCGGGCGTCAGCGGTTTATTATCCACATGGGTAATAACCGCTGAGCGGATCCCGGATTCCCTGCAGAACAGCCGGAAGCCGCTTTCAATCTGGGTAAGATTATAAAAGCCGGGACCTGTTACAAGTACCAGTTTATTGTACTTGCGGCGGATCTTTGTAAGATGTTGCCGCAGTACCCCGTAAATATCTTCCCGGAAATACTGGCAAACAGAAGGATATCTGGCGCCCCAATCGCGATAGCCAAGGTCAAGGATGTAGATCTTATGCTGTGGTAATTGCATTAATGATGATGCAATGCCCTTATCCCTGATAGGCATGATGATGTAAGCGGTGTACTTACCATTGCTTTGCGCCAGCAGCGTATTAAATAATGCCACATTATTATGATGGAAATAAATGCTCACGGTGCCTTTACCTGCAATCGTATCTTTTATGCTTTCATATATTTCTTCCTTGTAGGCAGTAAGACTGTTAAATAGCACGAAGATATTGTGTGTTGATTGCGTATTGGTGCTGGCTACAAAAAATCCTTTATACCTTACGGCCGATATGATACCTGATTGTGTGAGGCTGCGGAAAGCCTGCATTACGGTTTTAGGGGCAATGCCGGTATTTTCGCAAACCTGGTTTACAGAAGGGAGTTTATCGCCGATCTTTAGCTGGTTGGTATCAATGGCAGTGATAATGAACTGCATGATCTGTTGGTATTTGGGCGCATCGGAAGAATGATCGAGTGAAATAACCGGCTTCATATATGCTTGTATTTATTTTTCAAATAACCAATCCAGCTGTTGTGTACTGTCTGCTTCCTGGTTGGTATTATATCCGCTGATTTCCTGGTTGGCGTCTGTAAAGCCCAGTAGGAGGCATGCGCCTTTACCCAATATAAACGTATGCTCGCCGGCATCAAAATAATAAGTATGCACGTTCACCGACGGCATGGAAGAAAGCGATAAGGCGTGTGTGATCCTGATGGTCGCCTGTCCCTGATCATCTGCACTGGCATCGGTTTCCAGGTCGGGCGCCTGCAGGTAGCTCTTTTCTTTTGTATCAAAATAACCGACTAACATTTTTACCGGGTGTGTGTTCCTGAAGTGAAGAGTGGTACCATTCTCCTGTTGTTGCTGCATGGAAAAAGAGAATGCCCGTAAATCTGCCAGCGAAGGATGTACTGCCTGTATACGGATATCTTTATCGCTAAATACGCGCTGCTGAGCCACCGGCTTGTAGTGCCCGGCAACTGAATCTAATATGGTAACTGGCACGGGTTGCAACCGGGCTGGTAGCGTAGGTGCGTTTACGTTATTACTGTGTAACGTAGTATTTTTTAGTGAATCGAGATGTTGTGTAAAATATTCCAGCTCTGCTTCATACCAGGGCAGCAGCTCCACCCATGTTTTGTTATGCCCGTTATCGCCGCCAACGGGCACCTTTCTTTGCTGTGTTTGCATGCTGTTGGCATACAGGTAGCTATCTTTAGTGAGGGCTGCCAGTTCCCGGAAATGCGCTACGCTTTGTTGCAGGTAGGGCAGGGCTTTCTGCAGGTCTTCATGGTTGCGGGAGTAGCGGTACCGCAGCACACATAAGGCTGCCTGTACTTTTGCCGTATAGAAGCGGGCCAGCGCCCGGTAACAATAAACGTCATTTTTTAGCCTTGCAAATCCGGCGGTATCTTTTTGCACCATAGTAACTGCTTCAATCGCTTTCACGGCGCGTTCGCCATGCTGTGTAACTTCAGCAATGATCTGCACGGGTGTTTCCCCGGTATGCGGCAGGTGTTGCCATTCCCTGGCAGCATAAGTGGCGAGCGTTTCGCCTTCGGGGCCGTCGGAATCGTATAGATCAGGCCATACGCGCCACCTTTGCGGGTTTATAAGCTGGTTCATCAGCATACCGAGTGTAAGCGTTTGCCGGTTACCGTTAGTGATGCCAAAGCGCCGTAATAGCTTGGGTGCTATTTCACCGGTTTCTTCATAAGCTTCCAGTATATGTGCACCTGCTGCCCGGCTACCATACTTTTTATCCAGCAAACTGCTCCAGTAATGGTCTTCCTCTTCCCGGCTGCGGTGACAGTTCCACGCATAACGCGCCCATGCCTGGTACCAGATCCAGTCACGGTCTATTTGCAGCAAACGCGGGGTTGCCTTATCTGCCGTATAGGGCCAATCCCAGTAGGATGCCTGAGGGTAAAGATGCAGCCCGTTAGCCCCGTGGATATTATGCATGGCCTGCACGCATTTCTGGATGAAGGCGGTGGCGCCATACCGGAATGGCTCCAGGTTAGCCAGGATATGAACATTGTCAATGTCTACGGTTAGCTTGCTTAAATCCCTGTGCATGGCCGCCCAGGGGCCACGCGGATGGTAAGTGGTGAGCGCTTCGCCGTTGTATTTATTTTCAACATAGAGGTTGGGATACAATGGGAGAGCGGCTTTCATAATGGCCTGGGGATTGGTATCATGTCCACGCACTACAATAGGCGGGAGGGTGGTTTTTCCCAATGCCCGTAACCCATCTTTTACGCCGGGAATAATGGTTTGGGTGAACCATTTTTCATCATCTTCATCGCTCATGGCTTCTCCCAATGTTACCAGTAATCCCACATTGGGATACTCCGCTACAAATGCGGCAATGGACTTACGGGTATAATCCGCAATGAGCGGCAGTATGCGCCGTTTACGGTCCTGCGTAACCAGCCCGTGTTTTTCTGCAGAAGGTTTGGAGATGATAATATTGTAAAACATCTGGATCACCCATATGCCGCGTTTGTCGGCTTCTGCTGTCAGGAAATGATACATTTCCCTGTTCTTCCGGAAGGTGGCGCTGTCTACTTCCACGGCGTAAGGATAGTCCTTTAGCCTCACCAGGGAAGCAAAAGGATGACCATTCCACAGGTATAATGAGTTCATGCGGTTGGCGGCCAGCATATCCAGGTAGCGGATCCATAATGCTTTATCATAGAACCAGGGAAAATCCTGTGGTGTGTATGGATATTCATACACTGTTCTGCCGGGGAGATAGGTTGTTTTTTGTATGCCAATACAGGTGCCGCGCAGCACCATCTCCGGTTGATCCGCTACGTAGAGGCGTTCCGGTAGTGTGCCGCCGGCCCGGATGCGTTCCGCCATTTCCAGGCAGCCATATAAAATGCCGCTGTTGTCAGCACCGGCTATCAATCCATGGTTGTTGGCAGTGTTAATCACAAATCCTTCTTTACCTGGCGTAGTGGTAACGGGTAGTTTGAATTTGCGTATAGCTGTTTGGGTGAGCCTGTCGCTAATGGCGCCTATAACAATCTCCGGCGCCTCTTTTTGAGATTGGAACTGCGTAGTGGTTTGTACATGATACCCGGCTGCTTTGAGAGTGCTGCCTAATTGTTCCATACCATATTGTACCCTGGGAGCAGGGTGCGGGCTGGTGACCAGCCATATAGATTTATTGGGAGAGGACTGGCTGTAGATAAATAACGGTAACAGGCCTATGAAAATAATTATGCTGAAAAATTGCTTCATGCTGGTTTTATCTTATTCGGGATTACGCTGATTTTGAAATACTTTAAAACCCTGCTTAGTTCATAGTGTTGATGTTGTTTTGCATTTCTTCCAGTACCTGCCGGTTTAGTTTCACATGTACCAGGCCTATGGGATGGAATCGCTGATTGTTATTAATGGCGGCATAAAGGATGGTATAGCGATCGTTTCCTTCCGGTATCAGGCAAAGCGGTGTTCGCATGATATCCCACCATTTCTTCACTTTGGTCTGGATAGGTAAATAACGGGCGGCAGTCCAGTGCAGGCCGTCTTTGGAAAGCGTATAGCCCATCATGTTAGGAAGGTGCAATCCGAACCCTTCGGGGCCGCCGTCGAATAAGGCAATATACAAACCATTCGGCAGTTTGCTGACCAGCGGGTTTTCCACAAACCAGGGATGAATGGAAGTAACAGGATTCACGCTGCTGTCCATCCTGGTCCAGGGCCCTTCCAGTGAGGAGGAGCGGGCAAGCCCTATAAACCAGCCCTTTCCTGGTTTTGCGGGATAGTCGTCACGTTTGAGATAAGGATATGCACCTGCATAAAAAGCCAGCCATTCCTGCCCCACAGGATAGGGAAAGAAGGAGGCTACGCCCTGCCGCCCTTCCCATAGTTGGGTATCAAGACCCGGCTCCATAATAATGCCTTTATCGGTATATGGACCACCAATGCCGTTTATGCCATCTTTTACCGATTCCGCACGCCAGATCCTTCCAAAGGAATGATTGGGTTCAATGTCTTTATGTACGGTATAAGCCAGGTAATAGCCATACCAGCGCTGATGCGCTTCACTGTAAATGGGCATGAAGGACCAGAGCGCGGCGCGGCGGTCGTTCATGGGATTGTCGTCTGCAGTTAATGCGTATTGCCCGCTGCCCTGGTACAATGTTTTTTGCCGGGTCCAGTGTATAGCATCGGTACTGGTCCAGTGCCCGATCCGTGTTTTTACCCGGTCGTAGTAAGGCGGCATACCTGCCTGTCCGGCTCTTTCTGTCGGGAACAGGTGATAGGTGCCATTTACTTTCACACAGGCGCCGCCTTCAAACCCGCCCTGTATACCGGCGGTGCCGGGCATTCCCTCGTTGATCACGGGTGCATCCGGGCCGCCGGTAATTTCAAATAACGGTGTTTCAGTTTTAAAAAAAGGGGAACCTGCCTGTGCATGGTTCCCCTGCGATTGGGACATTGATTGCCCGTTCTCGTTCACGTTATGATTAGAGTTTTTCAGTACTATTTTAAAAACATACGCTATATCGGATGGTATCCTTGTTTTGGCGGGGATAGTGAGCGCCAGTCCCTGTTCATCTACACGGAACGGGCAATTATCCAGTGATTTTAATCCAAGCAGTTGTACTGATTGTATATCCCCGCCTAAACTATCGCGTTGCAATGCTTTCAAATGCACAATGCTGTTATCACCCGGCCAGTCCAGGAAAATAGCATACACACTGTTACCTTTGCGGGTGTAATGCACCCGTTGCCCTTCGGCGGTGGTTTCACCGTATTGGCGGAAGGGTCTTGTACCATAAATGGATTCGCCGTTAGCCCACATCCATTTGCCTACACGGAACATTACTTCCTGTTGGTTTTGCGGAATGCGGCCGTCTGAGGTAGGAGAGAGGTTCAGCAGTAGCTGCCCGTTCTTACTCACCACTTCAATGATCTTATGCACTATTTCGCGTGGCGTGCGTATCTCCATGCCGTCTGTATATCCCCATGACAAGGCAAAGCCGGTACCAATGGAATAATCACATAGCCATGGCTGGGCTACAATATGATCAGGCTGACTGTTTTCATGATCCACCATTCCTATGCCTTCTGGTATGTCATTTCCTTTATAGGTCATTGTTACATCCTGCCCCCGTTGCTCCGCATCATTAAAGTAATGGGTGAGGTAACCTTTAATATACTGCTCCGGGATATTTTCCAGCCAGGAATCAAAGTACATAATGTCCGGGTGGTATTTATCCACTACTTCGTTGCACTTTCCCTGCCACATCTTCAGCCATTCTTCATGCGGCATAGGCGTACCATATAATTTTGCATACTTCGGGTCAGCCGCCGCCCATCCTGGTTTTGGCTTTACATAACCGTAATTCAGTTCATGATGTAACGACACAAAGAATTTCATTCCTCTTTTACGGATCGCTTTTTCCAGTTCGCCTACCACATCGCGGTGTGGTCCCATCTGTTTCGCATTGAACGGTGTGAGCTGGCTGTTCCACATGGAAAAGCCGTCGTGATGCTCGCCTACAGGCCCTGCAAACTTTGCCCCGCTTTTTACAAACAGATCAGCCCATTCATCCGCGTTGAAATGTTCTCCTTTGAACATCGGTATAAAATCATGGTACCCGAATTTGGATAATGGTCCGTATAAAGCTACATGCCGTTGATAGGTACCCAGTTTGGAATAACCGGAATCGGCATGCATATGGGAATAATAATGTTCATTATTATATGCCGGTACCGTATATACTCCCCAATGACAGTAAATCCCAAACTTCGCGTCGCGGATCCATTCCGGCACTTCCTTATGTTGCTGAAGTGAACTCCACTCAGGTTGATAAATAATTTTTTTTTGAGCGGATAATACCTGGTAAAATAGGATGATCAATAACAGCAATAGTCCCTGCCGGTATTTAAACAGCATTACATTCTTCATAACCTGGATTTAATGGAACAGCATCAGGATTGTAAGCAAGGAAGACCAGGTTGATAATAAATAATATACAGTGAATACGATGGGTAAACTTTTTTTTATCGCATCAACTTTTACCAAGATAGTATTTTTTATTTA
>JBCNPS010000160.1:0-12892 GCA_039593235.1 Chitinophaga sp. | reverse complement strand
CTTTTCAAGTTGTTCGTAGTCTTCTTTGCTCACCAGTCCCTGCGCAATGATCTCTTCCCGGGAAATATCCTCGTCATGACCTTCATGGGCCTTCGTGGTTGGCGTAATGATGGGCGACGGGAAGAAATCGTTTTCTTTCATTCCTTCCGGCATGGTTACACCGCAAAGTACACGCTGGCCGGATTTGTAGGTTCTCCAGGCATGACCGGTGAGGTTACCGCGTACCACCATTTCCACGGGGAAGGTTTCGCACTTCAGCCCTATTGTTACGTTAGGGAGCGGGGAAGATTTTACCCAGTTAGGAACGATATCTTTAGTGGCTTCCAGCATAATGGCGGCCACCTGGTTCAATACCTGTCCTTTGAAAGGAATGGGGCGAGGCAGTACCACATCAAATGCAGAGATGCGATCGCTTACAACCATTACCATCAGCCTGTCATCAATGGTGTAAACATCGCGTACTTTCCCTTTGTAAAAGGCAGTTTGACCTGGTAATTTGAAACTTGACTCTAACATGAATAAAAAAATATTAATAATTAAAGATGAAATACCCTTTTAAGAGATGCAAAAGTAATCATGAAACGATTCACTTATTACGATTGCATAAATTTTTTCGCGGAATTTGTCTGACTCAGGATTATGATGATTTCGCTGATTACGCTGATTTGATTTTGTAATGATTTTAAAAGGATTCGGGGAGATTTAAGCGGATATTTTCGCTTAAATCTCCCCAAATCCTTTTAAATCCAAAGTAATCAAATCAGCGTAATCAGCGAAATCATCATAATCCTGAGTCAGACAACCTTCGCGTCAGACAAAATCCGCGCGTATGGCCGGAGAAGACCGATGATCACTTCGTTCTCGGCGTACGGGGTGAGGTATTCACGGATGTGTTCCGCTTCCGTAGTGTTTGCTTCTGCCGGAATGTAGCCCATGCCATAAAACCGGCCTTTCTCCATCAGGATGCAGCTTTTTTCGCTGCTATTGCGGCCTTTGTCTACGATGATCACGGAGGGTTGTTGTTCCTGCAGGAATGCGATGGCCGCTTTCATGCGCTCATTATAGGTTTCAGGCGCTTCGGCTTTGCGGCAGGCGCCTTTGCAGGTACCGGCGGTAATGCCTGCGCAGGTACCATCTCCCTTTTGCAGGAAGCAAAGCCTGGGGCATAGCCCAAACTCCTTTATCAGGGAGCGCAGCAGCCGGTGGCCGTCTATCAGCAGGTTGAAGCTGTGTATAGGGTGCGAATACTTCCGCTTCCGTTCTATCGCCAAGCGCAGGTAGCCGTGCTGGTCTTCGAAGAGATAGAATCCGTACCGGAACTCCACGCGTTTCTGGGCATAGTTGAAAACCGGCCATAAACGCTTTATCTCCACCGATTCCAGGATGGAGGCCATCAGCTCAGTGGCTGTTTCCTGGTAGGAAATGCGGTGAATGGTGCGCAGGAAGTTCTGCCGTTGCCGGCTGGTACTATGCCCGGTAAAGTGACTGTTCACCCGTTTGCCAAGGTCCTTTGCCTTGCCCACATATACTACTTTGTCTTTGTGATCATGGAAATAATAAACGCCCGGCTGCGCAGGCAGTCCTTTTACCTGGTCCGGTGGCAGGTTGGGTGGCAGGAACTGTTCCTTTGATCCCACCTTCAGCATGGAGGCGATGACCTTCTCCTTATCATTGGCCAGCAGCATCCCGAAAAGCACGGTGGTAGCTTCTGCGTCGCCACCTGCCCGGTGCCGGCCATTTACAGGGATCCCGAAATGACGACAGATATTACCCAGGCTGTATGATTTGAGCCCCGGGAATATTTTACGCCCCAGCCGTACCGTACACAGTTTTTTGCTTTGCAGGTCGAAGCCTGCATTGCCCAGCTGGTGCTTTATGAAGGAGTAGTCGAAATTTACGTTGTGCGCTACAAAGATCCGGTCTTTCAGCAAATCGTACAGCAAGGGGGCAATGGCCTCAAAGGGCGGCGCATCCGCCACCATAGTGTTGCTGATGCCCGTCAGCGATTCTATGTAATAAGGAATGGGTATGCCGGGGTTTACCAGGGTCTGGTAATGCTGGGTTACTTCCTTCCCGTCATACAGGAATACGGCAATCTCTGTAATGCCGTTGGCGCTTGCATGGCCGCCTGTCGTTTCAATATCTACAATTGCATACATCCGTTACAAAGATATGGATTGTTGCCGCTTATTCAAACGTCTTAATCCAAGTAACGCCAGCAGCGTATAAAACCCGGAGAGGACCAGCAAATGCAGTACGGAAGGGATGTTATCGCCAAGGGTGGCGCCCATTTGTACAATGGACTGGTATACTTTCAGGAAGGGCATGGTGGGCACCATGGATGATAACCATTGTAAGGGCGCCGGCAACGATTCATAGGGCCATGCATAACCGGCAATAAGGAATACCGGGTACGTGGAAAACACCATCATCTGCGCCGCCATCAGCTGGCTGCGGAACATAGTGCCCAGCCACATGCCCAGCGGTATCAGCGTGAGGAAGAAGAGAAAAAATACCACCGCTACGTCAAAAACTTTTCCCCGGAAAGGGATATCCAGCGTGGTATAGTTAACCGTCATAAAGAAAAAAGCATAGCAGCAGAACAACAGCATATAGAACAGGCCTTTACCCCACAGGGTAGCCGACAATCCGCCCCCACCGGTTTTCAGCAGTTCAGGCACTTTCCTTCTTTCTTTATCGAGCGCCATGCTTTCGGAAAGACCGATCAGCAACGTTTGTTGCAATATCAGCGCCAACAGCCCGGGTAAAAGGAAGGCGCCGTAGCTGGACCGGGAATTGTACATCGGGCGGTAGTCGAGGTTCACCGGCTGGGTTTCCCGCATTGCCATCTGTGAATTGAGTCCCTGCATTTCGTTGTACTTCAGCCTCACTCCCGCTCCTACAGTAAGTGCCAGCGTGGTAATACCGCCGGCCAGTTCGCTGGAAGGCAGGAACCGCGCGGCGTTCACCGCCAGCACAATATCGGCCTGCTGCAGGGCCAGCACTTTTTTCTGTACACCATGGGGAATGTACAGGTAACCCTGGCACTGGCCGTAATACATCTTATCCTGTGCATCCTGCAAATCCGAAGCACCGGTTACTTCCACGATCTGCATTTTGGTCAGCTGTTGCAGGAAGGTGCGGGATAATTCGCTTTTATCATCATCGGCTACCGCCAGCAATACTTTTTCTTCTACCTTATAACTATATATACTACCATAAAAAAAAGCATACAGGAGCGGCGCTATCAGCAATGTGAGTAACAAACTGTGATCAGTGGCTATCATCCTCACTTCCCGCAGGAACAACCGGTTGATATGTCGTAAAAAATCACGCATGCTGTAAGGAGAATTTATTCATTTTCCGTTGTAGGAATAACAGTGCAACAGGAAAGGTAATGGCGATGTAAATAAGCAACTGCCCTGCCTCCTTATACGCATAGTGCATGGGCAATTCCATAAAATATACTTTAAAGAAACCATCCAGGAAAGGTGTAAAAGGCATCAGCCAGGCATAGTACTGGTCGTACCAGGGCATGGCCCAGCGGGGAAAGGTAAAGCCGCTGAACACAAACGCCGGCGAAGTATAGAACAGCCCCAGGTCGCAGGCTACCATCACATCGCTTACAATGGCCGACACCATCATCCCGATGCTGATACAGCCAATGATCAGCAGGGTAAACAGGAGGAACAGCGGCCAGGAGCCGCCTATCCGGCCGTGGGCAAACAGCGGGAATACAATGCATGTTACCAGGATATAGTGCAGCCATCCAACGCTCAGATGCGCCAGACCCTTTCCCAGCAGTACATTGGAGGCGGAACCGCCCGCCATTGTATGCAGCTCCTGGAAAGTGCCCCTTTTTTCTTCCAGGTTCAGCGCCAGCACAGTGACCATAATGATCATCATTTGCAGCGCCACGGCAATTAATCCCGGCACCAGGTATTGCTGGTAGTTATACTGCGGGTTATACAGCATATACGAAGTAAGCCGGATGGGCTGTACCAGCGCCATGGCTTTACCTGTTGGCATCCCTGTTTTTACGAACTTCTGCAGCGTAACCCCGGAACCTGCCGTGATCAGTACTTTGGCGGCATCTTTATAGATCAGCTTGGCCGTTACCACCGCGGCCGTATTGGTATACACGGTGATGTATACCGGTTGCCGGCTTTTAATATGTTCATCCATTTTTGCAGGAAAGTGGATGGCGCCCTGGATAGTACCCTGTTCCATCATTTTTTGGAGCGCCGCTTCATTGTCCACCTGCTGCGTGATATGGATACTCTCCGTTTGTTCCAGCATAAAGGTGAACTGGCGCGATAATGGCGATCGCGCTTCATCCCAAACTGCTACCGGTAAATCACGGGCAAACTGGTTGTTATAGATATAACCATATAACAGGCATACCAGCGGCGGCAGTACCAGCAACACAATGTAGTGTTCCGGGAGGGTAAGTATGCGCTTCCATTCCCTGGTCATGATATGGAAAATGGAACGCATCATGGCAGATTCATGGAGGCGGTCATACCGGGGCGCAGCCCCTTCACTGCCGCCTGGTTTACAGGTGTCAGGTCTACCGTAAAAGTGCGCAGTTCAAATTTGCCCTGTTCTTTTACCGGTACCCAGTTGGCGAAAGTAAGCGAAGGCGCTACTTTATGCACTTCCGCTTCAAAATTTTCAGGGTCGCAGCCCGGTACCCGCACCTGTACCCGTGTACCCGGCGGAAGGCGTTGCATATCATCCTGCCGGATGTTGTAGGTAATATGATAAGTGGCGGGTTTCTGGATGGTCATCAGCGGATAGCCGATGGCTACTATCTCCCCTTCTTCTATTACCATAGAAGTGATAATGCCATCAGCAGGCGCATGAATATAGGTATTGTCGGATAATGCTTTGGTGAGCTCATAGCCCTGTTCCGCCTGCCGTACAATGGCAGCGGCGGTGGTAATGAGTTCCGGCCGGCTGCCTTGTTGCAGCATATCCATATTTAGTTTGGCGGTTTCCATTTCCTTTTTGGCTGCCTGCAGTTTAAAGTACACGAGGTCTTTTTCCTGTCCTGAAATCACATCGTCGTTAAAGAGGTTCTGCATGCGCTGGTAGGTTTTCTGCATCAGCTCATATTGTTGCTGGGTAATGTTGTATAGATTATCGGCTGCCTTGATAGCTTCGGGGCGGGCGCCTTTCTGCAACAGGGTAAGTTGTCCCTTGGCGGCGTCTATGGCTGCCTGCGCCTGGTTGCGAATGGCATTGATCTCGGTAGACCGGAGCACACCGAGCAACTGTCCTTTACGGATGGTATCGCCCTGTTTCACCAGGAGGCTGTCCAGCCGCCCGGGGAACTCCGCTGCCACATCCACATAGTCGGCGTCCACCATGCCTATCATTGACCGGTCTGCCGCCGCAGGCTTCTTTATAAAGAAGATCAGCGCAATCACCAGGATAGCAATGGGGATCAGCAACGCCCAATAATTTTTTAATACTGCTCTCATGAAAAAGTCTGTTTATCTGTCAACGTATGTGGCAAATTGTTCCGGTGTACCTATTACATTACAGTATTGGGCCAGCGCCAGATAGTAGCCCATTACCGCGGTATAGTAGATCTTATGCATTTCCTCTTCCTGCAGCAGTGCATCGTTTACATCCTTTACAGACGACAGCTGGTTTTGCATACGGTCTGTTACCAGGGTAGTAGTGAGGTGCGCCTGCTGCCGGGCGCTGTCGAGCGAAGCCACATCATTCTGCAATGCCTTCATTTTATTCATCGCTACTTTCAGTTGCAGCTCCAGCGAGGTTTTGGTGTTGAGCGCCGCCATCTGTGCTTCTTCCACCAGCATTTTACTGGCTTTGGTACGCTTGTATTTCTGGAAGCCATCAAACAGGTTCCATTGCATTTCCACTCCTATGAGCCATGGCGGTATGGTTACCGGCAGGTCTTTCTGGTACAGGTTCAAACTGCCGATGGCAAATACATTGGGCAATGCAAGCGACCTGGAGGCTTTCACGGCCACATTGGCGAGGTCTGTTTTATTCTCCACCAGGCGGTAAGTAGGGTTATTCCGGAGCAATTCCAACTGCCCGGTTTCTGTGACCGGTTTTAATTCATATTCCAGTGTATCATTGATCTCAATGGGAGTTTCTATGGGTTGCCCCAACAGGTCGTTAAGCTCCAGTAAAGCGTTTTCCTTTTCCAGCTCCAGGTTGTTGTACCTGTTGCTGGCCTGCACATAAGATACCCTGGCCCAGTTAAGCAGGTAAGGCGGCAGGATCTGGTTGTCTTTTAAAGATGTGGCATAATCGCGGTTTTTCTTAAAAGACTCCACGATCACTGCTTCATGGGCCAGAATGGTATTCAGGTAAAGGATCCGCAGGTACTGCGCACTGATGGCAAAGAACAATCCTTTTTCCACTACTTCCTGGTTAAACTGCCCGGCGGTGACCTGTGTTTTTGCCAGTTGTTGCGCGGCTGTAATTTTTCCGCCCAGGTAAATGGGTTGCCGTAGTGCGAGGGCTGCCGTGAAGTAGGATTGTTTCGCAAGAGCGGGGTTATAATCGGGGTAAAGGGTATTGATGATTCCTTTGGTGGTGTTATAGATCACATCCTGTACATTTTGGGGAAGGGGTTGCCCGGTGATCTGCTGGTAAACGGTATTGGCGGTGTTAACGCTTTGTGTGGAAGATCCGTTGACCACCCCGTCTTTCACCTGTTGCAGGTTTATTTCAAGGGGTTTGCCGAGATAGTTGTAACCCGCCAGCAGATCCAGCTTAGGATAATACGACCTGTTTTCCGCCTGCAGGTTGTACTCCCTTGCCTTCAGGGATCGTTGCGCCTGCTGCACCAGTGTGTTTCCCTGTTTGGCAAGGCGGTAACATTCCCTTAAAGTCAGCGGTTGTCCGTTTTGCTGGCCCTGTGCATACAATACTGGCAGTAACGGAATTAAGAACAAGTAGTATCTCATACGGTTTTCTTTACATCAGGAAGGCCCGGGTTCCACCTCAACACCTCAAAACAATCTTTCATGCATAATGTTTGAAGTATTTGAAAAAAATTATACATCATTTGATAATAAATGGCTTACCGATATATTCCTTACCTTTAAGTGCATACGCAAAAAGTACATCATTAAGTGTATTTGATCCATTTAAACCCAACCGTTATCACCCGATATTTGTGATAGAAAAAAGATTGAACAATAGGTATTTGGTCTTGTTAAAATATAGTCCTGCAGCGGTTTACGCGGCATTTAAAATTCATTGATTCATTAAAAACCACATTTACTTATGGCAAAACAACAATGGGTAGCCGACGCGAGTCACAGTGAGCTCGGATTTAAGATCCGTCACCTGATGATCACTAATATCAATGGTAAGTTCAACACCTTTACTGTAGATGCAACAACAGAGGAAGAGGATTTTATGACGGCCAAAGTGAAAGTAACGGTGGATATAGATTCCATTTCAACAGGCAGCGCCGACAGGGATCAACATCTCCGCTCCCCGGACTTTTTTGATGTGAATACTTACAAGGATATCATTTTTGAAACTACGAAGTATGAGAACGTTGACAACGATGGTTCTTATGAGCTGTACGGAGATCTGACCATCCGTGGCATTACTAAAAATATTAAGCTGGCGGTTGAATACGGGGGTGTGGTAAAAGATCCCTGGGGCAATACCAGGGCCGGTTTTACTATCAACGGAAAAATTAACCGTAAAGATTTTGGTCTTACCTGGAATGCCGCTACCGAAGCGGGTGGCGTAATGGTTGGCGATGAAGTGAAAATTTACGGGGAAGTGCAATTGATTAAGAAGCAGTAAGATGATCAGCTGTTAGTCTTTGCAACAAAGACTAACAGCCCACTTAAAAAAACGGAACTATGAACGAAATAACAGGCCTGCATCATATCACGGCCATTTCAGGCAATGCGAAGAAGAACTTTGATTTTTATACCCGGGTGATGGGATTACGTTTTGTAAAGAAAACGGTGAACTTTGATGATCCCCACACTTATCATTTTTATTATGGAGATGAAACCGGCACACCCGGTACCATCCTCACTTTCTTCCCGTGGGAAGATATTTCGGCCGGCCGCAGGGGCACCCACATGGCTACCGAGATAGGCTACAGCATCCCGGAAGGCAGTATCGACTTCTGGTTAAAAAGATTTGAAAAAGAGAATATCATCTATAATAAACCTTCAGCCAAGTTCGGGGACATCTACCTCACGTTTATTGATCGCGACGGGTTGAAAGTAGAACTGACCGTACCGGAAAAACCGGATCCCCGTACACCGTGGACTACCGCCGAAGTAGGTGAAGAACATGCTACCCGGGGATTCCATCATGTTACGCTTACGCTGGAAGATATACAACCTACCGCCGACCTGCTGGTATCAGTGTTTGGATACAAGCTGGCAAAGCATCATACCAACCGTTACCGCTTTGTTAGTCCGGCTGGAGATACCGCCAACTACATCGACCTGGTGGAAGCCAAGGGAGAAACCCGCGGGCATGTGGCTGGCGGCAGTGTACACCACATTGCTTTCCGCATGAAAGACGACGCCATGCAACTGCATTACCGGCAACTGCTGGAAGACCGTGGACTGAATGTTACCCCGCAGCTGGACCGGAAATATTTCAGGTCGGTTTACTTCAGGGAACCGGGCGGTGTGTTATTTGAGCTGGCTACCGATGTGCCGGGCTTCACAGTAGATGAGCCGGCAGCGGAACTGGGCACCCACCTGATGTTGCCGCCGCAGTATGAGCCACAGCGGGAAGAGATTGAGAAAAAACTGATTAAACTGGACTAGTATGGATTTTAAACGGATGCAGTACGTATTTGAGCCGGTGGGTAACCCCACCGCCTATACGTTGCTGCTGTTGCATGGCACCGGCGGAGATGAACGGGATTTGCTACCCCTGGCGGGAGCGCTGGGAACAGGATTCAACGTATTAAGTCTGAGGGGCAATGTACAGGAACATGGCATGCCCCGCTTCTTCCGTCGTTTAGGCATGGGCGTATTTGACGAAGAAGACGTGCATTTCAGAACGCATGAAATGGTACATTTCCTGAAGGAATTAGCTGTTACCGAGGGCTTCGATATCAATAAACTGGTGGCTGTTGGTTATTCCAACGGGGCCAATATTGCAGGCGCCGTACTTATTTTGTATCCTGAATTGCTGGCGGGCGCCGTATTGTTCCGTCCTATGCAGCCGTTAAGTGGTATAGAAGACAGCTTTGAAACACAGCGGCAGTCGCCTGTATTTATGAGCTCCGGCACGCAGGACGGCACTGTTGATCCGGCAGCAACAGCGGCCTATGTTGCTCTTTTAAGCGGCAACGGGTTCAAAGTGAGCGCCGTTGATATCCCTGCCGGTCATAACCTGGTACAACGCGATGTTACGTTGGCAGCGCAATGGATGAAGGATAATTTTCAGTAAAAAAAATATATGGACCAGGAAGTTAGAGTAAGTTTATCCGGCCGCCCCTACCAGGTATCAATAGATACGAGGGACCACCGCTGGCTGGCAGATGAACCGATAGAAGCCGGCGGTAACGATACCGGCCCGCAACCGGGGGAATTATTGCTGAGCAGCCTGGGCTCCTGCACAGCTATCACCGTTAAAATGTATGCCGACAGGAAAAAGTGGCCCGTGGAAAATATTGAGATCGAACTGCGGTTCAACAGCGCCGCCAAACCGGATCCGCTGACCACCGTTATTGATATCGATCTTCATTTTACCGGTAACCTCAGTGAAGAACAGATTGCCAGGCTGGAGCAGATAGCCCGCTCCTGCCCTGTTCACAAAGTGCTGAGCAATCCTGTTATTATGAACACAAAAGCCGTTTAACATGAAAGATATCACCAAACACTACACCAACGGGGAGGTAACCATTGTATGGAAACCGGGGGTATGTATCCATTCAGAGGTATGTTTCCATGGACTGCCGGCGGTATTCAATCCCAACCAGAAGCCCTGGATCAATGCGGAAGCAGCTACTACGGAACAGATAGTATCCCAGGTAAAGCAATGCCCATCCGGGGCGCTGAGCTTTTTCATGAATGCAGCCGTAGCGGAACAGGGTGGTGTGGAACCACAGATCACCGCGGAAAGCATTGTGGAGCCTATGCCTAACGGCCCGTTGCTGGTATATGGTAACATCGTGGTAAAGGATGCAGCGGGGAATGAAACGCATAAAAATAAAGTCACCGCTTTTTGCCGTTGCGGCGGATCTTCCAACAAGCCTTATTGCGACGGCACGCATACAAAAATCAATTTTTCAGACAAATCCTGATCATCATATGGAACTAACCATTACCAACAACACCGGCAAAAAGCAATTTGAAACTGAAGTGGAAGGTCATACCGCATTGGTGGCCTATACCCTGTTTCCCGGCGGCATCGCCTTTATGCATACCGAAGTGCCTCCTGAACTGGAAGGACGCGGCATTGCCGGCCAGCTGGCCAAATATGTGCTGGAATATGCGAGGGAAAACCACCTGAAAGTAAAGCCCTACTGTCCTTACATTAACGCCTATATGAAAAGACACCCGGAGTATAATGATCTTTTGTAAATACTAAATCCCTCTTCCATGCAAATTTTGAAATTTATTCAGCAGCCCTGGCACTGGTCGGTGTCGGGGCTGCTGATTGGTCTTACGGTACCGGTACTGCTGATACTGGGGAATAAGGCCTTTGGTATTTCTTCGTCGCTGCGACACATTTGTGCGGCA
This sequence comes from Chitinophaga sp., assembly GCA_039593235.1. Lineage (GTDB taxonomy): Bacteria > Bacteroidota > Bacteroidia > Chitinophagales > Chitinophagaceae > Chitinophaga. Next base: position 2,162 of record JBCNPS010000160.1, on the reverse strand, counting down.
TGTTTCCCGGCGGATATTTCTTTCTTTAAGTACGACTGGAAAAAAGAGTCGTGGAATCTTTTCTTTGTTGCCGGTATTGCGCTGGGTGGCTTTATTGCCGGTCATTACCTGCAGGATGGCAATGATATCCAGGTGGCTGCCGCTACACAGGCGCGGCTGGCAGGTTACGGGGTGCATGATTACTCCGCGCTGTTGCCACCCGAAATATTCAGCTGGTCCAATCTCTTCACCTGGAAAGGACTGGTGTTCTTTGTGCTGGGCGGCTTGCTGGTAGGCTTTGGCACCCGCTATGCAGGCGGTTGTACATCGGGTCATTCTATTATGGGGTTATCCAATTTGCAGTGGCCGTCGTTAGTGGCTACCTGTTGTTTCATGGCGGGTGGCTTCTTCAGCGCCAACCTGCTTATTCCTTACCTTTTTAAATGGCTGAACTAATATGAAAAACATCAAGTACCTGGTAGCGGGAACTTTCTTTGGAATAGTGCTGGTAAAAGCGCAGGTGATCAGCTGGTTCCGTATCCAGGAAATGTTTCAGCTTACTTCTTTTCACATGTATGGCGTAATTGGTACGGCTGTGATTACGGGGATCATTTCCCTGCAGCTGATCAAACGGTTTAAGATAAAAACCATACAGGGTGAGCCAATTTCAGTAGCGCCAAAAACATTTAATAAAGGGCAGATCTTCGGAGGACTGATCTTTGGTACCGGCTGGGCCATCACGGGGGCTTGTCCGGGTCCGTTGTTTGCCCAGATAGGCACCGGGGTTACAGTGGTGTGCATTACTTTACTGAGCGCTATTGCAGGCACCTGGATATATGGTGCATTGAAATCAAAACTGCCTCATTAAAAAAAGCTTCAAGGAGCTGGCCCTTGAAGCTATTGTTTGCTATTCTCGGATTCACTGATAATTATTTCTTCAGCGCATCTTTAATTGCTTTCGCGGAATCCTGGTGTGCTTTCAGTGTTGGCAATGTATTCGCCGCCCAGGTTTTCAGTTCCTGGTCTGTTACGTTATCAGGCGCTTTCTCAAATTTGCTGACATCTTTGTCGTGGTCATCTACCATCATACTCATATATTCTCTATCGAAATCCTTCCCTGTTTTCTTACCCAGGTCATCTATGTGTTTTTTTGTTTCTGTAGATAATTCTGCCGGCAGCGTGATTCCTTTCTGACTGGCTAACGCCTTTAGTTCGTCATTTGCTTTGGAGTGATCATTTACCATCATGGTAGCAAAAGCTTTCACTCTTGCATTTTGTGCTTTTTCCTGTGCCAGCTTACCCATTTCCACTTCCATCATACCTCCGTTGGCTGCTTCCACAGCAAACGCCGATGACTTTTCATCTACGGGTTTAACGGTTTCATTCACATCTTTGGCACTATCAACCGGGGTTTCCGATTGCGGATTCCTTGCGTTGTTACCACATGATTGCGTCATCCACATGGCTAAAAATGTTGCTGATAAGATTATTAGCTTTTTCATTGTGTATTGTTTTGGGTTTGTAATTCTAATAGGTGTGCCTGTTTACACTACCAAACTTTACAAAAACGGTACCCTTCATACCATATCCAATAAAACCTAAAGCAGTAGCGGATTCCATAAAGAATGCAATAAGCGGGCTGATTCAGAAAGGCTGTAGATTGTTTTCCACGTAACGCGCAAAACGCTGCGGCAGCTTATATCACTCCTAACGAGGGCTGCCTGTTTATTTAAAACAGTTTATTTAAAAGAAAGCAAAGGGCATCTTATTTTATTAAGACACCCTTTGCTTTTCAATATCTCTCCTAAAATAAAATCAAAAAAATCAGCATAATCAAGGTAATCATGCTACGGGACAAATTCCCTGCCGAAGGCGGCAGGCGCTACGACTGCGCCGCCTGGTATATAATAACGATGGCTATAATGATGCCCAGGATCAGCCCCACTATTTTCATCCAGCTGTACGGACGGTCGCCGGTTACTTCGCCGGTGCAGGCGTTCACCACAAAGTGATAGAGTTTATTATTATACCGGTAGGCGCTGATCCAAACCGGCAGCAGCAGGTATTTCAGGCCAAGCTGGTTATACTCCACATCGTAATCGTCGATACGTTGTTCATCTCCACCGATATCGTCGCAGATCTCCGTTCGGATCACCGGGTCCATTCTTTTTTTTGCGATTGCC
>JBCNPS010000016.1:0-28005 GCA_039593235.1 Chitinophaga sp. | reverse complement strand
TATCTCTTTCCAGTGAATCGGCAGCGTTACAAAAAGCAATAATATTTTTCCCTTTAAAGGTACCCACATCCAGTATACTGCCCTGGCATACGGCATCCGGCAGCTGGTGGTCAAAATAAGTAGTATCCCAGGTGGCGCCGCCATCGCTGCTGATGGACACAATCCGTTCCTTCACATCCTTTGCCTGGTTGCGGCTGTTCATCATGAGCCTGTTACGGGATAGCTGCACCGCCATGGATTCGTTGCTGCCGGGTAAGTCAACGCTGTTACCTAAATGGAATGTTTTACCATGATCATCCGTATAGTAGCCATGTGCCACGTAATGGCGCGCACCGGGCAATGCCTTACCCGCCGTATGATTGGCAGCAACAAAGATCCTTCCCTTAAAAGTTCCTCCGGAAAACTGCATGGCATGCCCCGGCGTGTTGGCGTAGTAGCGCCAGTCTTCCGCAAAATTAAACGCAGGATCTATACCCGGTTGTTTGGGACGATGTACCTGCAGCGTGATATCCACCGGGGCTGCCCAGGTATGGCCCCCATCTGTGGAGGCGATGTAATAGCAATGCTTTATGCCTACTCCCCTGATAATATCTTTTTCCCGGTGAGTGCCGGTGTTATAAAAAAGAAAGATCCTTCCCTCCGGATAGGCCGGGTCTGTAAGATCCACTACCGGTGCGGGGTTGGAAAGTTGCAGGTTATCGCCGCCTGCTACCACCTGCATGGGCGACCAGGTTTTACCTTTGTCTTTGCTGCGTTTCATTACCATATCAATATCGCCGAAATCATCGCCACCGTTTACACGGCCTTCTGCAAAAGCCAGCAGGTTGCCATCCGGCAATGCAATAACAGCCGGGATACGGAATGATTTATAGCCGTCTGTTCCTGAAACAAAAACAGGTACTTCTTTTTGTTGTGCGTATGCAGTACCAGGGCACATCAGCAGGAACGCTATTAATATCTTTCTAATCATCTTCATTTATTATTTACAAAGTCAATATCATTTGCTTTCGGACGTAAAAAGCTCAGTTGAATAATAATAGCCACCAGTACAATTCCCGCCAGCATGGCAAAGCTTTGTCCCAGGTTGCCTGCATCTGTGGAACGTCCCAGGAGATCAGTAATGACAGCGCCCGCAAATACGCCCGACATGTTCAGGATCCCATATGCAGTAGCGCGGTAACCGGATGGTACAAACTGGCAAAGGATAGGCATATTGTTGCCGTCGAACATACCAAAGCCAACGCCAAACAAAATAGCGGCTCCCATTACATGCACCAGGCTGTGTCCTATTCCTATCAGCAACAACGCTGGTATGGTCAGCGATAACCCGATAGCGCTGGTATAGATCCTGCCTTTTGTATGGTACTGTACCCATTTGTCGGATAATATGCCTCCGAAGATCACACCAATGAAGGAGGACGCCGCGATAGTAATGGTAGATAAAGGGCCTGCGGCCGACATATCTATCTGTAAACTTTCAGAAAATAAAGTAGGTAACCAGTTCTTTATTCCCCAGCCGGGAAAACTCGGAATAGCAAAATAAAATAGCAGTATCCAAAAAGAAATATTCGTGAGCAGCAAACCAAGCCCTTTCAAAAAAGGCGGCTTTTCTTTCGCTCCCACCGGGGCTTTCACGGTTTCCCGCAGGAAGACTATCAGCACCAGCGAGTACACAATGCCTACTATGCCAAAGGAGTGAAAGGTAGCATGCCAGGAAAACCTGGCAGCGATGGTAGCACCAAAACCACCCAGGGCCTGCCCCATATACAACCCGGTCATATGAATACCTACGGCCAGCGACCGGGTTGAAGACGTATGATAATCTGCAATAAGCGAAAGCCCCGCAGGTATATACAACGCCTCGCTTATTCCCATCACGGCGCGTAGCCAATACAATTGCTGAAACGTAGTGGCATAACCCATTGCAAAGGTGACGCCGGACCATACAAACAGGCTGCATACAATCAGCCATTTCCGGTTGATCCTGTCTGCAATAATGCCGGACAACGGGCTCATAAATCCATAGATCCACAGGAAAATGGCCATCAGGTAACCAAAATTGGCGGCCGATTGCAACGATGCAATATCCGCCTGCATGGCGGGCTTCATGGTAGACAACATTTGCCGGTCCATATAATTCAGCAAGGCTACTCCCCACAGCAACCCTACTACCACCCAACGATAACTTCCTTTATTGGCCATAATATACTGATCAGTTAAAAAATAATTTACCCGATATGATCACCGGTGTACGCACACCCGCTTTTATTTCTCCCGAAGGAATGATAACCGTCCCGTTCCACAGTAACGCAGTGGTGGTGACCGGGCCTTTCATAGGAAAAGGAGTAATGGTTTTCCACCTGCCGGAAACAGTGTTGTACAGCAACACTTCTTTGGTGAACCCGGGATGCGTATTCATCAGTGTTTTCTTTTCACCCGTCAGCGTTTCTTTTTTGAGGGCATCAGTGGTATTGCTGATAGCCACATTCAATTCTTCTGCTTTACTGAACACCTCTCCCCTGTCGCCGCTGCAAAACAGGATCTCCTGCGTTCCTATGGCCAGCCCTGTTCCTGCAGATACTGCATAGGGAAGCGGTTCTTTCAATGCCCATATATGTGTATGCAAATCGTAACGGAAAGTAGTATTGAAAATATCGCTGATGCCGTTGGGGTTCTTACGCCTGCCGCCAATGAGGTACACGCCGCCATCCTGTATAGCCATTACAGCGTGGGAAACAGCTACAGGTATATCCGGCAGCGATTGCCAGGCGGCGCCCGGCGTGGATACATCCAGCGAAAAGAATTTATCGGAAACGCCATTCACCGACTCTCCACCGGCTACATACAGGATATGCCCTGAGCCCGCAGCCGATAAATTAGTGAGCGGCAACGGCAATGATGGCAACGGCGTAAAATTAATTTCACCGGCGCTGTTGCATGTTAAGCGCGCTACATCAGCTGTGGGACCGTTATTATTTTCCCCGCCTATGTATATAAGCCCGTCCGGCATACTTACATTGGCGCTGTAAGCCACCGCCTGCGGCAATGTTTGCCGGCTTACATTCCCTGGTAGCACATGGCCTTTTTCATCTTGCCGGAAAATATAAATATCCTGTTTATATTTCTTTATACCACCGTTCCATGGCAGGGCATCCGGGAAGTTGGCGCCACCGGCAACAATGAGCATATCATTACTGATGCCTGTTACAGGCCCGGCCACACCGGGCTGCAGGTGCAGCCCGGCAGCAGGCGGAAGCATGGCTGCTACCGACCACTCCACCTTACTTACACTTTTTTCCTGGGCGTTGACTATGTTCACTGTCATCATTATTATTGAATAAAGTATCCGTTTCATGAATGTTGTACTTTCTGAAAAAACGATATTTCATCCAGCTCTTTAGATAACTGGTCATATAACGCCTGGCTAAACGTGGTCAATGGCAGCCTGCATGGTCCCAGGTCCCAGCCCAGCATTTTCATAATGGCCTTCTGCGCCGGTATAGGCGGGTATTTTGCAAAGACCCTGATCACCTCCACCATGAATAAATGATGCCGCTGTGCGGCTTTTATATCGCCTTTTTCAAAATACGCTTTTGTTTGCAGATATAATGGCGCCGCAAATGTGTAGGTGCTGCCAATGGCCCCTTTTGCGCCCACTGCCAGCGCCGGTAATAATAGCTCGTCGTACCCGAACAATACATCGAAACGATTGTCCTGGTAGTTAAAACAGGATTGATATTCATGGATAGTGGCAGCAGTATATTTTATACCTGCCAGGTTGGGGATCCTGTTGCCTGCTATCCTGAGGAACTCCATCATATCCATTCCTACACCTGTAAGCGTGGGAATATGATAATAGTAAAAAGGCAATGCCGGCGCTGCAGCTGCAATATCCGCCATGCAATCGGCCAGCACCTGCACGGAAGTGGGTTTGAAATAAAATGCCGCTACCGAGGAGAACGCGTCTGCTCCTATTGCGGCGGCATGCGCCGCCAGTTTCCGCGATTCTGCAATACTGCTGTGCCCTACATGTACAATGATGAGCAACCGCTTATTGGCCGCTTTTACAAATGCTTCCGCTACCTGCATTCTTTCTTCGGTAGTCATGTTAGGTCCTTCGCCATTACTGCCGCAAACAAAAATCCCTTTTAAACCGTCTTTTACCAGCTTATCTGTTAAAGCGGGTATCAGTTCCAGGTTCAGGGAACCATCCCCGTGAAAGGGAGTAAATGCGGCGGCAATCAGTCCTTCAATATGTTCATGCTTCATGAAATGATACTTTTATATTGGGTTATTCGGGTTTTGAAGTAGCGTAGCCGGGCGTCTGGTTTACAGACAGATCGGTAGTCCATACATTGGCGTCGACGGGCCATAAAATTTTATATGCCTGGGTGGCTTTACTCAGCACGCCAAAAGGATGACCTGCATTGATAAATACCAACGGCTCATTGCCGTATTTCATCCTGCGCAGATCGTACCAGCGTTTCCCTTCATGTACAAACTCTTTGGTGCGTTCTGAAAAGATGAACAATTCATTGGCATCTTTCGACGAATTTACAAAAGGTGCGGGATCAATCCCGGGACCGCCAAAAGCACGGTCGCGCACGGCTTTGATATAAGGTGAAGGATCGCCGCCTTCAGCATTCACAATTTCCGCCAGCATCAGCAGGCGGTCTGCTTCACGATAAACGGGCCAGTCGTCGGAGAAATATCTTTTCTGCGACACCGCATCAAAAGTACCCAGGAATTTACGCAATACGGTATTACGTATTTTTACTACCGGTGCAGGGCCTGTTTTATCTACTTTATATAAATCAAAAAAGGTGGCTGTTTTACGCTGATCCAGGTTATCATAGCCCTGGAACAGTTTGTAATTATAACGGTAACGCTGGATGATCTGCCGGGAGTTCACCTGCCCTATGTTCAGAGGATCGGTGAGCTTTGGCCCGGAGGCAAGCGAATCCCCGTACCAGTCCTGCGCTATACCGGGCAGATCGTAGGTAAACAACGCCACATCGGTCATTTCTGCTTCATTGACCATGAATGAAATGGCAAAAATGATTTCGTTGTTCTTCTTATTGGCATAAGCAAATACATCACTGAACTTTGGCAACAGGCTGGTACCTGTAACAGCGTTGAGCGCCGATTTAGCAGTAGCCAGGTCGGCAGTGTTGCCATATACTTTGGCCGACCATAAATATACTTCCCCTTTCAGCATTAATGCGGCGGCCGGCGACCATTGTCCCTTCGACTTTGCAGCCGCATTACCAAAATTGCCTACGGCTTTTTCCACATCGGATTTTACGGATGCAAGCACTTCCGCTTCGGTGGCGCGAGGCATGCGGAGCAATACAGGATCTGTGATACCGTTAGCTACATCGGGGGTTAAGCGCAGCGGCACCCCACCGTAAGTACGTAACAGGTGAAAATAATAGTAGGCCCGCATGGCATATGCCTGGCCCAGCAGGAATTTCTTTTTATCATCTCCCAGAAAACCTGCCGCTTCCACTTTCTGTATAAAAAGATTTATTTGTAAGATAGGTCCGTAAAGTCCTGCCCAGTTGCTCACACCGGAAACATTTTCCTCCAGGCGCTGTTCAATAACCGGGCTTTCCTGGAGCGACAATGTAAATGCTTCTTCTGTAGTTAAGCCGCCACCGCGCATTTCACCCAGCCGGAAAAACTGGAATTGGTTGTTGCGGAACTGGTTATGCAATCCTACCATATAATTGGTAACCTGCGCTTCGTTTTGCCAGAAGTTAGCATCTCCGAAAGAATCTTCCGGCGATAGTTCCAGTGTTTTTTTACAGGCGCTGGCGGCTGTAAATATCAGCGCCAGCAATAAAATATATCTTGTTTTCATGTGTACTGATTTGATGCGTTAAAAGGTGAGGTTAGCGGAAAATACCAGGGAAGTTGGAATGGTATATACGCCATCCTGTTGCCCGGTACGTTCCGGCAGCGCCAACATTTTATTGCTGATGTATCCCAGGTTCTGCCCCGTTACCATTACTGTTAAGCCGGCAATTTTTGCGTTATCAAGTATTCTCTTCGGCACCACATAACTAAGCGTTACTTCGCGGAAAGCGAGATAACTGGAGTTTTTCCAGAACATGTCGCTGTGCCGGTCATAGTTCTTTTTCAGCTGTTGGTCCTGGTTTACGTAGATAGGATACTTCGCGTTGGGATTCTCCGGCGTCCAGGTATCCTTCACCAGGTCGGTGCCATTAAATTCGCCCTGCATACTACCCAGCGCCCACATTTGTTTTACGTCCATCTGTATAAATCCAATGGCATAATCAAGACGAGCAAACAACTGCAGTCCTTTCCAGGCGGCGGCTACATTGAATCCGCCGGTCCAGCGGGGAATAGTACGGCCCAGCGATACGCGGTCCCTGAAATCAATGGTATCGTTTTTATCAAGGTCTTTCCATTTCATATCACCGAGACTGGTGGCCCAGAAACCGGTGAGGCCATTTTTATCGATCAGCTGCTGACTGGCTACCGGCCGGCCGGCGGCATTGTTCAGCTGCACCTGTCCGGCAGCGAGATCTATTTTATTATAGGCAGCCAAATCTGCTGCTGTCCGGATAATTCCATCTGTTAAGTAACCGAATATCTCCCCCGGTTCCTGGCCTTCCTGTAAACCGCCTACCCATATGAGCCTGCCAGTGGAGGGGTCATAGATCTGCGAGCCATTTTGGCGGTTATTTTCATTACCGTTGTAAGGGAGTTTCAGCACAATGTTTTTATTCCAGGCTACGTTGGCGCCTATGCTTACGTTCCAGTTGCGCGACTGCAATACTTTAACATTCAGGTCTGCTTCCACACCACGGTTCCGCATAGATCCGTTGTTGGTGAGGATACTGCCAACACCTGCGGATCCGGGCAGGTTCACACTGGCTATTTTATCGCTCGTCATCCTGTTGTAGTACGCGATGCTTCCGTTCACGCGGTTATTGAACAACCCATATTCAACGGCGCCTTCAATGGTGTTTGTTTTTTCCCATCTCAGCCCGGGATTGGGAATACCGCCCAGTGAAAAACCAATAATGCTTTCGTAGCGGGTAGTGGCGGGGTATCCGCCCTGCAGGGAATACACGTCTATAGTGCCATCGGAGCGTTTGCCCACTTCACCGATATTACCGTTCTTTCCCCAGCTGCCGCGAAGTTTCAGAAAGGATAACCATTTTCCGGTGTTCATCATAAAGTTTTCCTTATGCAGTAACCAGCCTACGGAAGCACCGGGGAAGAGGCCGTACTGGTTATCGCCGATCAGCCTGGAGTAGCCGTCTCTCCTGGCGGTAAACGTAGCCAGGTATTTTCCTTTCCAATCATAGTTAATACGGCCAAACCCGGAGAAAATACGTTCCCGCAGGTGATAGGAATTTTGCCCGCGGCTGTTGGCATCGCTGGAAGTTAATCCAAGCGTGGGGAAGTCGTCTGTTGGCGCCAGTTTCCCGTTGGCCGACAAACCATAGTTATACGAATCAAAAAACTCACCGCCGACCATCGCATCAATGCTATGATCATCGCGGATAACTTTATTATAGTTCAGGGTGGCGTTATAAGTCTGACGAACCGTACGGTCGAAGGCGGCGTTACTGCTACGGGTGCGGTCCCATCCAGCATTAGGATCTGTTTTACTCATTACGCCGGTACGGAAATCCTTGTTGAATGATTCGTTGAAGCTTTCATCATACATAAGAATACCGCCTATCCTGAAATAAAGATCTTTGTAGAGATCCACTTTAAAAGATTGCGCCAGTGTAAATTTATCTGTCTGGTTTTTCCTGGAATATTTATCCATGTTCACGGCAGGGTTGCCATCGCCGGCGTTCCTTCCCAGCAGCGGTTCCCCGGCAGCATTAGTTCCGCGCATGGTGGGTGCGGCCATCAGTAAACGGCCCCAGTAATTTACATCGCTGGTTTGCGCCTGGTCCCTGGAGTTGGCGCGTGAAAAGGATACATTACTTTCTGATTTGAGCCAGGTCCTGATCTTATAATCGCCATTAAGTGTAAAGTTCAGGCGGCGGTAAAATGATTTGCGGGCGATACCATCTTCATTATACTTGCCGAGCTTGGCGTAGCACGCGCCTTTTTCGTTACCGCCGGTCATGCTGACATTATAATCCTGTGTCAGTGATTTTTTATTGAACGCATTGTCTGCATAACTGAAGCCTTTATAAATGAGATCAGCATAGGTACCATTGGGATCATACAGCCCTGCTGCATTTGTGGGGATAGGATCCTTCATTACTTTCCAGCCGTCGTTGGCGGAAAGCAGTTCCCTGTTCTGATCTGTAAGGCGCATAGGGCTGAATAATGCATTGAGGTCGTAGTTACCATCTACAATATTCCCGGCGGCATCTTTATATACGTTGCCTGTACCGCGCGGGCCTGATGCGTTGAGCAGGCTTTGATTACCATTTACCTTATAGGTTTCCACCAGTGCTTTTCTGCCCCAGTATAAATATTCTTCCGGGGTGAGCAGGTTATAGGGAGAATTTAAGTAGTTGAATCCTGTTTTTACTTTCAGGTTAATTTCAGATACCCCGGCCTTTCCTCTTTTGGTAGTGATCATGATTACACCGTTGCTGGCGCGGGCCCCATAGATGGCAGTAGCAGAGGCATCTTTCAGCACTTCCATACTCGCAATATCTTCCGGGTTAATATCGCCCAGGGAAGGGCGGAATTGTCCGTCGATAATGATGAGCGGGCTGCCCGATCCATCGTAGTTGGTACCGCCACGAAGAATGATGTTTGGAATAGCGCCGGGTTTACCAGTGGAGGTAGACACTCTTACGCCAGCGATGGTACCAGCCAAAGCCTGCGCCGGGTTGGCGCGTATGCCGGATTCGAGGATACGTTTATCCAGTCGCGCTACCGATGCAGTGAGACTGCTTTTCTTTTGTGTACCATATCCTACTACAATTACTTCGTCCATTTTAGAAGTAGAAGAGGTAAGGGAGATGTTTACCGTGGAGCGGTTTCCTGCTGCAATTTCCTGTGGGGTGAATCCTATGTAGGAAATGCGCAATACATCTTCGGGAGTGGCTTCAATGCTGAAGTAGCCATCCGCGTTAGTGATGGTGGCTGTTTTTTTTCCTTTGATAACGATGCTTACGCCGGGGAGTGGCTGCTGGTCTTCAGCAGATACCACCTTACCGGTAATTTTTTTCGGTTGAGCTACAGCTACGGTACTGATGGCAATGGCAAGGAGTAGCCCCATCAGTGTTTTGAGAGCAATTTTCATACGGGAACCTGTTTAGATAAAACTTGTACTAATATTCTTAAATACTTATGTACTACATATTAAAATTGCCTAAAAAAAATGATACCGCAAAACATTTTCGGAAAAAAGAAGGGATGAAGATGGAAGCGGTTGGGTCAAACGCTTTGCCGGTATAGGGTTTCGGGCAGATCAGGTGCTTAAAGGTTAATTAAATGTTTTCAAAAGCAAATCTTATCAGGATTTGGTACCTGGCTTTTGCGTTATGTCAATTTTAGATTAGCCGACTGGAATGAAGCTCAATGGCAACATAAATAAAGCTCAATTAGTGTGATAATTGAGCTTCAAATTGGCTTAGGGTGAGCTTCATTACTGATGATTTAGTAAATCAACTGAAAGATTTAGAATAATTATAATTCAGAAAAATTTTCATCCGGCATCTAAAAACATAATTCCAGGTGCATCTTTGGGATAGTTAAATATTAAGCCTAACCTTTTAAAAAGAGATACCGGGAATCTCCCCCGGTGCTACTTTATCCTTCCCCTACTTTTTCAGCTTCTGGAAATGATGTTCAAGATGTTTCCGCATACCTTCCCTGAACTGTTCCCGGGTACCATTTTTCAGGAGATTTACAAGATCAATATGCGACACCTTGCCTACAATCGGCACTTTCTCTTCATTCACCAGGTGGCCGAAAATAGGAAGCAGCATAGTTTGGAAACGTTGCATGGTACGGTTACCGGTCATCTGGTAAATTTTGCCATGGAACTCTACTTCATGTTTGATCCGGAAGTTTTGTTTGGCGGAGGTTGTTTTCTGGCTAAGGGCAATTTTCTCCAGTTCTTCAATATCCTTTTTCGTTTTGCGGATATATAAAATATCAGCCAGTCCCATTTCGAGGGTAAGTCTCAATTCAAAAATATCCTGCAGCGTAGCATCATCAATGATCAGCGGGTCCATTACACGCTCCAGCGATCCCAATATATCAGGGCTGGATAACACCATGCCTCTGCGTTTCTTTGTTTCGATCATGCCCAGCATTCTCAGGCGGCTGAGGGCTTCACGCAGTACATTACGGCTCACGCCGAGCGCTTCCGTGAGCTCCATTTCCTTGGGCAATGCATCTCCGGGTTTGAACGATTTCTTCTTAAGATATTCCAGCAGCTTCATCTCCACTTCATCTGCCATCGTTTTATAGCTCACTTTTTCAATATCGATATGTAAATTCCCGATTCCCATAAAGAGGTGTGTAATATTTTGTTTAAATGTACTACAAATTAGCAGATCCCGGAGCGGATTTTGTCTGACAAAATCCGCGTAGATCACCAGAAACTATTTACCGGCCCGGAACATGATGTAAACAGGGCTTTCACTAACCTGTAAACGGATACCGGTATCTCCTGTTTTTTCCCATGTCACTGCTTTGGCAGGTTCGCTGCTGGTGTTCATGGCAGTAACGCTTACCGGTAATGAGGGCAGGTTATCCAATGCTGCATGTATTACGCGTGGCTGATACCCTTTCTGTTCGTGGGTGCGGGCGCCGGTAGGCGACCATGCCACCCAGGCCAGCGACTTTGAGTCATTTCCCTTCACAAACTCAAACACATACAGGGAATCTGTTTCTTTTTTCACCACCCGCCGGAAACGGTAGTCGCCCAATGTCTGGTATAATTGGTTCACCGCCCAAAACGACATCTTCGGAACAAAATTCCGCGTAAGACCGGAAGCGGCGTGGAAAGAAGCTTCGTCTTCATCATTATAATAATACAGGTAAGCGCGCCTGATATCCAGCATGGCAAACACCAGGAAGGACCTTACCAGGTACTGCGCCTGCTGCAGATCACTGGCCCCCTGCCAGTTCAGTTTCAGTGCCCAGTCTTTCCGGCGCTTCATGGCCTCCGGTGTACATGCATCATAACCAAACTCCGTTACCCAAACTTCTTTATCTTTTGCATGCTTGTTACGCCAGGCAATTGCCTCCTCAATTACTTTCAGGTATTGCAGGGAATTATCTTCCGGGTAGCTCCTGTTCCAGCTGTTTTCACTGGTAGCGGATTTTTCGATGGTAGGATAGGTATGTACATTGATCACATCATAAAGGGGAAGTATCTTTTTATCTCCATACAAATCATCCAATCCCTGTGAATAAGGGTCTGCCTTCACAGCCACGGCAGGTGTAACGATCTTCATCTGCGGGTCTCCTGCACGCACTCCCTCGGCCATCTTTGTAAACAGCGTTCTGAAAAGTGCCGGGTCAAAACGTGTTCCCGGTTCATTATCAATTTCAACGGAGGTGCATAATTTTTCAACACCGGAAGGGCCGTAATAGGTTGCCATAGCATGCCCGTAATCATATGCCCATTGCTCATGTCCGGCCCATAACTTTTTATAATCCGGGTTACCCAACCCCACTCCCAGGAACTGCATACAGATATCTGTTTCAAATCCGGCAGCCTTCCATGGACCGTAAACATCCTGTTTCCAGTTAATATGATTGATTGTGTTGGGAATGGTGATGGTATCACCGGGTGCTTTCACATCCCAGCTGATATTATGATAACTGCGTAGCAACCTGCATACCTGTTTGTACAGGTCAGGTTTAAGCGTAACGTGCCCATTAAGACCCATAAAATCCCGGAACAACGGCCGGCTGGTATCCGGTATTGAATCGGTGGTATCAGGCTCCGTTTGTGCAGGGATGCGTTCCGCGCAACTAACTGTAAGCGTGGCAAAGAAGAAGAGAATGGCGGTAAACAAATGATTCCGTGGCATAGTACAATAGCATAAGGAATGAACAAAAGAGGCGAATGGTAAGCATGAAGATATGCAAATATCTTTACGCTTACCATCCGCCTGTATCATTGTTCGCTATTGCCGTTAATTTCTCCAGCCCGGCACCTGTTTGTAAACGCCGTTGCTCTGCGCTATTACATCAGGGTTCATAGGCCATGCCATATGTTTAGCCGGGTCAAAATTACGTGCAGGCCATACCTGTTTTATTTCATAGGGCGATGCAGGGTTTACCTTATCGCTGTGGATGCGGCCATGCAAAGGCGCATTGATCTTTGCATAATCGCCCCATCTTTTCAGATCCTGCAACCTGTCTGTCCACTCGCAGGCCAGTTCCACACGGCGCTCATGTTTGAGATCATCCATGGTAGGATTTGCGATGCCCGTCAATCCTACACGGCTGCGCACTTCATTCAGCGGTGCGGCGGCTTCGCCACTTCTGCCCAGTTTGATCAGCGCCTCCGCTTTAAAGAGCAGGATCTCTGCATAACGCATCAGCGGTAAGCTAAGCGCTGTGGTTGGATAGTCGGGACTCTGGTTGATGTTGGTGTTAGTGGTGATCACCCCGTCTTTTCCATAGGAATAAGGCTCCATGTACTTATTCATCTGGAAACCGGATAAGCTGTTGGTAGAGTAGTAAGAACGCACCAGGCCAAAGAAGGTGAACTTATCGCCGAATTTCAGGATGGTAACTTCCCTTCTCGGGTCATTGGCTTCGTATTCTTCATACAGTTCTTCTGTGGGCTGGAAATAGCCCCAGCCGTTGAAGATAGCCCAACCGGTATTTTCCAGTACTACGCCCGGAAACTCGGAACCACCCTGTACACCGGAAGTTACAGACCACATATATTCCGAGCTCCAGTTATTGGCGATGCTGAATACAGCGCGGTAATTCTGCTGGCCGTTTGCCTGTCCCTTTATGAGTGCACGGTGACCTTCATCCCTGATCTTATCGCAAAGCGCGGGGATCAGTCCCCATTTGGAGGCGTCGTACTGTGCCCAGTAAGCATATACTTTTACCATGTAACCCCAGGCGGCTGCACGGTGTGCGCGGCCCTGGTCGGAGGTGCTGTAGGTTTCAAACAGCGGCAGCAGGCTGGCTGCTTTTTCCAGGTCGCTGATGATCTGTGCATAGTTATCTGTTACAGATGCCAGCTGAGGCGGAATGCGCGTTCCAAATTCCGGGTTTTCCGGTCCGTCGAAAGGTACGCCCTGGTCTTTATGTCCCCAGAGATAAGCCACCCAGAAATGAGCGAATCCGCGCATAAAATACGCTTCGCCCAATGCCTGGTTACGGGCCGCTTCCGTGGTGTTTTTTGAAGCAGGTACATTCTGGATCACCTGGTTGGCGCGGTTTATCATTTTATACAGGTCGGCCCAGCCGCTGGTCAGGTAACCTTCCCGGCCACTTGGAATGAAGTTCTTGATGTTTTCACCATCCGCCTTTGCTCTTCCTACAATCAGGTCGTCGCTGGCATCCTGCACCCAGAAAAGATCACGGCCCCAGGTAGATTCATTGCGCATGGCCACGTACATATCGTTGGTAGCCTTCTTCAGATCATTATCACTCTGCCAGAAATAAGCGGTAGTAGGCGCGCCATTGGGTTTTGTATCCACCCATTTGTTACAGGCACTTGCACCCAACATCAGCGACCCTGCAAGAAATATATGTTTGAATGTTGTTTTCATAAAAGCATTTCGTTTGATCAGAATTTAATATTTGCACCAAGAGAAAACACGCGGGATACCGGGAACTGGCCGCCATCAAGACCAACACCGCCTACTTCCGGATCCATACCGGTGTATTTGGTAAAGGTGAGCAGGTTATCGCCGCTGAAGTATACACGGAGTCCCTGGTTCCAGCTCATTTTCTTAAAAGTATAGCCGATCAGCAGGTTCTTTAATCTCAGGTAGTTACCGTTTTCCAGGTACCAGTCGGAGTTGGTCTGGAAGTTTTTGTTCGGATCATTTGCGGAGATGCGGGGAATATTGGACCCTTTATTTTCCGGGGACCAGGCATCGAGGATTTTATCCCAGCGGTTGTATCCCTGTTCGGAGCCGCTCAGGGTGGTGAGCTTGAAAGCGTTGAACAGCTTTACGCCGCCTACGCCCTGCATAAACAGGCTCAGGTCGAAGTTCTTCCAGGTAAAGTTGGCGGTGAATCCGTAAGTGAGTTTTGGAAATGCGTTCCCCATATATAGGCGGTCGCCATCGTTGATAGCGCCATCGCCATTCTGATCCACAAATTTCAGGTCGCCGGCCTTTGCATTGGGCTGGATCATTTTACCGTCTTTCTGGTAAGCTTTTGCTTCATCATCCGACTGGAAGATGCCGGCAGTTTTTATCAGCCAGTAAGAATAAAACGGCTCTCCTACCTTAGAACGGAAAGGTGTGAGTACGCCCCTGAAAGCGTCGCCGTGCACCCAAATAGAAGCAGGATCCTCATCTATGGATTTCACCCTGTTCTTTAATGTGGCAATATTAGCGCCCAGGTTATATCCTACCATACCGATATGATCATTCCAGGTTACAGCTACTTCGAAACCTTTATTACTGATCTCTCCTTTATTGATCAGCGGAGCGCCTATACCAAAAGTATTGGGCCAGTTGGATTGCTGCAGCTGGATCAGGTCGTAGGTAAGCTTATCAAAATAATCAGCGGTAATGGACAAGCGTTGTTTCAGCACGCTGATGTCGATACCCACATCAGATTGCTGGGAAGTTTCCCATGACAGGGAGCGGTTAAATGCAGTTACATTGGCGAGTGAGTTGGATCTTGGCGCACCGTCGCCCACCTGGAAAGTATAATCCGGTGTGAGTTTAGCATAACCATAATAATGTCCGATAGAACTCAGGTTACCAATTCTTCCCCAGCTACCCCTGATCTTGAGCAGGTCCATCCATTTTACATTATCCATGAAAGATTCCGAACTGATTTTCCATGCAGCGGTTACACCCGGGAAACCTTTGGAACGATAGCCTTCTGCCAACCTGCCTGCAACGTCGTTACGATAACTTGCGGTTACAAAGTAGCGATCAGCCCAGCTATAAGATAATCTTCCTACATAAGACACTGTTCTGTCTTTCCATTCATCATCGCTTGGCTGATTCTGATCAAAGATAGTGGCATTGGTAAAAAACTGTGCCCAATCAGCTTCGTTTTCAAATCCTTTGGCAGCGGCGGAAAAATTGCGGTTAGATTCTTCCTGGCCGGTCATAGATAACATTACACCGATATTATGCCGGTTGATGATCTTATTGTAGTTAAGCGTATTCTCCCAGATCCATTTATAACCTTTATCAGTAGAATAGGTTAAGGTATTCTGATCATTCGGTTTTCCGGGCTCTGTTCTCTTAGGCTCAAAGTTTTTCCACAGCCCATTTTGCTGACGATAAGAAAAACGGGAAAGGTAAGTAAGACCTGGAATAATGTCGGACACTGTTAACTCTGTTACCGACTGCAGGTCATTCTTTTTGTTATAGGGCTGATTTCTCAACAGGGTAGCCACCGGGTTGATCACATCTCCGTAGATACCGTTATACTGGGAGCCTCTGGGGCCTACACCACCAAAAGTACCATCACTGTAGTAGGGAGTAGCAGAGCGCGGCATGTACAGGGCGGAGAGGATAACGCCGCTGTAACCGCTGGCAGTTTCTGCATCCCTGTTATCATTATTATTCCAGAAGATATCCTGGCGCAGTTTAACATTCTTATTAAACTGATAATTAGCATTAAATCTCAGGGAAATATTTTTATTATAGGTATTGATCAGGGTACCTTCTTCCTTTTCGTAACGGGCCTGGAAGAGGGTAGAAAATTTATCCGTTCCGGCATTTACACTGATATTATGACGTTGTATCAGTCCGGTGCGGAAAATTTCATCCATCCAGTTGGTGCGGGTTACCAGGCCGTCCGGATTTTTGTCAGGATTCCATCCTTCCAGCGGAGGCAGTCCGGCATTGGTTTGCGCAAGATCGGATACTTTACCCTGTTGTTCCGCCGTAAGCGACTGTAACGTGCGCCATGCCTGTTTGGCGCCCACAAAACCGGTATATTGCACGCTGGGCACTCCTTGTGTAGCCTGGCGGGTAGTAATGAGGATCACCCCCGCTGCGCCGGAGAATGCCCCATAAATAGATGCAGAAGCCGCATCTTTCAGTACTGTGATCGATTCCACATCGGCAGGGTTATAAGGCGCACCAGGTACACCATCTACCACATACAGTACATTATCGTTCAGGGAGCCTACACCGCGGATCACTACGCTGTTGGCATTACTGGTATGGCCGCCATTACTTACAACAGTGATACCAGGTACTTTACCCTGTAACATATTGGCTACGTCCAGCACCGGGCGTTCCTTGATCTGTTTCATATCAGGCACTACCGACACTGCCGCGGAGAGGTCGCCTTTTTTGGCGGTACCATAACCCAACACCACTACTTCATTCAGCGCGTTGTTACTGGTTTTCAGCGTGAGGTTCAGTGTATTGGAAGTGCCGGCAGGCATCTCCACTGTCTCATAGCCTACATAGCTGAAACTGAGTATTGCCTTGTCGCTTTCCAGGGTGATTTCAAATTTGCCATCAGCATCGGTAACCGTTCTTATTTTGGTGCCTTTTACCCAAACGGATACACCGGGAATAGGTTCGTTACTTTCTGTAGTTACACGGCCGGTAATTTTGCGGGTGATCGCCTGGGTAGTTTGTTCTTCCGGGTCTTTTTCCGCCTTTCTCAGCAGGATGGCTTTGTCGCTTACGCTATATTCTATGCCGGACTTATTACGAAGCATGTTAAGGGCTTCGTTCAATGTGATATTATCTGCTTTGTAATCTCTGACAATAATTTTATCGAAGTCCTGTTTAACATAGTTAAATGTAAAGCTGCTCTGGTGTCCGAGGGCATTCAGCACCTGGGAGAGGGAGGCACGGGAAATATCCAGTTTCACTTTTTCGCTCAACCCTTGCTGCCTGGCGTATCCGAAGGTAGCTGGCAACAGGGCGCATCCCAATAGCAGGAATCTTTTCAGGCGGGATACAGCCGGCCCGCTGCTGCGGGTATGCTGATCAGCGGAAGTAAATGTCATTTTCATGTGTTGAAATTTTCAGGAGCGTTCACGTGTTTTTTAATAAATGATCACCTGTCTGTCGGAAATACGGAATTGTTTGCGGCTGATGTAGCATAGATTTCCCAGCATTTTTCCGAAGCTGTCTTTTTTGAAAAGCACAGAAACATTTTTTTCGATGCCCTGTGTATTCTCCCATTTCACCTGATAACCGTTGCGTGTGCACAATCGCGTTACGGCATCTTTGAAGGGGAGATCGGTAGCGCTGAAGGCGCCTTCTTTCCAGGCGGCTACTTTTGCGGCTTCCGTAGCGGAAATATTCAATGCCTTGTCTTCATTATTATAGGCAGCGGAATAGCCGGGTTTCAATACAGTACTGTCTTTTCCGCTGCGTACTTTTACTTTACCCTGCACCAGTGACACGCGGGTAAGTCCTTCACCGGCATAGGCTTCCACGTTAAATTGTGTGCCCAGTACCTGGATGGCGAGATCGCGGGTGCGGATAACAAATGGCTTGTTCCTGTTACCCTGTACCTCGAAGAAGCCTTCGCCGGTAAGTTGTACGCTGCGGTTTTGTTTATTGAAGTCTTCTTTCCATTGAAGGGAAGCGGCGGTATTCAGCCAGATGCGGGAGCTATCCGGCAATACTACCAGTTTAATATCGCTGGTTTCATTGGTTACCTGGAAAGATTTTATGTCCGCCAGGGAAGCAGGCGATTTTTGTATATAACGGGTCCACATAAATCCCGTGCCGGCCAGTAATAATATGCTGGCTGCAGCCGCCCATTGAATGGAACGTTTTTTCCACCAGGCCACCGGGGCGGCTGGGAACCTCTTGTGAAAATTAGCCAGGAACTGTTGCCTGTAGAGGTTTGACTCCAGGGCCGACAGGTTTGTTTCGCTATTCAAACCGTCATACCAGTTGTCCAGTAACGCCAGTTCTTCGGGCGTACATTTTCCTGCATGGAATTTTTTCAGCAGGGCTTCAGCCCTTGGATATTTTTGTGTTGCCATCTGTTAATGAATACCCGCAACACAAAAAATGTTAACTCATTCGAAGGTTAAGAAATTGTAAACAGCAAAAAAGAGGAAACGAGACTGGCAGACAAAGCCGGATTTGCTTTAATATGTGCTTTTACCTGTTTAAGGGCACGGCTGTATAAAACACGCGCTGATCCAGCGTCTATGCCAAGTTGCTGTGCTATTTTCTGGTAGGAATAGTGATGGTTTACGCGAAGAATAAATAATTGTCGCTGGCTGGGCGAAAGGATCTCCAGGGCCTCACTGATGATGGCTTCTTTTAATCCGTGTAATTCATCGGAAGCAATGGCGCCGGGCGATTCCAACGTATCGTTCAATAATATTTCCAGTTTCTTCAGGTGCGCCTGGTAGCGGCCATTTGTGCGGTAATATTTAAAGATACGCAGCTTTAATGCGTTGAGCAGATAAAATTCAAGTGTTTCATCTTTCGGCACTTCCTCCCATTTCACCCATAGTGAAAGTAACACATCTTGTACAATATCAAATGCGTCGTGCGGGTTTGTTTTTGCAACGGCGATGCCCAGTAACTTATCCCAGTAAGCAGTTACCGCTGCTTCAAAATGAGCCTGACCGGGTACACCGGTTGTGTGATGGAAAGATACTTTCTTAAGCGCAGACATAAGTTGAAATATAACAGTCCCTACAAAAGTAATTGTCTAATATTACGTGGATATTAACGTTGTAAATTCCAGGCTCCCTTTCTTATAAAAATCGATTTAGCAAATCCCGGCAAAAGGAAGTAGTACCATTGCTGTACTATTCATTCGCAAAAAATAAATTGTTATTGTGTTTTGATTGATCGTTTAAAGTGGACTGATTGGCGTCAGCCAAATATATATTTACTTTTTCAAACGGTAAAGAATATTTATAAAGTGTACATCTTACCTTAAAAGCGGTATCTTTCTCCTTTGTTCTTAAACCTATTTATGCTAACCGAAGATGCAGCAATAGCCATACAGGAAGAATTGCGCCGGCAGGTGATCACTACAGATGAACTCCCCGATACCATAAAAATTATTGCCGGTACCGATGTGGAATATGATAAAGATTCCAACCTGATTGCCGGCAGCATTGTGCTGCTGGATTATACCACCCTGCAGGTAGTGGCTATGGCCACTCATTGTATGGAAGTTACCTTTCCCTATATACCGGGATTGTTTTCCTTCCGGGAAATGCCTCCATTATTAAAGGCCTGGGAAAAACTGCCCCTGCTACCCGACCTTATTGTTTGCGATGGGCAGGGATTGGCGCATCAGCGCCGTTTTGGAATGGCCTGTCATTTTGGGGTTACCGTTAACAAACCCGTGATAGGTTGTGGTAAAACACGGCTGTGCGGTGAATATAACCACCTGGGGGAAGAAAGAGGAAGTGTTGCACCATTAATGGAAGCGGGAGAACATATCGGCAACGCCTTGCGCACACAAACCGCCACTAACCCCGTATTTGTTTCCACAGGTCATAAAATATCCCTGGCTACTGCCACTGCTATTGTACTGAAACTATGTACACAATACCGTTTGCCTGAAACCACGCGTATATCCGATCACTACGGGCGATTGGCATTACTGGAGTATAAAAAAGGAACGTAAGAGAAATATTTGGAGAATTGAATTTATTATTTATATATTTGCAACCCCAAACGGGGAGCCCAGCCTTTGGCTGAAAAGCTTGCCTGTAGGAAGGATCGGTAGTTCAGTTGGTTAGAATGCCGCCCTGTCACGGCGGAGGTCGCGGGTTCGAGTCCCGTCCGGTCCGCAAAAAAGCGAAACCCGCTCTAATAGCAGGTTTCGCTTTTTCATTCATAATCATAAATCCCTAACTTGGGATCAAGTTGAAAAGTTGGGGGATTATGCATAAAGCTTATATAATCTGAATAGAAAAAAATCGACATCCCGCACTCCTCGAAGAGCATTTCTAAAGGACTTTATTTTCGCATTAAATGATTCGGCAGCAGCATTTGTGGCTCTGTTATTGAAGAAGTTCAGGATACCCAGATAATGTATCCTAATAGACTTGACAACGGTTTTAAAGGATAATAACCCAGCCCCTTCCACATCATTATACCAAAGTGCAAGTTTTTTAAAGGCCTCCTCCTTACATTTAGAATGCCGGTAAATTTCACCCAGATCAAGGGATAGCTGATAAGACTTTTGAATCAAAGGATAATGGCTAAACAGCAACTCTGCTCGCTGTTTTTGTTCTCTGGTCCATAGCCTGTGGTGTTTAAACAATAGGTATCTGCTTCTGGCCAGGAGCTGCTTGAGAGTATCACCATTGTAAAGTCTGGCTGGTTCCCATTTTACCTTATTACGCTTGGCCTGTTCATATTCTAGATTCTCCTGTTCCATGGCCTCCCAGCGATGTTTTATTCTTATTTCCTGTACTGCCTCAAAGGCCAGTTGTTGGACATGGAACCGATCTATTACTCGGTGTGCATTGGGAAAACAAGCTTTAATAGTCCTATTCAGACTGCCAGACATATCAACTGTAACTTCGTTTACAGTTCGGCGCAGGCGCTTAGGTATCTTAAACAATATTTCTTTCAGAAAATCTGATGCAGTTCCTTTTATCATCGCTACTATAGCGCCTTTTCTGCCTTTTGCCTGCTTGTTGGTTACAATGGTATAAAGCTCTCCGCTTGAGAAGGCCGTTTCGTCTATACTTAAGCATGGGCCAATGTTTTCATGGAATAACATCCATTCACAAGCGTGTTCTTTTTGATTCCAGTCCTTAAAGTCACTGAGATGATGCTTGTATTGTTGGCCAAGGAGCTTACCATCTACCTGGAAATAATGTCCCAGCTGGACAGGACTTACCGGATGATTATCTAAGTAATCCTTTTAAAAAAGCCGCGAATTCCACTGTCATTCGCGTCCCTTTTTTCACTATTTCCCAATCTCTTGTAACTGTTTCTTTAGTCTCTATAACCTCCCACCGACGGCGTTTTACGTATAATGTGACCTTCTTTCTGCGGATAGGAAAATCCTGAACAGCAACAGGTGGCAGGAAGTCTTTTGCATGAAGTTTTTTATGCTGATGCTCTACTGGAGCAATATTCTTCTCTTCTAAATAAATACTAATCTCTGCCTCGGTTTGAGAAGCATCCGTGATCTCAAAATAATATAAAATCCCTTCTGGTAACAGCGCCTCCACCAGCAGGCCAAAGTTTTTATCCACTTGTATCAATCTTAATTGCCTGCAAAGCAACTATTTTTCTACTAATCCCCCAAGTTTTCAACTTGATCCTATGTGTGCTGGACGCGAACCTTCCCCAAAATAAAAAAGGACAAACCTAAGTTTGTCCTCTCTCGTGCCCAGAACTGGATTCGAACCAGCACATCCTTGCGAACGCTGCGACCTGAACACAGTGCGTCTACCAATTTCGCCATCTGGGCATCGCATGTCCCCGTAAAGGGATTGCAAAAGTAAACACTTTTTTAAACTAACCAAATTTTTTTTCAGCGCATAAAAAACGGCGCCCGTTTAAAGGCGCCGTTACTACGAAATTTATACAGCTACATTGAACTCACGCAATGTGTCGTTCAGGCTCGTCTTCAGATCTGTGGAGGCTTTACGCTGACCAATGATCAGTGCACAGGACACCTGGTATTCGCCGGCTGGGAATTTTTTGGTATAGGTACCGGGAATTACCACGCTGCGTGCAGGTACACGGCCCTTGTATTCAATAGGCTCGCTGCCGCTTACATCAATGATCTTGGTGGATTGGGTCAGTACTACGTTAGCGCCCAGTACCGCTTCTTTTTCTACAATAACGCCTTCCACTACTATACAACGGGAGCCAACAAAGCAGCCGTCTTCAATGATCACCGGGCTGGCCTGTAAGGGTTCCAGCACACCGCCAATACCAACGCCGCCGCTCAGGTGCACGTTTTTACCGATCTGCGCGCAGGAGCCTACCGTGGCCCAGGTATCTACCATGGTGCCTTCATCTACAAAAGCGCCGATGTTAACATAAGATGGCATCAGGATGCAACCTTTCGCAATGTAAGCGCCATAACGGGCTATCGCGTGGGGAACTACTCTTACGCCAAGGTCTTTATAGTTCGACTTCAATCTCATTTTATCATAGAACTCAAACGGAGGTAACTCCATTGTTTCCATTGGCTGAATGGAGAAGTACATTAAAATTGCCTGCTTCACCCACTCGTTCACCTGCCAGCCGTTCTCTGTAGGAGCCGCAACTCTCAGATGTCCTTTATCTACCGCTTCTATTACCGCCTTAACCGCATCTGTGTACTGTGTTTCCTGTAACAGGCTGCGATCAGCCCAGGCAGCCAGTATTTGTTGTTGTAATTCCATTTTTTTTATTTTTTGCAAACATAATAAGTAGAAAATAAAATTACGAATTAGAGAGAGGTATTTCCGGAAATCTTGTCAGATATACCCGATTCGCCATCTGTAATCCGTAATTTTGCCTTTTGTGGAAGAAACTACTTTATGAAAATAGGATTCGATGCCAAGCGCGCGTTCCAGAACGACACCGGTCTCGGGAATTATAGCCGTACCCTGATATCATCTCTGGCAAAGGATTTCCCGGGAGATGAATATTACCTGTTTGCTCCTAAACAAACCGGTATGTACGATCTTGCTGCCCTGCCGGATGTGAAAGTAGTTGTACCTCAACAACCGCTGTATCGCTGGTTTAAGTCCGCCTGGCGTAGCCGTTTTGTGGTGAAAGACCTGTTGCGTTACAACATCGACATTTATCACGGCCTTAGTCATGAACTGCCCTTTGGTATCCACAAAAGCGGTATCAGGTCGGTAGTTACCATGCACGATCTTATTTTTGAAAGATACCCGGAACAATATAATCCTATCGATGTAATCACATACCGGCGCAAAGCCCGCTATGCCTGCCGGGAGGCCGACAGGGTAGTGGCTATCAGCGAACAAACAAAGCAGGACCTGATCACCTACTACCAAACGCCGCCCCATAAGATCGACGTGGTATACCAGAGCTGCGATCCCGCTTTTGCTGTTACCTATCCCGATGATGATATTGCTGAAATGGGCGCGAAATACCGTTTACCCTCACAATATTTCCTGTACGTAGGCTCGCTGATCGAACGGAAGAACCTGTTGGGCATTGTAACGGCCATGAATACACTAAAAGGTACACTGGATATACCTTTGGTAGTACTGGGCAATGGCAGCGCCTATAAAAAGAAAGTAAAGGCATACCTGGAAGAAAACGGGCTCACACCACAGGTAGTTTTCCTCAACGAACAGGTGCGTATTAAGAACAGCGAATTGCCACTCCTGTACCAGGGCGCGCTGGCGCTCATTTATCCTTCCTTTTTTGAAGGATTCGGCATCCCCATCCTGGAAGCGTTATGGAGCCGTACACCGGTTATTACCTCCCAGGGCTCCTGCTTTGCGGAAACAGCCGGGGATGCAGCCCTGTACGTAGATCCGCAGGATCCTGTATCTATAGCAGATGCCATGAGGCAGGTGACCACCAATTCTTCCCTGGTAAAACAAATGCAGGAAAAAGGATGGCAGCATGCACAGCGCTTTACTCCCAATAAATGCGCTGCCGCCATGATGAAAGTGTATAAACAATTAAATAAGAAAATATAAATGTTTGAAGACGATATCAGCGCGGCCATGCCGGTACTGCGGTCCGGCGGACTTATCCTTTATCCTACAGACACCATCTGGGGCATCGGCTGCGATGCCACCGATGAAGCAGCCGTACAGAAAATTTATGCCCTCAAAAAAAGAAGCGAAAGCAAAAGCCTGGTAGTATTGCTGGCCGATGTGAAAGACCTGCTGCATCATGTGGCAAATCCACGCCCCGATATAGCCGATGTCATCGCGGGGTTTACCCGCCCCACCACCGTTATTTATGAAGGCGCACTCGGACTGGCCCCTAACGTGATCAGCGAAGACGGCAGCATCGCCATCCGCATCGTGAAAGACCCGTTCTGCCGTCACCTTATCAAAAGGCTCCGCAAACCATTGGTGTCCACCTCGGCCAATATCAGCGGGGAACCCTCCCCGGCCAGCTTCCGCGAGGTAGCTGCAGCCATCCGGAATGGCGTAGATTATGTGGTGAAATACCGGCAAAATGAAGATACCGCCGCCGTGGCTTCCCGGATCATCCGGATAAACAAAGACGGTTCAATCGTGATAATCCGGGATTAAAATTGTTTATTTATTACCTTTGCGCCCTGGTTTCCGACAAAGAATAAAAATTAACAGGAATATTTAAATATGATCAGCAGCAAGCCGTTGGACATACCCTGCTCCCTGCAGGAAAGAAAAGTGCTCGAAAAGATAGCATTGGCCGCCCACGAACTGGGCGTTCCCGCTTATCTGATCGGGGGCTTTGTGCGGGATAAACTGCTCGGAAGAAAAACAAAAGATATGGACATTGTATGCGTTGGCGATGGTATCGCCCTCGCACACAAAGTGGCAGAAAGATTAGGCGACAACCTTCCCGTTAACTTCTTCAAAACCTATGGCACCGCCCAGGTGAAACTGAACGACCTGGAAATAGAATTTGTGGGCGCCCGAAAGGAAAGCTACCGCGAAGAATCCCGCAATCCCCAGGTATCCGCCGGAACCCTGCAGGACGACCAGAACCGCCGCGATTTTACGATCAACGCCATGGCCATCAGCCTTCGCGACATAGATTATGGCTCCCTGCTCGATCCCTTCGAAGGGCTCAGCGACCTCGATAAGAAGATCATCCGCACGCCCCTGGCGCCGGCACAAACCTTCAGCGATGATCCCCTGCGCATGATGCGCGCCATCCGCTTCGCATCCCAGCTGCAGTTCACCATAGAAGAAACCGCCTTCACCGCTATACAGGAAAATGCAGAACGGATCAGGATCATTTCCCAGGAACGGATCTCCGATGAGTTCAATAAAATAATGCTCTCGCCTAAACCCTCCGTAGGACTTGATCTCCTGTACAAATCCGGCCTGCTCAAAATTATTTTCCCCCAAATGATCGATATGGTGGGCGTGGAGATGTACGAGGGAAAAGGACATAAAGATAATTTTTATCATACCTTGCAGGTGGTAGACAATATATCGGAGAATACCAGGGACCTTTGGCTACGGTGGGCAGCACTGTTACACGATATCGGAAAACCCGCCACCAAAAAATTTGAGCCGGGTCACGGCTGGACTTTTCACGGCCACGACGCCGTGGGAGGTAAAATGGTTCCCCGTATCTTCAGCCGTATGAAATTACCAATGAGCGAAAAAATGAAATTGGTAAGAAAATTGGTAGAACTTCACCTGCGTCCTATCAGTCTCACTAAAGAAAATATAACAGATTCGGCTATCCGCAGATTACTCTTCGATGCCGGAGATGATATAGAAGGACTGATGATGCTGTGCGAAGCGGATATTACCTCAAAAAATAAAGCAAAGGTTAAACGCTACCTCGAAAATTTTGAACTGGTCCGCAAACGCTTGAAAGAAGTGGAAGAGAGCGACCGGATCCGCAACTGGCAACCTCCGGTAACCGGGGAAATTATTATGGAAACATTCGGGCTGAAACCGGGAAGGATTGTAGGCGACCTGAAAAGCGCCATCAGGGAAGCCATACTGGATGGTGAAATTCCCAATACTTACGAGGCCGCATACGCTTTTTTATTGGAAAAAGCCGGCGCATTGAATTTAAGCCCGGTTAAATAAAATCGGTAATTTTACATTACCATAATAAGATACACTAGCATTCAGGATCCACCGCTTAGCGGAGTGTTTAATCATTAAATAACTTATAACCTTTTTTGTCATGCCGGTTTTGAAATTCAGAGTTTACTGGGAAGAAGATGAAAGTGTCTACAGGGACATTGCCATTAAGCCGAATCAGACGTTTTTATTATTTCACCAGGCAATTTTGCAGTCATTCGAATTTGATTCAAAACACAAAGCCACCTTTTTCCGTAGCAATGATAACTGGCAGCGTGGCCGGGAAATCATCCTGGAAGCAGATAATCAACCCCGCAAAGCTGAACCCCTGCTGATGGCGGACACAGTGATTGCTGCTGCTGTAAAAGACCCTAATCAGAAATTTATCTATCTCTACGATTTCGCCAAAAACTGGTCGTTCCTCGTGGAACTCATCGGCGTTTCCAAAGATGAAAACAGTAAAATAACCTATCCTGCCTGCGTACGCAAAGAAGGTCTTGCGCCCAGTCAATATGGTACCAAAGGCCTGGTAGGTGATAAGCTCGTGGAAATGGAAGAAAAATACGACCTCAACAAAGAAGGGATGGATGCGGAAGGATTCGGTGAAGAAGGAGAAGAAAGCGACGCAATGGGCGGCGATGGAGGAGAAGAATTTGGGGGAGAAGAAGAAAATAATTTTTAAATAATACCATCAGTCATTTTAGGGACCTGTTTATTTTTTGCAGACATCATCCGTTTCACCCACTGCTGAAATGGCCCGTCTCCGGAAAAATAAACAGGTCCCTAAATATTTACCGCCATTATATGCAAAAAACTGTCATCATTATTGCAGGCCCTACTGCTTCAGGTAAAACGGCTTTGTCTGTTCAAATGGCGCAACTGTTTAACACAGCAGTGATCTCTGCAGATTCCCGGCAATGCTACCGCGAAATCAGCATCGGTACGGCAAAGCCTTCCCCGGATGAATTGGCGGCAGTTCCTCACTACTTCATCGATTCGCACAGCATCCGCGAAGAAGTGAATGCAGGCGTGTACGAAAAACTGGCGCTCGGTTATGCCCGTGAAATCTTTGAAAAGAATGATATCGCCATCATGTGCGGTGGCACCGGCCTTTATATCAGGGCCTTTGCGGAAGGCATCGACGATATGCCCCCTATTGCGCCCGGCATCCGCACCCGGCTGAATGAACAGTATACATTGCACGGCCTTTCCTGGTTGCAGCAGCAACTGCAGGAACGCGATCCCGGCTTTTACGCCATCGCGGAAACCCAAAACCCCCAACGCCTTATCCGCGCACTGGAAGTGCTGGACGCCACCGGCCGCTCCATTACCACTTTCCGCAGCGCTACCCGCTCCCCCCGCGATTTCCGGATGATCAAAATAGGCATCACCCTGCCCAAAGAACTGCTTCATCACAATATCCACCACCGCGTGGATGCCATGATACAGGCGGGATTGGTGGAGGAAGTCCGCTCCGTAATGCCTTACCGCGAGCACAACGCACTCCGCACTGTAGGCTACCAGGAAATATTCAGCTTTCTCGATGGCTACATCTCCCTGGATCAGGCCATTGATGATGTGAAAACGCATACCCGTCAATACGCCAAACGGCAACTCACCTGGTTCAGGAAGGATCCCGCATTCCAATGGTTCGATCCCCGCGATCCGGCAGCTATCATCGCTTATGTGCAGCAACAGCTGGCATCCTGAACCCGGTAAGCCCCGCGCAGGAGCCTGCCATGGCGGTAACGCGCCGGTATCCATCTCACAAAAAATAATTACGGACAACCACTGTACTGAAACCGGACATTTAGGATAAATATAAAATATGTAAGTCTCTTGTATTTAAAAGCCCCCTAACATGGCATTTTCTTAGCTGCCCAGTGTTTGCACCGCTCACGAAACAGTTGCATATGTTCAAAAATTACCTGAAAACCGCCTGGCGTCATCTGCTGAAGAACAAGCGTTTTACTATCCTCAATCTCATTGGCCTGTCTACCGGTCTCGCCTGTACGTTGCTGATCTGTTTGTGGGTATACGATGAACTCCGCATCGATCACTTTCATAAAAATGACCGCCGCCTTTTCCAGGTAATGGAGAACCAGCCACACGAAAAAGGGATCACCACTGCCAGCGGAACACCCGCATTGCTGGCCGCCACATTGAAGGCAAACATGCCTGAAGTGGAAAATGCCACTGTAAGT
>JBCNPS010000159.1:0-12893 GCA_039593235.1 Chitinophaga sp. | reverse complement strand
ACTAAACGGCTTGAGTCCAATACAATATCGAACTCAAGCCGCCTAATCAAAAAAAGTCTAAACTTTAGGGTGCACTACAAATATCCGCTTAGATCTCCCCAAATCTTTTTAATCATTTACAAATCCCAAAAAATAAAATCAGCGTAATCAGCGAAATCATCTAAATCCGGAGTCAGACAAAATTCGCATCGCCGAAGGCGATCATCTACTCTATCGCCGAAAAAAGCCGGCCCCAACGGATGCGGTGATGATGAATGCTCATCCAGATGATCCATGCTTTCCCCACTATATGATCTTCCGGAACGTAGCCCCAGAAGCGGGAATCCATCGATTCCCGGCGGTTATCTCCCATCATCCAGTAGTAATTCATTTTGAAGGTGTAGGTGGTTGTTTCCTGGTTATTGATATAGATCTTTCCATTTGCCACGTGCAGCGTATTGTGTTCATAAGTAGTTATAATACGGCTGTAAAAAGGCAGTGTAAGCGTGTCCAGTTTTACGGTGGCGCCCTTACGGGGAATATACAGGGGACCGAAACAATCCTCATTCCACTCGTAATGTTTTGTATCAAAAGGGAATACCCTGGAGTCGGCGAAGGCATCGTATACATACCGTTCCACGGTGGCGCCCATAGCTTTCAGGGTATCAATATTGGCGGTGGTAAGGTTATAGATGAACATGCCCGAATCGCGCGTGGCGCGCTGAATATGGTCTGTTCCCAGTACATCGCGCATGGAGTCTGTGAGTTCCTTTTTATCGGGCATGGTTACATAATACCTGGCTTCAAAATGCGCCGGCGAAGCCGTAGCTTCATGATTGATATACACAATGCCGTCAATGATCTGCAAGGTATCGCCAGGAATGGCAATACAGCGTTTGATCCAGTTTTCCCTTTTATCTACCGGCCGGATAACCGGCGCAGGATAATTTTTATGCACATACGCTGCGCCCAGTGAACGCATATTGGTGTAGTAATCCTCATCATCTCCGGCAATGGTTTTCAGTACGGTGTCGCCGCAGGGATAATTGAATACCACTACATCATTGCGCTGTATGCTACCGAAACCGGGGAGCCGCGTATAAGGCCATTGGACTGCAGTGGAGAAGGGTTTGATATTTTTGGTAAACGGAAGGGTATGATGGGTGAAAGGCCAGGCCAGCGGCGTATTGGGAATGCGGGGACCGTAACTGATTTTGCTGACAAAAATAAAATCATTGATCAGCAGCGTTTTTTCCATGGAAGCACTGGGGATAACAAAAGCTTCAAAGATAAAGGTACGGATAAGGGTAGCGGCAACCACAGCAAAAAGAGCAGCTTCTATCCATTCTCTCGCCTTCGACTTCTTCCTTGCGCCTTCTTCCGGCTGCTTTACATCGCTGAAAGAAAAATTCATTTTAAACGTGGTTTTGGATAAGTAACTACTAACAATTTAACTAATTATACCCACATCCTTCCAAAATTTATATAAGCAGGAAAGACTGCTGCAATGACGCAGTACATAACAGCTAAAAGGCTTTACAGTACTATCATACAGCCACTGATCATCACTACTGCGGTGGGGCATCACCGTTATAAAAATTAGTATTATTATACCCGGATCTGCAAAAAAGTATCATACCCCGTTATTCTTTTTAAAAAATTTGAGGAAGATAAAATCGTTTTATTAAATTGCTCTGCATAACTACTTCAGTAGTTATACATTTACCCACGTTACAAACACAATTACCATGCATACGTCGAGACGTTCATTCATACAACAAACCGGGCTCATAGCCGCCGGTATGATGTTACCCGGCGCATTGTCCGCCATGACAGACAACAAAGCGCTGCCAAAGAAAATAGGTTTACAGCTGTATACCCTGCGCGACCAGCTGGCCAAGGATCCAAAAGGCACCCTGGCCAAAGTGGCCGGCATCGGCTACAAAGAAGTGGAAACTTTTTACGGCTACCAGGGCGCTGGCGACACCGGCGAATTTTGGGGACTGAAGCCCGCAGCATTAAGCGCCCTGCTGAAAAAATACGGGCTGAATACGCCCAGCGGCCACTATCAGCTCAATGATTACCTCACAAAAGGCAATGGCAACGCCGATGCCTTGCAACCGCAAATAGACCTGGCAGCAGCGCTCGGACAACAATACTTTATTGTGCCTGTGTTACCGCTCTCTCTGTGGGATAAAAAACTGGGCGCAGATGATTATAAGTTCATGGCCGAACAACTGAACAAAGCCGGTGAACAATGTAAAAAAGCAAACCTGAAGATCGGTTACCATAACCACTACTGGGAGTTCAAACCCCTGGCCGACAGCAGCGGCACCGGTTACGACGTAATGCTGAAAGAAACCGACCCTTCACTCGTTACCTTTGAACTGGATCTTTTCTGGGCCGTAAAATCCGGGCGTGATCCCATCTCCCTGTTTAAAGAAGCACCCGGCAGGTTCGTAGCCTGGCATGTGAAAGACATGGATAAATCCAATACTGCCAGTCTTACCGCCACCGGCACTGAAAACAAAACCTCCATGGAACTGCTCTCCGGCGTCACCTTCGCAGAAGTGGGAACCGGCAGCATCGACTTCAAAAAGATCTTCGCCCAGGCAAAACTTGCCGGCGTAAAACACCTTTTCGTAGAACAGGACAAAATCACCATCGAACCATTCGACAGCATCACCCAAAGCTATAAATACGTGAAGAACGTATTACTGAAATAGCGGATTTTGTCTGACTCAGGATTTTGATGATTTCGCTGATTACGCTGATTTGATTACTTTGGATTTAAAATGATTCTGGGAGATTTAAGCGAAAATATCCGCTTAAATCTCCCAGAATCATTTTAAAATCATTACAAAACCAAATCAACGTAATCAGCGAAATCATCAAAATCCTGAGTCAGACAAAATTCGCGTAACTTGCGCAAAAGCAAGTTACATATGGCAATGCATGAATTTGAAACACTGGTGGAACTCTCTGTTCTTTGCCTGGATAAAAGCCAGGAAGAAGGTCTGGACCGCAGGAGCCTCTTTTTTAACCTGTACAAATTACAACAGCAATACGATACCGCGTTTACACATTTCCGGGTAATGGACGTGTTGATCAAACATCATTTCGTATATACTTTTCCCGTTAGCGCACATCCGGCTTACGCCACTCATGCAGCCTGGTTTGACGCACTGGCTGCCAGCCGGAAATTCAGCTTCATATACCGCAACCCTGCGGCGGAATGGGACCAGGAAACCAATCCCGTAGCCGGTTACGCCAATTTCGATTTTACTACCCAGTCTTACATTATGTATTGCGATGCCGGCTCTTTTCTCTGGGCCGATATGGCTGCCAATGGCACCCTTACCGGTAATGATGCCATAGCGCCGGAAAAAACAGATATCTTCTCACTGGCGCATGAAGTAGCGGAAGCCGCCGGCGAACAAAAAGATAAAGACGTGCTGGGCCTGTGGTACCTGCTGCTTCCTTACATGGTAATGGAAGCGGAACAGGAAGGAGAACCCATTCACTACAAAGCACTGGAAGCTATCCTCGACCTGGTGGTAACCAACGATGCCATACCGGATGAAGGATTGCCGCCGGCCGATGAACTGCCCGTAGGCGGTGAACTGGGCAAATTCTGCAAATGGTGGTACGCCCCCGCAGCAGATAAAATGCCTGCCACTGCACCGGAACAAGCCGGAGAAGAGATAGACCTCGAAGCCGTACCCTTTAAAGCAAAGGTGGAAAAAAGCGCCGCATGGTACGAACAACAGGTAGCGGAAATTCTGCAGGAAGCGAATACCGCCATCACCGAAATGGAAGACAACGGCGCCAATGAAGCCACACAGCAAAGTGTTTTCAGCCGCCTCCAGGAAGGACTGGCCTATGCAAATAAAGGACTGGAACTATCGCCGGATGAACCCGGGTTGCTGATGAACAAAGGCTCCATCCACATGCTGCTGGAACAATATGACCAGGCGCTTGCCACTTACGATAAAGCACTCGCACTTGCCCCCGATAATGCCTATGTGCATATGAACCGGGCAGTGCTTTTTTATCATATGGAACAGATCCCCGAAGCTATCGCCTCTTTTGAACGGCTGCTGCAGCTGGAACCGGGAAATGAATTTGCACAGCAATGGCTTTCACACCTGAAAAATGACGGACAATAAGCAAACAGCAAATATTGGATAGCCATTAGCCGGAAGATCCTGATGCTGGATATTTTTGAAGGAAATCCTATGTCGGAAATAGCGCTTGCTACGCTGATTATTGCATTGTCTGCCGGGTATTATCTCATCAACAAAAAAATAACATCCGGAGAATAACTTTAGCTGGCTCCTGCTTTCCACCATCGCTTTGCAGCCCCGTTCTGCGCATGTTAAAGCCATACAATGATGCTGTTCACGGATTAATTAAAGCTCCCGGTAAAAAAATACAATTCCGTTCATCTATTTTAAAACCCAAATACCGGATTTATTTACTAACTTATTAGGGATTAAATCTGGTAGCAAATGCCACAGGAAAACGACCAACAACACTATCCGCACAAGAAGGATAAACATGAAGCCCGCCGCGACTTCCTGAAACAATCTTCCGCAGTGATGGCACTGGCGCTTACGCCACCGCTGGTAATAAAAGCGGCTCAGCACGATGAAGCCATTGCCGGCATTTTTGAAAAGATGCCCGTAAGCATGGAAATCAATGGAAAAAAAGTACAGGTTACGGTAGAACCACGCGTTACATTACTGGATCTGCTCAGGGAACAGCTACAGCTTACCGGCACCAAAAAAGGCTGTGATCACGGCCAGTGCGGCGCCTGTACCGTGCATGTGGACGGACACCGGATCAATTCCTGTTTAACACTGGCTGTGATGCAGGAAGGAAAAAAGATCACCACCATTGAAGGTATTGCCAATGGGGAACAGCTGCACCCGGTACAGGAAGCATTCATTAAGCACGATGGCTTCCAGTGCGGCTATTGCACCCCGGGACAAATCATGTCGGCCGTAGCCTGCATCCGTGAAGGCCATGCCGGTTCTCCTGAAGAAATAAGGGAATTTATGAGTGGTAATATTTGCCGCTGCGGCGCTTATGATAATATTGTTCATGCCATCATGGACGTAAAACAGGGAGGGAAAACAGTATGAATCAATTTTCCTATGTACGGCCCGCCAGCCTGAAAGCCGCTGTTGACGCCGTGGCAAAAGACAAATCCGCCCGCTTTATTGCCGGCGGTACCAACCTGCTGGACCTGATGAAAAGCGGTGTAATGATCCCGGAAAAACTGGTAGATATTAACCGTTTACCATTGAAAGATATCCGGCTGAATGGCAACACACTTCATATCGGCGTCCTGGCGCTCAACAGTGAATTAGCCGCACATGAACTGGTAACCACACATCACCCGTTACTGTCGCAGGCCCTGCTGGCAGGCGCTTCACAGCAACTCCGCAACATGGCCACCGTAGGCGGTAATATGATGCAGCGCACCCGCTGCACCTATTTCTACGACACTACCATGCCCTGCAATAAGCGCAACCCCGGTAGCGGTTGCGGCGCTACAGGCGGCATCAACCGTATGCATGCCATCTTCGGGGCAAGCGACAACTGCATTGCGGTACATCCCAGCGATATGTGCGTGGCGCTGGCCGCACTGGATGCCACCGTACTGGTAACCGGCCCCAAAGGCGACCGCCGCATTCCTTTTACGGATTTTCACCGCCTCCCCGGCAATACCCCGGAACTGGATAACAACCTGGCAAAAGGAGAACTGATCACCGCCGTGGAAATTCCTGCTAACGCCTATACGAAAAATGTATACTACCTGAAGGTACGGGACCGCGCGTCCTATGCGTTTGCCCTGGTATCGGTGGCCGCCGCCCTGGACATCAGCAATAACGTGATCCGCAGCGCCCGCCTGGCTATGGGTGGGGTAGCGCACAAACCATGGCGACTGTATGAAGCAGAAAAAGCACTGGCCGGCAAGGCGCCCACGGAAGAAAATTTCCGCCAGGCTGCCACCATCGCATTGCAATCTGCCAAAACATACCCTCATAACCAGTTCAAAAAAGGTTTATCCGTAAACAGTATTCAAACCGCTTTACTAAAAGCCGCCAGCGTATGAAAAAGCAACAAACAGGACAGTCGATGGACCGTGTAGATGGCCGCCTGAAAGTAACCGGCGGTGCAAAATATTTCGCAGATCATCACCTGCCGGATCTCCTGTATGCCGCACTGGTATGCAGTCCCATCAGCAATGGCACCATCAGAAGCATCAACACCACCAAAGCATTAAAGGCCCCCGGCGTGGCGGATGTGGTATCCCACCTGAACGCACCACCGGTACCGGGATATAAAAATGACGACCCCGGCGCAAAAGATGGCCTTAAAATATTTAAAGATAACCGCATCTATTCCAACGGGCAGCCCGTAGCCGTAGTACTGGCCAACACGCTGGAACGCGCAGTACATGCCGCTTCCCTGGTGGAAGTACAATACAACCAGGAAACACATTACACCGATATGAACGCCAGCATAGGCAAAGCCTTCCAGAATAACCGGATGAAAGACTATGTGCGCGGCGAGGCCGATGCATGGAAAAAGGCGGCGGTTTCCGTGGATGCCACCTATACCATTCCATTGGAAGTACATAATCCTATGGAGCTGGCGGGCATCATCGCCCACTGGGATACACCCGATACACTGGTGCTGTACGCGAAAACACAAGGCGTAAAAAATGTACAGGACACCGTGAAAAGATTGTTCCAGTTACCGGAACAGCATATCACTGTGCACTCCCGCTTTGTGGGTGGTGGATTTGGTATGGCCTTACGCGTATGGCCCATGGAAGTAGCTACCATACTGGCCGCTAAGAAAATACGCAAACCGGTAAAACTGGTGATCACACGGGAACAGATGTTCACCCTGGTGGGTTACCGTCCCAATGCAGTGCAGCAGCTAAGCCTTGGCGCTACCGCCGAGGGTAAGCTCACCGGCATCACTCATGAAGCGGTAGCCGTTACTTCTCCTTATGAAGATTTCACAGAAGGCATTGTAGCCATGAGTAAATTCATGTATGCATGCCCTAATGTAAATACCCGTTATAAACTGGTACCACTCAACCTGAGCACGCCCGTTTGGATGCGCGGTCCCGGCGAAGCTACCGGCGCATTTGCACTGGAATCAGCCATTGATGAACTGTCTTACAAACTCAATATGGATCCGCTTCAGCTCAGGATCCTGAACCATGCGGATACTGATCCCGAAAAAGACCTTCCTTTCTCCAGTAAATACCTGAAAGAAGCCTACGAACTGGGCGCTGAAAAAATCGGGTGGACTAACCGGAAAGCAGCTCCCCGCAGTATGCAGGAAGATGGGATGCTGGTAGGATACGGCATGAGCAGCGGCACTTTTGGCGCTTTCCGCGGCAAGGCTACGGTATCGGCTACACTAAAAGCCGATGGCTCCCTTATTCTCCAGAGTGCGGCAGCAGATATCGGTCCGGGTACCGCTACTGCCATGGTACAAATAGCGGCAGATGTAACCGGTATTGCGCCTTCAAAAATACAATTCATGCTCGGTGAATCTTCTTATCCTTTTGCCCCGCAACAGGGTGGATCGTCTACGGTGTCTACACTTGGCAGTGCCGTAACAGACGCCTGTAAAGCATTGCAGCAAAAGCTGGCATCGCTGGCTATCAGTAACATACCGGCATTTAAAAATGCAACACCGGAAACTATTGTTTTTGAAGATGGACAACTACTGAGAGCCGGTCAGCCGGAAAAAATCACTTACGAATCCATCCTGCAACAGCAGCAGTTACCCGAAGTAAATGTGGTGGCTACCTCGCAAAGCGGGGAAGAAAGGAAGAAGTATTCCATGTACTCTTTCTCCGTTCACTTTACCAAAGTACATGTACATCCGCAAACCGGCGTGGTGCGTATAAAACATATTGTAAGCGTGGCCGATGCTGGCACTATCGTAAACACCAAAACCGCCCGCAGCCAGATGATAGGCGGCGTGGTGGGCGGCATTGGCATGGCCCTCACCGAAGAAGCGATACTGGATCACCGCTTCGGGCGTTTTGTAAATAATAATTATGCGGACTACCACGTTCCTGTAAATGCAGATACACCGCCCACTGATGTGTATTTCATCAATAAAAAAGACCCTTACATCAATCCCATGGGATCCAAAGGGATGGGGGAAATTGCGCTGATCGGCTTTGCTGCAGCGGTTTCCAATGCCGTATATCATGCAACCGGCAAGCGCGTGCGCGATCTGCCCATCACCCCCGATAAGGTGCTGGATGAAAATGGCGCACAGCAATGGAAAGTGGAAAATAAAATGAATACATGAAAGAACTGGAAGACATCATAAAATCATATTATGCCGCCTGTAGCCAGGGAATAAAAACGGCGCTGGCAACAGTAGTACATGTAGAAGGCTCTGCTTACCGGCAGCCCGGTGCAAAAATGCTGGTAACGGAAAATGGCGCCCTCACCGGCGCTATCAGCGGCGGCTGCCTGGAAGGCGACGCCCTGCGGAAAGCGCAGCTGGTAATGATGCAGCAGCAGCCTATGCTGGTAACTTACGATACAAATGATGAAGACGATGCCAAACTGGGCGTAGGCCTCGGATGCAACGGTATCATTCATATATTGCTGGAGCCGGTGAATGCAGAAGATCCACTCAATGCAGTGGCCATGCTGGAGGAAATAATATCCCACCGCGCCCCTGCCGTATTGGTGACCCTGTTTACACTACACCGGCGTAAAGGACCGCAGCCCGGCACCTGCCTGGTGTTAACTGCCAACGGTAAAATGCATCACTGCATACCGGACCAGCTGCTGCAAAACGCTATCACCGGCGATGCACATCATGCCCTGCAATCACACACCTCTTTCACAAAAACATACCTTTCTACCGGTAACGATTATACAACACATACCTCCTACATTCCGCCAGCGCCTCAACTCCTGGTGGCAGGCGCCGGCAACGATGTGATCCCGCTGGTAAAAATGGCGGCTCTCCTCGGATGGCATACCATTGTAATTGATGGCCGCCCCGGTTATGCCACCACCGCCAGATTCCCGGAAGCCGCGCAGGTGCTCATGGCTAAACCCGCGCAGGCACTCTCCCAGTTGCAAACAGACCAGTATACCGCCGCCGTGCTGATGACGCATAACTATAACTACGACCTTGCCCTGCTGGCACAACTGCTGCCGCTGCCGCTCGCGTATATCGGCGTACTGGGCCCCGTTAAAAAGCTGCAACGCATGCTGGACGAACTGGCGGAAAACAATATCTGCGTTACCCAGCAACAACGGGCACGCATACACGGTCCCGCAGGGTTGGATCTGGGCGCAGAAACCGCAGCCGAAATTGCATTGTCGGTGATCAGTGAAATAAAATCTGTGCTGTCTGCCGCTGCCGCCACCTCATTGCGGGAAAAAACAACCGCCATCCATTCACGCGAACAACAGATCATCCTTCAACAACATCTATAATGAAAACAACCGGTATCATTATCCTGGCCGCAGGTGCCTCCAAACGACTTGGAACTCCCAAACAGCAACTCCCTTTCCAAAATAAAAGCCTGCTGCAAAATGTAGTGCATGCCACTCATCACTGCAATATGCCAACCGTAGTAGTGCTGGGCGCCTTTGCCACCCAGATCAGGGAACAACTGGTAACCGAAAAAGTGCATACTGTTGTAAACCCCAACTGGCCGGCTGGTATGGGCGGCTCTATCCGTACCGGTTTACAACACCTGCAACGCGTTGCGCCCCAGGTAAGCAATGCACTGTTATTGTTGTGCGACCAGCCCTTTATTACGTCCTCCCTGCTGGAGGAAATGATTACATTGAAAAATACTTCCGGCAAAGCCATCGTTGCCTGCACCTACGGCGACGCCACCGGTACCCCTGCCCTCTTTGGCCAGTCATTTTTCCCACAGCTGCTGGCCCTGAACGGCCAGGAAGGCGCTAAAAAAATATTGCTGCAACATCCCGCACAGGTGGCTACGGTACACTTTCCCCAGGGAGCAATAGATATAGATACCACCGCCGATTATGAACAATTGCTTACCGGCGGGAAATAATCAACCCGCAAAAAATATTTTTTGGTAAATAAAATGACATGCTTATATTTGTCTACAAGATTGGTAGACTAATAAAAATCATACTCGTCATGAACACAGATCAAAATCATCAAAACCCGCGCCTGTTAAGCGCATCAACCAACCGCCCCTTAATAGCGGCATCTTATTGTTGTTGTTAACACCCACCCCACCCTGCGGCCTCTCCACCAATTGCCGCTATAACATTTCCCATTTCAACAACTGATTTATCACTGTCAACACAAAAAAAATTTCGTCATGAAAACGACAAACCAACCCGTATTCTCTCTCGCCGGGGGAGTAACTGCAGCGCATCTTGCATGGTTCCGCACCTATGGTATCATACAATTCAAAAACTTCCTGGACAAAAACGCGCTCGCCACTGTGCATGAAGAAGTACAGCGCGTACAGGAACTACTGATACGTAATAATATTCAGAAGGTAAATGGTATTCCGCTGAAATTCGGTACAAATGTGGATGGCAGCCCACTGATCCAGCGCATTGCCTTCGCCTCTCACTACAGCAATGTACTGCGTGAATTACTGAAAGACCGCAGACTACAATCACTCACTGCTTTGTTAGGTCCCTACTCCGGCAGGATCGGTGAAAACGAAAAAGATGGCCTGGTGGTAAATCATTATGTAAACACTACAGAAAGCCAGTTCAAACAGCTGGGCTGGCACACGGATAGTCCGCGCGACCTGTTCCTGGGCTCACGTATCCTTCCCATGCTGAATGTGGGTATTCACCTGGACAACTGCCCGCTGGATAACGGTGGTTTGAGAGTATTGCCCGGCACACATGAACAGGGCCTGTTCAAACTCCTGTTCAGGAAAAAATACTTTATCGATAATAATCCAGACGAAAAGGAAACAGGCTTTGATATTGAAGCCGGCGACCTCACCGTTCACGACGGACGCCTCTGGCACCGGGTGCAGCAATCGCCCTACACCGGCGAAAAAAGCCGCAGAAGAGTAATGTACATTCCCATCATCACCGGTGCTTATCAGCCTAAAACAGTTAATAGCCCTACGCCTTTTTATCATAAACTGGCACATCTCAAACAACATCTGTATGGCGGCAAACCGCAATGGGCGAATATAAAAGCCCGGTCCGGAAGCCTTGCAGAAGTAAACACTCCATCTCTCTAAAAATACAATCCGATGTCATACGCATTAGTAACCGGCGCAGCCAAAGGAATAGGAAAGGCCATTGCTGCGCAACTCGCGGAAAGAAATTATCACCTGCTGCTGGTAGATATAGATGGAAAAACATTATCTGCCACAGCGGAAGCAATAGCAGCGCAATATCACGTTAACGTACATACGCTGCACCAGGATCTGTCTGCAACCGATGCTTTACAAAATGTTACTGCCTGGAGCAGTACCTGGCATGATTCCCTTTCCGTAGTGGTGAACAACGCCGGTTACGGCATCAACGGACCCTTTGAGCAGCTTACGTTGCAGGAGCAGTTCAATATCATTGATGTGAATATCAGGGCGCAGGTGGGTTTGTCTTACGCCTATATACCGGTGCTGCGTAAATTTCCGAAAGCATACCTGCTTAATCTTGCCAGCACTACCGCCTATCAAACAGTGCC
The DNA here is from genome assembly GCA_039593235.1 of Chitinophaga sp. Lineage (GTDB taxonomy): Bacteria > Bacteroidota > Bacteroidia > Chitinophagales > Chitinophagaceae > Chitinophaga. The sequence continues at coordinate 1,193 of JBCNPS010000159.1, read as the reverse complement.
TTATCTTAACATTTACGCATCTACGAAGGCCTTTGCACTTTCTTTTACCCGGGGGCTCCGGTATGAGCTGAGGCATTCTCCCATATCAGTGAGCGCACTGAGCCCCGGCAGCACCGACACTGATTTTGTAAACAGGGCGCGCATGGGCGATTATACCCGCAACGTAGCCAACCGTTTCAACATGACGCCGGAAAGGGTCGCTAAAATAGCGGTGGACGGGCTCTTCAAAGGTAAAGCGGAAATTGTGCCCGGCTTTACTAACAAGCTGAATGCCTGGTTGCCAAAATTCTTCCCCAAATTGTTTGTAGAAAAAATTGCGGCGGGCATCTATGAGCCAAAAGAAAAAGAAGCCGGCACTGTTGCACTCACTACCTGAAAAACAACTCCTGCTTAATGAGAAAGCGGCGTCGGAAATGATGCCGCTTTCTCACGTATATGGGAATAACATTTGTAGTGCTGTTATAAAAAGATATGGCAACTACCCGCATTCATATAGGCACATCAGGCTGGAGCTATAAACACTGGAAAGAAATATTCTATCCTGCCGGGCTGAAGCCAACGGACTACCTCTCTTTTTACGCAGACAAATTCAAGGTCACCGAAATAAACACCAGCTTTTATCACCTTCCCAAACCATCTACTGTAAAAGGCTGGATAGAAAAGGTACCTGCACGGTTTTATTTCTGCCCGAAGATCAGCCGCTATATCACCCACGTAAAGAGATTGCTGGACCCCGAAGAATCGCTACCCAAATTCTTTGACCTGTTCGATCCCTTTATAAAACACCTGGGGCCGGTACTGATCCAGTTGCCGCCCTCTGCCGCGTTTGAATCTGAAAGAGCCGGCCACTTTTTCAACGTGCTCACAAAAAACTATCGTGGTTATCATTTCGCATTGGAAGCCCGGCACAAAAGCTGGCTCTCTGATGAAGCAATGGCGCTGCTCCAACAATACAAGATCGCCTGGGTTATCGCACTGTCGGGCCACCGGTGGCCTTTTGCAGAAGCTATCACCGCAAAACATATCTATGTCCGTTTTCACGGACCCGACGGTAAATACGATAAACTATATCCTGAAAAAACGATGGATACCTACGCAGGAAAATTCAGGGAATGGCAGCAGGATAAACATACCATATGGGCATTTTTTAACAACGACGGGCATGGTTACGCATTGCAGAATGCAACCCAGCT
>JBCNPS010000158.1:0-12876 GCA_039593235.1 Chitinophaga sp. | reverse complement strand
TCTACATCATCCTGAAAAGAAAGGATCATACCGCCGTTCCGCCCCCTAAACAGGAAAAACTGCAGGGCAGGGTAACGGACGACACCGGGCAGCCCTTAGCCAGGGCGTCGGTAAGGATCAAACATACCACAGCGGCGGCGCTTACAGATGCTAATGGCAATTTCGCTATTGCCTTACCGGAACCTACCGGCACTTTACAGATCGGCTTTATCGGATATGAGCCGCTGGAAGTACCGGTTCAGGACATGCGCTTCCAGGATATAAAACTAAAGCCCGCCAACAGTGGCCTAAACGAAGTAATTGTGATCGGGTATGGCACTACCACCCGTAAAGACCTCACCGGCTCTGTGGGCAAGGCTAATGTGGAAGATATGCAGAAAGCGCCCGTGGCCTCTTTTGACCAGGCATTGGCAGGTCGCATTGCCGGCGTGGAAGTAAGCTCCAACGATGGACAGCCGGGCGCAGCCTCCCGTATTGTGGTAAGGGGAAGCTCCGTGAGCCAGGATGGCTCTCCCTTGTTTGTAATAGATGGCTTCCCAATTGAAAACATGGATATCAACTCCATCAATCCGAATGATATCGCCTCCCTGGAAGTATTGAAAGATGCTTCTTCCATTGCCATTTACGGTGCAAGAGGGGCCAACGGCGTGATCATCATCAATACAAAAAGAGGAAAATCAGGACCTCCGAGAGTTACCTACAGTTACGCATTGGGCATGCAGCAAATCACAAAGAAAATGGAGATGCTCAGTCCTTACGAATTTGTAAAATTGCAACTGGAACTGGATAGTATCAGGAGTACTCCCACCACACCGGTCAATACCAATGCACTCATCTACCTCGATCCTGCACACGGTATTACACTGGACTCTTATAAGAACAATCCGGGATACGACTGGCAGGACCTACTGCTGCGAACCGGTATTACACAAAATCACTCGTTAAATATCAGCGCAGGTACTGCAGATACACGGTATTCCATCAGTGGCTCTTATTACGACCAGAAGGGTATTATCATCAATACCGGCCTGAAAAGATATGACGGCAAATTCACACTTGATCAGCGATTGAATAAAAACTTACGGATGGGGATTACCGCCGGGTATTCCAATTCCACTTCCTATGGCACCATACCCGCCGCGGCTGCCAGCGGCGGCGTAGTACAAGGCATGTGGCAGTACCGGCCTGTTTCAGGCGTAGGTAACCAGGACTTGCTCAATGAAGTAATCGACAGCCTGGCGCTGGAAGATTTCAACAACGGCTCTTCCAATGCCACCCTGGGAAACAATCTTGTAAATCCGTTGTTGCAGGCGCAGAATGAATACCGGAAAAACATCAACAACACGGGTACTATTAATGCCTTCCTGGAATATACCTTCCTGAAAAAATTCAGACTGAAGATATCCGGCGGTTATAACGCTACCAACCTGAAATCTGAAACCTTTTATAACTCACAAACACAACAGGGCAATTTATTCCGGAACAAAGCAGGAGCTGTGCCCAATGTAAACGGTATTAACGGCACTATCAACAATCAGTTGAACAGTAATTATCTCAGTGAAAATATCCTGAACTACAGAACCACTATCGGGAAAAAACATGTGATTGATGCCCTCGCAGGTTTCACCTATCAATACGCCACTAACAATTATACCGGTTTCAAATCTATCAATGTGCCACAGTCGACCGAATACCTGGGCATTAAAAGCATTAGTGGCGGAACCGCCACCATGCCAGGTTCGGGCGGTTCGCGCTGGCAGCTCTTCTCTTTTTTAGGCCGGCTGAATTATACCTTTGAAGATAAATACCTGTTCACCGCCACCGCCCGGTCGGACGGCTCTTCAAAATTCGCTGCAGGCAAACAGTGGGGATACTTTCCCTCGGGGGCTTTTGCCTGGCGATTCACGGAGGAGTCTTTTGCAACAGGTTTGCGGTCAATACTGAATGATGGTAAGTTCAGGGTTAGCTATGGCAGTGTAGGCAACAACAAGGTAGGCGACTTCAGCTATCTCGCTACCCTGGCGGGTGGCACGCAGTTCGGCTATCCTTTCAATAACTCCTATACAAGAGGCACCGTACCTTTTGGAAACGGAAATGCTGATCTTACATGGGAAACCACCACAGAACTGGATCTCGGGCTGAACCTCAGCTTCTTCCATGACCGGATCTCCGTGGATGCAGATTATTACAACCGGAAAACAAAAAATTTCCTGCTGTTGGTACAAATCCCTTATTTCGCCGGGTACAGTATTACTTCATTCAATTCCCAATACCAAAACACCGGGCAAATCAGCAACAGGGGTTTTGAACTCACCATCACCACTGTTAATATAAAAGGAAAAAACTTCAACTGGAGCAGTAGCTTCAATATCAGTTTTAATAAAGGAAAGATCGATAAATTTTATGATGGCCTTGAAGTAATGCAAACAGGGTATAACATGCCCGGCGGCAACACCACTACTGCCTGGATTGCAAAGGTAAACGCACCCATCTCCCAGTTCTATGGCTATAAATGGGCCGGCGTTTACCAGTACGATGATTTTGTTAAACAAGGCAATGGTACCTATATCCTGAAAAACGGCATACCCGGTTATTCTACTAATATTCAGCCCGGTGATGCAAAATATAAAGACATTAACGGCGATGGCGTAGTGGATGCTAACGACCAAACTACGCTGGGTAGCCCGCTCCCTGTTCACACCGGTGGATTCTCCAATAATTTTAACTATAAAAATTTCTACCTGAATATTTTCCTGCAATGGAGTTATGGCAATGAAATATTAAATGCCAACAGGATGGCCTTTGCTTCTACCGGTGGCTATTTCCCGAATGGCAACCAGTTTGCAGAATATGCGGATCGCTGGACCCCCAACAATCCTACCAACGATGTACCCAGGGCATTATACAACAACAGGGGCGATGCAGGCAGCACCACACCGAAAGTAACCTCCCGTTACATAGAAGACGGCTCCTTTTTGCGGCTCAAAACTATTTCACTGGGGTACGACCTGCCATCCGAATTTATCCGCCGTGCAGGCTTCAAAGGTTTGAAAGCATACGTGGCAGCACAGAATATTTTCACCATCACAAAATACTCCGGGGTTGATCCGGAAGTGTCTTCTTTCAGGTCACAGAACCCTGCCAATGCACCCGGGGCTACTCCCGGCGTTACGGCTACCAGTGGCACAGGTTATACCTTCCTGCAACCAAGCAGTAGTTATTCTGCGTTATCCGGCGGTCTCGATTATACGGCTTATCCGCGCGCCTTTACGCTCAGTTTCGGTATTACCGCTACTTTCTGATTCCATGTTTAAAAGATGTTATGAAAACTTTTAAGCAACTACTACTTCCACTTCTCTGCATACTGGCAGCTTCCTGTAAAATGGATGTAAGCCTGGACCCTCCCACATTCCGCCCTATTACGTTTACAACGGAAGCGCAACTGGATGAACAGATGGCCGGCGTATATAATATTCTACAGCAGGACCCCGTGTATGGCTTTGGTTTATGGGGATATATTAATGCAGGCGCCGACGAAAGCTTCCGGATTAACGCCGGCTATAGCACTTTCCTTACAGAATTTTACCATATCAGTAATACAGAACAAAATGTATTACTGCTCTGGAGAAATTTATATAAGGGTATAGAAAATGCAAATGTACTCCTCGATGCGGCCGACAGACCGCAGATGGATGAAACAAAACGTTCACAGATTAAAGGACAGGCCAGGTTCCTGAGAGCTTACTATTTTTACCTGCTGGTGATCCATTTCGGGGATGTGCCACTTAAAACAATGCTGGCTACAGATCTGGGAACCAACTTTAATCTTCCCCGTACACCATCAAAAGATATTTACGATTTTATTGTGAAAGAAATGATAGCAGCCGACAGCCTGGTGCCTAAAATGGCGCAGGTAAACACGCCTACCATTGTTACGCAATCTGCCGTGGAAGCCATTCTTGCAAGGGTGTATCTCTCAATGGCCGGCAACCCTATGAATGATGTGGCGCGTTATAGAGACGCCCTGTTCTGGGCACAAAAGCTGATCAATTCAAATGTACACAGTCTGAATAGTTCACCACACCCGCTTTATGCCGCTACCCCGGCATACGCCCGCATTTTTATCAATAAAATGCAGAATAATATGAATGATAACAGCAACCCCGAAAGTATCTGGGATGCAGCCTTCTTATCCAAATCAAATGTTACAGGTACCTATGCCGGCACCGGTTACCTCGTTACACAACAACTGGGCGCCGTAATGGGCGTGTACTGCCCCGATGCAGGCATCACCGGCGTAAACGGTTACTCACCCGGTACTTACAGGGTACATCCCGGTTTATATAACCTTTATGGCCCCGGCGATCAACGGAGAGACTGGGCCATTGCACCCTATGTGTATAAAAGCGCTGCCACCACCCGGTATTATACGCTCACCGTAAACATTACCGGCGATGGCGCCGGCGCCACCGCTACTGCTTACACCGATGCACAGGGCGCCATCACTTCCGTGGTAATAGACAATCCCGGCGCCGGCTACACGTCCGCACCGGCTATCAGCTTTACTGCTTACGGTACCAACACATCTACCAGTCCATCTGTTACAGCACCCAATGAAGCAGTAGCCACAGCCACCGTAAGCGGCGGAAAACTCACCGCTATCAAAGTAATATCCGGCGGAGCAGGTTATCCAACCATATACGATCGTTGTGTAGGAAAATGGAGAAGGGAATACGAGATTAACCTGCCACCAGTCCGCCTGCAGAATAATACTTCCTGCAACTTCCCTATTGTGCGTTATGCAGATGTATTACTGATGGCAGCAGAAGCCGGACTAAAGGCCAATGGCAGCGCGGACGCTACGGCGGTAGAATATTATAACCAGGTGAGAAGACGCGCCTACGGATACCCGCCCAATACGCCTGCCCCCGGTGTTGATGTAACCACGTTCACCATGCAGGATATCATGGATGAACGCTCCCGTGAACTTTGCTTTGAAGGCATTCGCCGGCAAGACCTGATACGCTGGGGTAAAATGACACAGGCCATGCAGCAGGTGCTTATCAACAACGATAACTACGCTCCCACCAACTACGTGACACCCGCAGGTGTGGCCGCTACCAATTTCCTGGTTGATCCTCAAAAGTATTCCTTGTTGCCCATCCCCGGTGGCGAAATAGTGCTGGACCAGGTATTAACACAAAATCCCGGATGGCAATAAAAACCGATTAAACAAAATAGTATGAGATCCATTATATATTACTTCCTCGCCGCTGTTATGTTTACAGGCTGCCGCAGAAACGAAGCGACCATGCCCGATTTTAATGTGAACACCGACCAGCTGGCCTACAAAGCAGGCGACTCCATTACATTTTATCTTTCCGGCAATGCCGGCGCCATTGTTTTCTTCTCCGGCGAAACAGGAAAGGCATACGAAAACCGTAACCGGAAATCGATGCCCGGTGTAGAACGGCTGGTGTTTCAAACATCTATGCAACAGGGTCCGGTGCCGCCGAAGCCTTGCCCCGATTCCCTGCTGCTGCTGATTTCAACCAACCTGGAAGGCTACGACGCGGAACATATCAACAAAGCCATCTGGACAAATATCACAAACCGCAACAGCAAATGGCCCAAGTCACTATCCACCGGTTTTACTACCTCCGATTCTATCGACATATCAGATTTCAACAAAGCAGATAAAATAAACATCGCCTTCCGTGTGCTGAATAAAAAAACCGGCACGATGCCGCAAAGAAAATGGGTAATACAAAGCTTTACCCTCTATAATAGCCTGCCCGACAGTACCAACACTCCACTGTTTACAAATTTCTCCAACACAGGATGGGTACAGGCCAGCCTGCTTAATGACAGCGAACCGGGAACAGCTGAAAACAAATACACCGGCTTCAACGCCTGGAACGTAGGTACATGGAACGTTTCCGCGGCCGACAGTATCAGGAACAGCAACGGCATTCCCATCAGAACAAGCTACCCCATTACGTTTAATCCCGGTACGAATATCAATAACGACGACAACGACGACTGGCTGATTACATCTGCAGTAGATTTAAAAAATACCAAACCAGATATTGGTGTAGTGGTGCAGAATGAAGTAGCGTTAAAGTCGGCCACCTTCAAATATGCTTTTAAGAAAGCAGGCGACTACCAGGTTACCTTTGTAGCTACAAATAATAACCTGGACGACAGCAAGAGCCAGGTTAAACAGCTGACATTAAAAATTCTACCCTGATATAAAATATGATACGATCTTTTCCTCCGGTAATCCTGTTGCTGCTGCTCTTTTCGCTAACCCTACCTGCGCAGATAACACCCGTTGATGGCTGGCTGCTACAGGATGCCTCAAAAGTACCGCAGCCGGGTGCTGCAATAGCGCAACCCGGTTTCTCCACCACTGGCTGGTATCCTGCCGTAGTACCCGGAACAGTGCTCACCACACTGGTACACAACAACGTGTACCCGGAACCGTTATACGGTGAAAATAATCGCCCCGAAAGGATTCCTGAAACCCTTTGCCGCACCAGCTGGTGGTATCGCAACGAGATAAAAATACCGGCATCTCACAAAAATAAAAATACCTGGCTGCACTTTAACGGTATTAACTATACTGCACAGGTGTGGGTAAACGGGAAAAATACCGGGGAGATACGAGGCGCATCTGCAAGGGGCGTTTTTGATATTACCAGCGCCGTAAAGCCGGAAGAAACTGCGGTCATAGCTGTATTGGTATCACCGCAACCCAATCCAGGTGAGCCACATGAGCATACCATTGCGCAAGGCATGGGCAAAAATGGCGGCATCACCGCTATGGATGGTCCTACGTTCCTCTGTGCTATGGGCTGGGACTGGATCCCTGCTATCCGCGACCGGAACACCGGCATCTGGCAATCTGTATATCTCAGCGCCACCGGTCCGGTACTTGTAAAAGATCCGCTGGTAACTACAGACCTCCCACTGCCGGCGCTGAATGCAGCGGATGTAAAAATTGCCGCCACTGTACAAAATATTACAGACCAGCCACAGCAAGGCGTATTAAAAGGCGGCTTTGGCAACATTACCTTTAGTAAACCTGTGGACCTGCCGCCTCACAGCAGCCGGCGGATCATCTTCGATCCCGCTGCACTGCCACAGTTAAAAATAAAACAACCCAAACTCTGGTGGCCCAATGGCTACGGCCCGCAAAACCTATATACCCTGCAATTACAGTTTAATATTCAGGGAAAAGTATCAGATGAACAACAGCTTGACTTTGGTATCCGTGAAATCAGCTATAGCACACCTTCTTCAGAAGATCTCACCATTTCGGTTAATGGGGTAAAGGTTTTTTGTAAAGGCGGCAACTGGGGCATGGATGAAGCCATGAAACGTATTCCAAAAGAAAGACTGGAAACGCAGATCCGTATGCACAGCCAGGCTCATTACAATATCATCCGCAATTGGGTGGGCCAAAGCACCAGCGAGGATTTGTATGCGCTTTGCGATAAATACGGCCTCATGATATGGGATGAGTTTTTTCAGCCCAATCCCTCCGATGGGCCCGACCCCGCCGATGTAAATTTGTACCTCGCCAACGTACGGGAAAAAATGCTACGCTTCCGTAATCATCCGTCCGTTATACTCTGGTGCGCCCGCAATGAAGGCAACCCGCCTAAAGTAATAGACGATTCACTGCGCAGTATTATGGCTGAACTGGAGCCACTGCGGCTGTATCAACCCAGTTCTACTTCCGGCCGCGGTGTACACTCCGGCGGCCCTTACTATACCCGCAAGCCTGCGGAGTATTATGTTTTCACCGAATCTTTTAAAACGGAGATCGGCAGCTTCTCTATTCCAACAATAGAATCGGTGCAGGGCATGATGCCACAAAAAGACTGGGAAGTCATCAACGATGACTGGGCCGAACATGATCTCGCTACAAAATATTACCGTAACATGATCGCCAAACGTTTTGGTGAAGTAGCCAACCTGGCCGATTTTGTAAGAAAATCTCAACTGGCCAACTATGAGTCGTTCCGTGCGATGTATGAAGGCCGCAATGCAAAAATGTTTAACCCATCCACCGGTGTTATCACCTGGATGAGCAACCCTGCACAACCCAGTTTTGTATGGCAGCTGTATCACCACGACCTGGAGCCCAATGCCGCCCTGTTCGCCGTTCAGAAGGCCTGCGAACCGGTACATATTCAACTGAACGAAAAAGAAGGAAACATACAGGTGATCAATAACGGGCCAGCCACCTTAAAAAATGCACGCGCATATCTTACTATATTCAATGCAGATGGCGCCGCCGTACTTCAACAGGATTATAACGTTACAGCTTTGCCCGCCGCTGCAACGGATCTTGGACCTGTGCAATGGCCGGCTGATCTATCGCCGGTTCACTTTGTAAAGCTAACTTTGCACGATGCCAACCACAGCCTGCTCTCCGATAATTTCTACTGGAATACACTTCCGCTGGGATCAGACCAGTTAACAGGTCTTGAAAAGATACCCGTGGTTACACTAACAGCAACGGTTAAACGCCGCCGTATACAAAACAAATGTTTGCTGGATGTAAGCCTGCATAACCCATCAACCCACATTGCAGTGATGGCACATTTGCAGCTGCACCGGCAGGGCGGCGACCGGGTGCTGCCGGTTTTTTATTCAGATAATTATGTTTCCCTTATTCCCAATGAAACAAAAACAATTACCGTGGAAGCCAGCGAAGCAGCCCTGCAAGGCAGCAAGCCGATGGTATTGGTAGATGGCTTTAACGTAAACATAAAAACACTCAACGATCCGGATGCAGCCGTTGCACTGAATGAAAATGCACAAGTGAATCATTGGCCCATCACTCATTTGCCACGGCCTGACAGCACCACACAAAAAAAATAAAGGCATGTTTACATCAAGACGGGACTTCCTGAAATTAACCACACTCGGCAGTACAGGCTTGTTGTTATCGCCTGTCAGCGCGTGGGCAGGCATTTATAAAAATGAACTGGCAACATTGAGTGAACAGCTGCTGCAACAATGGGGTGAAGGTTTGCTGGCACTACAGGTAAACCAGCCACAATTAAAAGGATTGCATGGCGGCATACTGTGCCCTGCCTGCACCACCATACATGGCCGCTGCGGTGATGCCATCTTCCCGTTATTATATCTCGCCAATAAAAGAAAAGAGCAAAAGTATACAGATGCAGCCATCCGTTTGTACAATTGGATGGAACACATGGTAAGCGCTCCGGATGGCGCCTGGGTAAACGAAGTAAGCGTGAGCGACTGGAAAGGCATTACGGTGTTTGGCGCTACCAGTCTCGCAGAAGCGCTGATCCACTTTGAACACCTGCTGGATAAATCTACACAACAGCAATGGAGAAACAGGCTGCAAAAAGCAGGTGATTATCTCTATAAAAATTTTACTATTAATACCGGTAATATCAATTACCCTATTGCCGGCAGCTATGCTTTGTGCCTGATAGGCGCCTATCTCCAACAACCCCATTTTATTGCCAAAGGTAAAAGCCTGGCAAAGGAAAGCCTGGCCTGGTTTACAGCCAATGGCCTGGTATACGGGGAAGGCAAACCTGTTCCGGAGAAAAGCGCAAAAGGCTGTTACGCCGTAGACCTGGGCTATAACGTGGAAGAGTCGCTTCCTTCGCTGGTGCTGTATGCAAAACTGGTGAATGACACAGGCCTGCAGGACCAGCTAACACGCTCCCTGAAAGCGCACCTGGAATTTATGCTGCCCGATGGCGGCTGGGATAACAGCTGGGGAACCAGGAATTTTAAATGGACATATTGGGGCAGCAGAACCAGCGATGGTTGTGCGCCCGCCTATGCCCTGATGGCTGACAGCGATCCCGCATTTTACAAAGCAGCCCTGCAAAATACACGGCTCCTTGCACAATGCACACATAATAAATTATTACATGGCGGCCCTCATTATGTACAACACGGTGTGTTGCCCTGTGTAAGTCACTCGCTGGCGCATAGTAAAGCGCTGACCACCGTTTTGCTGCATTCGTCCACTATTAAAAGCACTACTGCTCCCCTCCCACGGGAACGGATATACGGTGTTAAGTCATTTCCCGAAATCAATACCTGGTTGATCTCTGCCAATAAATGGCGCGGCACCATCACTGGTTACGACCAGGAGTATACTATGAAGGGCGGCCATGCTACCGGCGGCGCGCTGTCGATGCTCTGGCACGAAGATGCCGGCCCGCTGCTCGTTGCAAGCATGAACCGGTACCAGATGGTGGAAAGCTTCAACATGCAGCGTGATAATGATCCGCTGTCCGCTTGTTTTACACCCGGCTTTAAAATAGTTGCGGATGGTCAGCTGTACCGCCACACAAATGATCTGAAGGCAACAACTGACTACCGGGAAACTAACGGGCAGATAATGTTTAACGCCCGTTCATTACTGGTAGATGAAGATCAGTTACCGGCTCCTTTTCCGGAATGCGTCATCAGTTATGTTTTTGAGAAAGATGTGTTTCATATCCGGGCTACCGCAAAGAATGAAAAGGCTATTTATAGTTTACCCGTTATCAGTACGCACAACGAACCCGTAACGCTGCTTGCTGAAAACAAGTTGGAAATACGTAAAGCGGGTAGTATTGTGGAGATAACCACCAGTGCTCCCATAAAGCTAACCCGCGTATTAACGGATCGTGCTTTCAATTTTGTACCCGGGCTCGAAGCCATTCCCTTACAATTTGAAACAAACAATATCGACATAAAAATCTCCGTAAGATCCCGTTCATGAAAAAAGCATCCTTACTGATCATCGCCGCCCTATGTGTTGTTATACCTGCAATGGCGCAAGCCAGGTTCGATAAATTCAGGGAACAGGCCATTACTGATGTTCGTCCGCAGGGCTGGCTGAAAGAATTTCTGCTCCGGCAGCGCAGCGGTCTTACCGGGCATCCGGAAGTACTATCATATCCGTTCAATTCCTGTTTATGGGCTGGCGTTATAGAACGGATAGGCGAACAACATGGCGCCAACTGGTGGCGGTATGAGCAAACCGCTTACTACAGTGATGGTATGCTGCGGTTGGGTTACTTATTAAACGATACGGCATTTGTGAATAAAGCACGCGCCGGTATTAACTATACGCTGGCACATGTGCAACCCAATGGTCGCCTTGGCCCGGAGCTGTTTACCAGCCAATGGCCCATCGCTGTTTATTTCCGGGTGTTGCAGGCGGAGTATGCTGCCACCGGTGATCAGCGGATCATTGCCGCCCTGCACAAACACTACCTCAGCTTCACACCGGAAGAAATAGGCAATGCCAAACGGGCCATTGTAAACATTGAAGGCATGTTGTGGACATACGGCAAAACCAACGATCCCCGCTTGCTGGCACTCGCCGAAGCTGCTTATGCCAAAGGCGGTTTTGAACTGAACATGCAAACAGCTTCTTCACCGGATACCCTGGTGCTGCACGGTGTTACTTATATGGAAATGGCCAAGCTGCCTGCCATCCTGTATACATACACCGGTAAAAAAATATATCTCGATGCAGCGCTGAATGCCCTGTACAAACTGGATCGTGATCATATGCTACCAGATGGCATTCCCAGCTCCAATGAATTTCTGGCGGGTAAAGATCCGCTGCAAAGTCATGAAACCTGCGATATTACAGACTATACCTGGGCCGTGGGTTACCTGCTGATGGCTACCGGCGATGGCCGCTGGGCCGATAAACTGGAAAAGGCCATCTTCAACGCCGGCCCCGGCGCGGTATCCAAAGATTTTAAAAATCTCCAGTACTTCTCCAGCGTTAACCAGGTAATTGCCACGGGACAATCCAACCACAATAAATTTGCGCATGGATCCACGTGGATGGCTTACTGGCCCTGTCATGAAACAGAATGTTGCGCCGGTAACGTACATCGTTTCATGCCCAACTATGCCGCACGGATGTGGATGCGCGATACCGCGGGAGGCCCGGTGGCAGCGCTTTACGGGCCATCCGTTGAAACGCTCAGTTACAAAGAGCATCGGCTTACCATTACTGAAAGTACCCGGTACCCTTTCTCCGGTCAGTTGCAGTTTACTTTTCACATGCAGCAGGACATCACAATGCCCTTCACCTTTCGTATACCCGGCTGGTGTAAATCAGCTATAGTGAACATCAATGGAAAGCGGTACAACGGCGCCTTAATACCCGGTTCCTTTGTAACCCTGCACAGAAAATTCCGTAACAACGACGAGATCAGCATACAACTCCCTATGCAGCCGCAACTGGTGCAATGGGGCCAGTGGGGCGCCACCGTAGAACGCGGTCCTTTACTATACGCTTATCCCGTTCCGGAAAAAGTAACAACAGACACCGCTACCTATACTAACCTGGGTGGTAAAAGATCAGCGGACCCCGGTTTCCCGGCACTGGACATCCGGCCGGCCGGAGCCTGGAACTATGCACTGCTGGCTTCACCCGCGCAATGGCTGGTAACAGAAAGCAACGGCAATACCTATCCCTTTGAAACAGCCACTGTTACCATAAAGGTACCGGCAAGGAAAATCGACGACTGGCATTTATCAGAAAACCGTTACACGCCCCCTTTGCCCAAACCCGGTTCCTTCCACTATGAAACAACTACCGATACCATCACCCTGGTGCCCTATGGTACTACCAGGCTACGCATGACGGTATTCCCGGTGATCCCTTAATACATTTAAACCTTTGTATCTATGACTATCACAAACATTTCAGTATTAACAACCACAGCGGGCGCCTCCGCCAATGAACTTTGTAATCTGCTGGGATATTATACGCCGGGCGATGGCGGCGGCGGGGAATTTTACTGGCAACCCACCAATACCACCGGCGATAACCGGGGTACCATCATTGTAGTGGCC
>JBCNPS010000157.1:0-13021 GCA_039593235.1 Chitinophaga sp. | reverse complement strand
CAATCGCCAGGTAGATGGACTGATACTGGTACCGGTGGAAAATTCAGAGGAACAGATCAGGCAGCTGCAAAAGGCAGAAATACCTTTTGTGTTGGTAGACAGGAATTTCCCGGATATCAAAACCAATTACATCGCGCTTGATAATTACAAGGCTGCGTATGCAGCTACGGAATACCTCATAGCTACCGGCCACCGGAAAATATGCATGGTAAATTATAAAACTACCCTGTTCCATTTGCTGGAACGTAACCGGGGATATATGGATGCTTTAAAAGATCATAAGATCAGGTTTAAATCGAAGTGGTTGCAAAAAGCAAATGTAGAAGAGCTCCCGCAGGCATTGGATAATGTGCTTACCGGCAATGAACCCTGCGATGCTATCTTTTTTGCTACGGATACACTCACACTGAACGGTCTCAAATATTTAAACAGGAAAAAACTGAAAGTGCCAAAAGATATATCAGTGCTGAGCTTCGACGAGTCGGATGCATTTGAATTGTTCTATACACCCATCACTCACTCCAGGCAACCCCTGGAAGAAATGGGCAAACTGGCGGTAAATACGTTATTGGAGCTGATAAATCACAATAAAATAAACAAACAAATAAGCCTGGAAGCCGATCTGATCATCGGAAAGTCATGTAAAGAAAGCTAGATTTTTTTTACTTAAATACTTTAAACGTTTAAAGCAATATAGAGTTGCTGGAGGACTTCTTTTACCATTAAAATTTAAACGTTTAAAGTAGAAGAACAATTATAAATCCAACGTTATGAAACTGATTCTAGTCATCTTCCCTATGTTTTTCTGCCTGGCAGCTTTTGCCCAGCAGAAAACCGTCACTGGTACTGTTACCAGCAAAGACCTTCAAAGCCCGTTACCGGGCGTAACTGTCAAATCAAATAAACAGGTCGTCACCACCGGTGCAAATGGGGAGTTCAGCATTACGGCCGGCATTAACGAGTCCATCACGTTTTCGTATATCGGCATGAAAGCGCTGACAGTGCTCGTCACCAGGTCGCAGGAGCCGCTTTCAGTTACCATGGAATACGAAACCGGTAACCTCAACGAAATTGTTGTAACCGGTTACCAGGCACAGAAAAAAGCAGATCTCACCGGCGCGGTGTCTGTCGTGAAAACAGCCGAAATAAAGGACATCCCCCTGGGCAATCCTGTAAAAGCCCTGCAGGGAAGGATCCCCGGTGTTTACATCACTACAGACGGTTCCCCGGCCAGCGGGGCCACCGTACGCATCAGGGGCATCGGTACCCTGGGAAATAACAATCCCCTCTACGTAATAGATGGTATCCCCACGGAAAGAGGGCTGAACGAAATTAACCAGGCGGACATTGAATCCATGCAGGTGCTTAAAGATGCCTCTGCAGCCACTATCTATGGCTCCCGCGCAGCAAACGGCGTCATCATCATCACCACAAAAAAAGGAAAGAACGGCATCAGCAAAATAGATGTTAACTCTTCCGTATCTACACAAAATTACCGCTCCAAAATCCAGGTGCTGAATACAGACGAAAGAGGAAGAGCCGTTTGGCAGGCGGCTATCAACGACGGTAAAGATCCCAACACGGCCAGCCAGATCTATAAATTTGAAACCGGCGATCAAAACGGCACACCGGTGCTGAATAAAGTGATCCTGCCGGAATACCTGGACGCAGCGAAAACCATGCGCCCCGCCGATACAAAATGGTTTGATGAAATCTCACAAACATCCCTGATAAAAAATAATGACATCACTATCTCCAACGGCAGCGAAAAAGGAAGCTCACTTTTCTCCGTAAGCTATTACGATAACACCGGCATTATTCGTGGGTCATCCCTGAAACGCCTTACTACACGGGCAAACACGGAGTATCGTATGTTCAACAATAAACTGGTGATCGGTGAAAACCTTTCGTTTACACATACCGTTGGTACCGCCGTTCCTGCGGAAGATATCGTAGGTCTGTCGCTACAGGCGCAGCCTATTGTACCGGTGCACACGATAGACGGCGGCTGGGGCGGGCCCGCACCCGGAATGACCGACCGTCATAATCCCGTACGGCTTATTGAAGATAACCGCCAGAACAAATCCCACTTCTACCGCCTGTTCGGAAACGCATACGCCAGCCTGGAGGTGATCCCTGGTCTTGTGTTGAAAAGCAGCATAGGCGTGGATTATAGCGGCACCTATGCCCGCACGCTTCGTAAGTCCTATGTGTCGGGCTTTCTTACGGATCCCTCCAACCAGGTAAATACCTCGCAGGATTACAGCGGTAACTGGGTGTGGCAAAACACATTGAACTACAATAAAAAAATAGGCGCCAGCGCATTCGAAGTATTACTCGGCTCTGAACTGATCCAGTTTATGTCACAAAACTTCTTCGGATCACGGCAGGGATACGCCCTCGAAAATATTGACTATGCTTACCTCGATGCAGGCTCCGCCAAGAAGGACAATGGCGGATCAGGAAGCGCCAATTCCCTGCTGTCTTTTTTCGGTAAGGTCAATTACGCTTATAAAGACCGCTACCTGGCTTCTGCTACCATCCGCAGGGACGGGTCTTCCAGGTTTGGCGCAGATAACAGGTACGGCTATTTCCCCGCGTTTTCACTGGGTTGGAGAATGAGTGAAGAGAATTTTATCAAAGACAATATCTCTTTTATTTCCGATCTCAAATTAAGATACGGATGGGGAAAAACCGGCAACCAGGCCATTGCCAACAATGCTATTTACGACCTGTATTCGGCTAATTATGGCACAGATCCTACCTGGGACAGGGACCAGGGCAGCGCCTATGATATCAACGGCGGTAATAGCGGCCAATTGCCTTCCGGGTTTACCAAAACGCAACGCGGCAATAGTACCCTGAAATGGGAGTCTACTATGCAGTCCAACTTTGGGATCGACTTTGGATTCCTGCAGCAAAAAATTTCAGGATCGGTAGATTATTTTATCAAGAACACCTCCGATATATTACTCACACCACCCAGCCTGGCTGTTATCGGCGAAGGCGGCGATCCCACTGTTAACGGGGCTTCTATGAGTAATAAAGGCTTTGAGGCCATCGTTAACTATGATGGTAAAATAGGGAAGGAGCTTACCTTCTCCATCTCCGCCAATGTAGCTACCTATCGAAACAAAATAACAAAGCTTCCCGAAAATTCACTCACCGCTTATCCCGGTAATGGCAACGATAAGATCATCATTGGCAGATCAGTGAGCAGCTACTTCGGTTATGTGGCCGATGGTATCTTCCAGAACCAGGCGGAAGTAGATCATCATGCGGAACAGACGGGTAAAGGCGTTGGCCGCATCCGTTATAAAGATCTTAATAACGATGGTATTATCAACGGCGCCGACCGCGACTACATCGGTATCAGCGATCCCGACTTTACTTATGGACTCAACATCAGCGCCGCCTATAAAAACTTCGACCTGAGCATCTTCTTCCAGGGGGTACAGGGTGTAATGGTGAACAACAGCAGTAAGATCTATACGGACTTCTCTTCGCTGTGGCCGGGCACCAACTGGGGTAAAAGAACCCTGGACGCATGGACGCCGCAAAATACCGGCAGCAGCATCCCCGCACTCACGCTGGTAGACACGAACGATGAAGGCCGTTTTTCTACCTATTATCTCGAACCCGGATCTTACCTGCGTTTGAGAAATATTCAGATAGGATACAACCTCAGCAGCCTGGCTAATAAGATCAGTATTAAAAGGGCCAGGTTCTTCTTGCAGGGCAGTAACCTTATTACGCTGAAAAGCAGTAAGTACACAGGTCCCGATCCGGAAGCGCCCAACAGCACTTTCCCTATTCCTGCCATTTATACCGCAGGTTTAAATATCACTTTGTAAGATCTAAAAAAGCAGGAAAATGAAACACTTCAATTATATCATCATTGCTTTATTAGCGCTATGCGCATCATGTTCCAAAACGCTGGACAAAACACCCCAGGGCGTCATCTCCGGCGATGATCTGAACACACCGGAGAATGTAGATAAAATGGTGATTGCCGCATACGCCGGCCTGGGTAACGATAACATACATACGTCTTTTTCACTATGGCCATGGGGCAGCATGCGCAGCGGCGATGCCTATAAAGGAGGCGACAGCCCCGGCGATAATACCGACTGGCACAACTACGAGATCTTCTCCGGCAACAGGCCGGAAATAGGCAATACCGACCAGATGTGGTACTACCTCTATATCGGCGTATCGCGCGCCAACGACGCACTGAGAAGGATCAATCAATTGAGCGACAGCAGCTATCCGCAAAAGAAAGTACGGCAGGCGGAAACACGTTTTATCAGGGGCCATTTCTACTTCCTGTTAAAGCTGCTCTATAAATACGTTCCTTACATCGATGAAACCATACCTGAAAATAAGTATGGCGAGATATCAAACAAGGCATTATCCAACGATGAACTCTGGAATAAGATCGCAGATGATTTCAGGTTCGGCGTGGAAAATCTTCCTGCTACACAACCGGAACGGGGAAGGGTAAACAAACCCGGCGCAGCAGCTTACCTCGCAAAAACCTTGTTGTACCAGGCGTACACGCAGGATGAAAATAATAACGTAGTTTCCGTGAACCAGCAAAAACTGCAGGAGGTGATCGCACTGTGCGACCAGGTAACGGCCTCCGGCCTGTATCAGCTGACCCCGGATTTTGCAAATAATTTCCTGGCCCATTTCGATAATAATGTTGAATCAGTATTTGCAGTACAATATTCAAAAGATGACGGTACGCCCAAAGGCCGCCTGAACATGGGCGTGGCGCTGAATTATCCTATGAACAAGGAGTTTGGCTGCTGCGGTTTTCATCTTCCCAGCCAGAACCAGGTCAACTCCTTTAAAACAGACAACAACGGCTTGCCGATGTTTGATACCTTCAATAAACAGAATGCCGATTTTACCAATAATACCTTTGATCCACGACTGGATCATACAGTGGCTATACCAGGGCATCCCTATAAGTACAGCACCAATTTTATTTACGAAAAAACCTGGGCAAGGGCCCCGCAGATCTACGGAGATTTCTCTTCCCTGAAAGAAACCGTGGCGCCGGATGATCCCTCTTTCCAGAAGATCCCGCCGTTTATGTCCAGTTCCAAAAACTTTGAAGTGATCCGCTATGCGGATGTAATACTCTGGAAAGCGGAAGCCCTCATCCAGCTGAACCGCTTCAATGAAGCCCTGCCGCTTATTAATGCCATCAGGCAGAGAGCCATGGCGAGCACCGCAAAACTGAAGTATCCTAACGGTACTTATTTTTCAAACTATAAAATGGATATCTATAAACCGGGCGTGAACTGCAACTGGACCAAAGACTTTGCCTGGCAGGCGCTCATATGGGAAAGACGGCTGGAATTTGCCATGGAAGGCAACCGTTTCTTCGATTTGGTGAGATGGGGTATAGCAGCAGAATATTTAAATAAGTATTTTCAGGAAGAATCATCCAGGCGGGCTTACCTGAAAGACGCGCATTTTCAGAAAAACAGGGACGAGTACCTGCCCGTTCCTTTGGCGCAACTTAATTATAGTCGCGGTGTATACACGCAAAACGTTGGATGGAAATAAATCAAATCACTAAAACGAACTAAATGAAAGTGACAAAGATCAGACCGAATGTATTAATGATCTCCATTGTTGCCGCCACCGGTGGATTGTTGTTTGGCTTTGATACCGGCGTAATTTCCGGTGCTTTACCTTTCCTGAAGCAATATTGGAAACTGAACGATGCCAGCATTGAATGGATCACCACTACCGTATTGTTAGGCGCCGTTGCAGGCGCTGTGGGCAGCGGCCGGCTTTCAGACATTATCGGCCGTAAACAGATGATCATTATCAACGCCGTTATTTTTACCGTGGGCGCTATCGGTTGCGCTTTTGCACCGAATCCTACGGTACTGATCCTGATGCGGATCCTCATCGGTATTGCCATCGGTATTACTTCCTACGTGGTGCCTATGTACATCGCGGAAATTTCACCCACCCGTATCAGGGGCGCACTGGTAACATTAAACCAGCTGATGATCACTATCGGTATCCTGGTGTCTTATATCACTGACTATGCGCTGTCGGACGATAGCAACAACGAGTCCTGGAGATGGATGTTCCTGGTAGGTTTGGCGCCAGCGCTGGTATTGCTTATAGGCATGTTCTTTCTACCGGAGACTCCCCGTTGGCTTATCAGCAAACACCACCTGGATGAAGGTATAAAGGTACTGCGCAAAGTAGAGGATCCCGACATGGTAGATCAAACACTGGCTAATATCAAAAATGAAGTGAAACAGGAAACAGAGAATAAAACCAGTGTAATGGAAATATTCAAACCCTGGTTGCGCGCGCCTTTGATCATTACGGTCGGCATCTTTTTCTTCCAGCAGTTTTCCGGTGTGAATACCATCATTTATTATTCTCCCATTATTTTTAAAATGGCGGGTATTGTAAGCAACACGCAATCCATCATCCCGGCTATTATCATTGGGGTGATGAATGTGCTGGCCTGCCTGTTGTCTGTTTTTTTGTTAGATAGAACAGGGAGAAGAAAATTATACATGATCGGTATCTGGGGCATGATCCCTTCGCTTGCTTTACTGGGTGTATGCTTTCATTTTAAAGAAGCGTTGGGCGCCAGTTTGCCGGTATTTGCCGTGTTAAGCATTGTTTGCTATATCGTGTTTATTGCTATCAGTCTTGCCCCGCTGGGATGGTTACTGATCTCTGAAATATTCCCGCTGAACGTAAGGGGAGTGGGCATGAGTATCGGTTCCTTATCGCACTGGGCCTTTAATGCGGTGATTGCGTTTACCTTTTTGAAGCTGGTTAATTCGCTGGGCATCGATGTTACTTTCTGGTGCTATGCCGTGATCTGTTTGATCGGCGCCGTTTGGGGATACTACTATATACCGGAAACCAAAGGGAAATCGCTGGAAGATATAGAAAGCTTCTGGCGCAAAGGGAATAATCCCCGGAAACTTTAATCTGAAAGAAAATAATTGATCCATGAAGAAAATAATATTCATCAGCCTGTTGTTCGCTGTATATTCTATATCGTATGCCCAGTTAGGCGTTCAGTACGATCCGTCTGTACAGATCACTAAAAACCTGCAATACTTCAAACCCCAAGGCAACCTGTTTGTGGGCGACTGTATCCCGTTTGCCCGGAATGGTACTTACTATTATTACTGGTTGCTGGATTCTGCACATCATAAAAGTTTGAATGGCCTGGGCGGCCACCAGTGGGCATTGAGCACTACTACCGATCTTATTAACTGGAAACAATATCCCGTGGTACTGGGCATTGATGAGGAATGGGAGAAATCTATCTGTACCGGCTCCGTTGTTTTTCATAACAATAAATACTATGCTTTTTACGCTACCCGTTTAGTTAACAGCGAAGGCAAGGTGAATGAACAACTGAGCTATGCGATCAGTAATGATGGCGTTCATTTTGAAAAGCAAAAGCCCAATCCTTTTTATACTTCCGCACCCGGTTATAGTAAAAGGGATTTTCGCGATCCGAAGGTTTTTGTAGATGAAAAAACGGGGGAGTTCCACCTCTTTGTATCCAGTTGGCAGGAAAATCCTGTGATGAGAAATGCCGGCGGCTGCCTGGTGCATCTCACTTCAAAGGATCTGAAGAACTGGAAAGTACTGGACCCCATTTTAACGGGGCAGCCCTCTGTTCCTGAGTGCCCGGATTACTTTTTCTGGAAAGGCTGGTACTATTTGGTATACAGCGATAACAGCGATACTTATTACGTGAAGTCAAGAAAACCTTATGGTCCCTGGGAAGAGCCACGGCACCAGGCGTTGAACGAATCCTGGGCCAACGTGGTGAAAACGGCGGAGTTTAAAAACGACCGTCGTATTGCCGCAGCATGGGTTCCTTCAAGGCACGACAATAAAGACAATAACGGCGAAATATTCGGCGGCAATTCTATTTTCAGGGAAGTGTTGCAGGAAGCTGATGGTACACTGGCCACAAAATTTCCTGCGGAGATGATCCCCGCTACCGGTTCGTCTTTATCATTAAAGATCACTAACGGCGTTAACAGTACTGCCAATGGCAACAATGTGCAGATCAGCGCACCGGGCGGCGTGGGTAGCGCCTTCGTAGAAAACATTCCGTTGGACGCCCGCGTAACCCTCGAAATTGAACCGCAGGGCGCTACGGAAGAATATGGTTTGTACCTGCGCTCCGATGAAAAAGCAGCTAATGGATACCGGCTTAATTTCTCCGCAAATAGTCGCATCGTAAGCCTGGGGAATACTGATATCAAGGCGGTAGATGGTCTTGATAAAACAATTAAAGTAGATATCATCTTAACCAACGATATCATCGATGTATGTATCGATAACCGCCGTTGTATAGTGAACCGTACCCCCGAGAAAAAAGGCGGTTACTTATGGTTTTATGCCAAGCATGGCCATGTGAAATTTAAATCCATAAAAATCAGCCCGCTTGTAAAGAATAATTAAAACAGAGAGATATGTTATTAGGATTTGACATAGGCGGCACCAAATGCGCGGTGATTATCGGCAGGCAGGATGAAAAAGGAATGCCGGGCATAGCAGATAAAATAATTTTGCCTACGGATAAGCCGGCTTATGAAATGATTGAACTGTTGTTTTCAGAAGCAGCAGCATTGTTGTTAGCCCATAATGCCACGCAGGAACTGAAGGGAATTGGTATCAGCTGCGGCGGCCCGCTGAGCAGTAAAAAAGGAATGATCCTGTCGCCCCCCAACCTGCCGGGATGGGATCATATACCAATGGTGGAACTGGCGGAGAAAAGATTCGGCGTCCGCGCATTTTTACAGAACGATGCCAACGCCTGTGCTGTAGCGGAATGGAAGTACGGCGCCGGCAAAGGGGTAAACAACATGATCTTTTTAACTTTCGGCACGGGCATGGGAGCAGGACTGATACTCGATGGCAGGCTGTACTCCGGCATTTCAGACCTGGCTGGTGAAGTAGGTCATTTAAGATTATCGGAAACAGGCCCGGTAGGTTTTGGAAAGGCGGGATCGTTCGAGGGCTTCTGCAGCGGCGGAGGTATTTCCCAGCTGGCGCAGATAAAAGCAAGGGAAAAGTTGCAGATGGGCATACCCGTTGTTTTTTGCCCTACTTTAAAAGACCTCCCGGACATCACCGCGAAATCGGTAGCGGAGGCTGCGCTGCAAGGCGATGAAACGGCATTGGATGTTTATCATACCTGTGCGCACTACCTTGGCAGGGGGCTGTCGCTGCTGATAGATATCCTGAACCCGGAACTGATTGTACTGGGCAGCATTTACGGCCGCGCACAGCCCTTGCTGGAACCCGTTATGCTGGAGGTGATCCGGAAAGAAGCATTGCAGGTTTCCCGTAGCGCATGCCGCATTGTGCCGGCAGGGTTAAAAGAAAATATCGGCGATATGGCCGCGCTGTCGCTGGCACTGATCAGCAGTGAAAGCTGATCAATTCGCTGTGCCCGCAGATGGTATTAACGGCAGATGAAAACCTGCTCTATCTAACGGTAGCGCACATGTCAAATGATAAGCTCCTGGATGCATTTACAGCAGCAAGAAACACCCTCCACAGGGGCTGACAAACAGTACAGGTAATGGAAGCAAAAGCGCGTTTACGCTATTTCCGCGCATTCATTTGCCACTATGTCAGCCCCTTTTTTATTTATCTCCCTTTATATACCCCCAAACAAGCACAGTATCTTTTTTCCAAAATTTTATTCCCTAATGGCGGTATCCCATCTTTCAGGTGTCATTGTAACAGAGATAGCAACCAATCCCCTGTAGCATACAACCCGGCTGATTTGTAAAAGGACGCTTTTACATAAGCGGAGCTGTGTGCCGTGGCGAAACAGCGCTTATCCGGTTATGAAGCTGAAATGCAGGCTGGCCGCCCTGATCCACGTTAGGGCAGGCAGCGTGCCGATTACCTAACTCAAATAACACATGTATGTGTTTTACCAATCATGACAACGCCTTCCGCGTATGGACGCCACACCGTAAAGGTGGCATCCTTCTTTTAATGCTCCTGTTTTTTTCAATGCTGTCTGCCAAAGCAGGCGTAGTGGATACCCTGATCACAGGCCATGTGCTGGACCCGGAAAATAAACCGCTGCCGGGCGCTTCGGTATCAATTAAAAGCACGCCATCCAAAGGAGTGAAAACAGCGGAGGATGGAAGTTATAGCATCCAGGCCGCCGCTACAGATGTACTGGTGGTTTCCTTTATAGGCTACAGCCGCCAGGAAGTGCCGGTGAATAACCGCCGGAATATAGAGATCGTTTTGCAAAGCCAGTCCACCAGCCTGGAAAGCGTGGTGGTAGTAGGCTATGGTACACAGAAAAAAGGCGAGGTGACCGGCGCCATTTCATCAGTGAATGAAGGGGACCTGAAAGACCAGGCAGCCGCCAGTTTGCAGCAATCCCTGCAGGGAAAATCTGCGGGCATTCAAATTACGCAGAACTCCGGCTCACCCGGAAAGAATGCAACGGTAAGGGTACGCGGACTTACCTCTATCAACAATGCAGATGTACTGTATGTAGTGGATGGCGTACCGCTTACGGCCAATGGCATCAACTCCATTGATCCGTCGAGCATTGCTTCTGTACAAATATTAAAAGATGCTTCCTCCCAGGCGATCTACGGATCAAGAGGCGCGAACGGCGTAGTGCTGATTGAAACAAAGAAAGGCAATAAAAATGCATCGCATATTTATGTAGACGCCTACGCCGGTGTGCAGCAGGTGAGAAAAAAACTCAACATGCTGAACGGTCCCGATTTTATTATGCTGAATGATGAAGCCTTTAAGAATGCAGGGCAAACTTCGCCATGGACCGATCCGTCGCAATACACAATAAACACCGACTGGCAGGATGCCATGTTCCGCTCAGCCCCCGTTCAAAGCTATAACCTGGCTTTTGCCGGCGGCAGCGATAAGCTCACGTATCGTCTCAGTGGTAATTATTTCGACCAGGACGGGATCATTATCGGGTCATCGTATAAAAGAAGCAGCTTCTCGCTGAACACCACTTTTAAGCCCAACAAATATATTGAAGTAGGAGAGAACCTTTCCATCGCCAAAAGTAAACAGTACCTGGTGGGAGAAGGCGCTACCAGCCGGGTAGACCTGCTCTCGGCCATCAGTATGGACCCTACGGTGCCGTTGAAAAATGAACAGGGAAACTATGTGCCTTCCAGGTTTTCGGATATCGTGAACCCATTGGCAAGTATCGAGTACATCTCCATGAATCACCCGTTGAATACCTGGTCGGTAGTAGGAAATACTTACCTGCAGCTGAAACCCGTTAAAGGGCTTACGCTAAAATCCAGCCTGGGCATTGATCTCAACTTCTCCGATGATAAGGCTTTTACGCCTACCTACTATGTATCGGCGGCGCAGAACAATCCTATTACCAATCTCTCCCAAACAAAGGCAGTGGGCCTGAGCTGGACCTGGGACAATACCGCCACCTATGAAACCACTATCGCGGAAGACCATGAACTGAAAGTACTGGCGGGGATCTCTGCGCAGCAGTACAGCTATGAATTTATAAGAGGTAGTAACCAGGGGCAGCCGGGCAACGATTCCTACCTGCAATACCTCGATGCCGGTACTTCCAATCCAACAGTAGGCGGTACGCTGGTTCGCTGGAGTTTGTTGTCTTATTTAGGAAGATTGAATTACAATTACAAACAGAAGTACTTCCTCACCGCCACTATCCGGCGCGATGGCTCTTCTAAATTCGGCGCAAACAATAAGTATGGCAATTTCCCTTCCGCCTCATTGGGATGGGCTTTGGGCAAGGAAAACTTCCTGAGCGACAAAGGCCAGTTAAGCGCATTGATGCTCCGGGCAAGCTGGGGTATCGTTGGTAATCAATCCAGTGCAGGGTACTACGATTTTTCATCTACCATTAATAACTATAACTACGCTTTCGGTAACGGCGCTTATCTTACTGCCGAGCCGGCCGGACTCGGTAACCCCAACCTGAAATGGGAACAGGTGCGGCAGTGGGACCTGGGCCTCGACTTTAAAGTATTTGAAGGCCTCACCGGAACCATCGACTACTACAATAAAAAAACCAACAACATGCTGCTGCGGATCCCTATCCTGTTTGAAAGCGGCTTTTCTACAGGGCCACTTACCAACGTAGCATCCATGGCTAACTCGGGCTTCGAATTTCAACTGGACTACAACCACAGCTTTAATAAAGACCTGCGCATTAATGTTGGCGCTAACTTATCTACCCTGCATAACGAGGTGCTGAGCCTCGAAAATGAGGGCGCGCAAATATTCAACAGCCCGAATATGACGAAGGCCGGTCACCGCGTGGCGGAGTTTTACGGGTATGTGTTCGACGGTATTTTCCAGAACCAGGCGGAGATCAGCAATCATGCCGCCCAACCCAACGCCGTGCCCGGCGATATCCGCTTTAAAGACCTGAATGGGGATAAGGTAATTAATGACCAGGATCAAACCTTCCTGGGATCGCCCATTCCAAATATCCAGTATGGATTTAATGTGGGCGCCAATTATAAAGGCTTTGATCTGAACCTGGCATTCTTTGGAGTGAGTGGCAATAAAATTTATCAATCTTACAAATACAACACCAACGGTTTCTTTATTTCCAACTATAACATGGAGCAGGAAACCCTGGGCAGATGGCATGGAGAAGGCACCAGCACTACCATTCCCCGGCTTACTGCCAACGATCGCAATTTCAATTCCAGGGCTTCCAGCTACTACCTTACCAACGGCGCCTATTTGCGGCTGCGCAACATTACCCTCGGGTATAATTTGCCGGACAGGCTGATGGAACGCTGGCATCTGAGTGGTATGCGTGTGTATTTAACCGGTCAGAACCTGATCACGTTTACCCATTACGATGGTTACGATCCTGAAATAGGCATCACCTTCGGTGGAAATGCAGGCACCCTGAACCTGGGCCAGGACCAGGTGAACTACCCACAACCCAAAACTATCATGGCGGGTATCAATCTCACTT
>JBCNPS010000156.1:0-13048 GCA_039593235.1 Chitinophaga sp. | reverse complement strand
ATCAGAGAACGGGATCAGGAAAACCGCCAGGAGCAGGATACCCGTTGAAACGAATCCGGCCTTCGACCGGATCATCCAGCCGGAGCGATACACCAGTATCCCCGCCAGGAAAGAATAGCTTACCCTTATGGCGCCGCCCATCATGTTATCGCCTCCCCAGCCAACGCCTAAATAACCGGATTGTTTCGCCTCATAACATAATGCAATAGCCGCAAACGCTGTTAGCACCCAGGTTATTTTGTTGCGCATCCGGAAAAGAAAAAAAGCATAGCAAATGTTGGCGATATACTCCCAAAACAGCGACCAGGTGGGCGGATTCAGGTGAAACAGGTTGAAATACCGTTCATGCACCAGTGGATAGGGTATCATAAGGCAGGACGACAGGAACATCCCTAATGTTTTACCGGCATACACCTGGAACAGTGTACTGAAAGGATCAGCTATGAACACGATAAGACCAATCACCGACCCGATGATCACCAGGGGATGTAAACGGATCAATCTTAACTTCAAAAAGGCGGTTCTCCCTATTTTATCAAGACGCCGGTCGTATGCATAAGCAATAACAAATCCCGACAAACAGAAGAAGAAGTCCACCGCCAGGTAAGCGTGTGCAATGAAGCTGTTGTTATAATCGGGAACTGCAATCTCCATAAAGTGGAACACCACCACTGCTACTGCTGCTATTCCTCTCAGACCATCCAGTACTTCAAAATGTTGTTTAGATGCAAGCAATGGAACCCGGCTTGTTGTATCGTGCATATTTACATGGAATCCTTTAGAAAATAACGTGCGCGCAAAGATGGCAATTAGTTGGCAGATACTATTAACGATATCGTATCAATATTTCCGGATTTCATCTCAATCCTCCACCTTTCCCCAAGCAGGGTCTGGCAATATTTCCCGATCTCGTAAATGAATTTCCGGATCGTGAAAACCAGTGGTATATGGGTCTTATAACTTTGTTCGTCATAATCCAACCAAGAGATATGCACAAACATTTACTATTGCTGATATGCATCCTGCTGCAGGGGTCATGGCTCTATGCCCAGGATAAAGCAAATATAACAGGACAGGTAACCACCTCCGATGGCCAACCCGCCCCGGCTGTAACCATCGTATTGAAAAACAGCCACCGCAGCGCCACTACCAATGAAGCCGGCAATTTCATTTTCCGTAACATGGAAGCCGGCCGGTACGAACTGGAAATATCCCTTACGGGATACCAGGCGGTAACCCGGGAAGTGATGGTAGAAAAAGGACAACGGGCGCATGTTACCATTGCGCTCAGCATTCCTGTAAAAGCATTGCAATCTGTTACTATCACCGGCAATAAGCACCGGCTTATACGGGTTAGCAGTGAGTATGTGGCCAAAATGCCATTAAAAAACATAGAAAACCCGCAGGTATATACCACCGTTACCAAAGAGTTATTACAGGAGCAGGTAGTGGTAAGCTATGCAGATGCTATCAAAAATATACCCGGTGTGGTAATGCAGCTGGAAAATAACAGTGCAGGCGGTACCGTTACTTCCAGGGGATTCTCCACCCAATCGTTTCTCCGCAACGGTGTACCAGGCAATATTGGCGGCGGTACTATTGACCCATCCAACATTGAAACCCTGGAAGCCATTAAAGGACCATCGGGCACACTGTATGGCAGCAGCTTTGTTTCCTTTGGCGGGTTATTTAACCGGGTTACCAAAAAACCATTCGATTACTTCAAAGGCGAAGTAGGATACACTGCCGGCAGCTATGGCCTCAGCCGCTTCACCGCAGACGTAAACACCCCGCTGAATAAAGAAAAAACGTTGCTGTTACGTGTAAATGCGGCCAAACACAATGAAGGCAGTTTCCAGGATGCAGGCTTTAAAAACTATGTTTTCCTGGCGCCTGTGCTCACCTATAAACTGGATGATAAAACCACGCTGACAGTAGACGCAGAATACCGTAACGAAAAAGGCAACAGCTTCTACCGCATGTTCGCAGACGGCTCCTATGCCACCGGTGTACGCAGCCCGAAGGACCTGCAGCTGGACTTCCGCAAACGTTTCAGCGGCGATGATATTACTACTGCCAACACCGCGGCCAATCTATATCTTACAGTGGACAGGCAGCTATCTGCACAATGGAGCAGTCATACCAATTTCACTTACCTCAGTTCCTCCGCCAATGGGTTAAGCGGGTACCTGAGCATGAAACCCGGTAACGATTCCCTGATCCGTAATATGAGCCACACGGAGTACAGCAATGCCAACGCTATTGATTTCCAGCAGAACTTTAACGGCGATTTTAGTATTGGCCGTATGCGGAACCGTTTGGTAGCCGGTATCGACATCTACAGCGCAACCACTAAATCCAGCGGCTCTCCCGGGATTGCATTTGATGTGATCAGCGCAGCCAACCCCGGCGCTGCATATACTCAACTCACGCGACTGGCACTACTGGACCGTTTTAAAGGACTGACCTATACCAAGTCCACAGGCCAGCAAAATATTTACAGTATTTACGTACAGGATGTACTGAACATCACAGATCGCTTTTTGGCAATGGCTTCCGTGCGCATAGACCGGTTCGATAACCGCGGCACCAAAAATATTACCCGCGATACTACTACCGGCAAGTACGCGCAAACAGCCGTATCGCCTAAGTTCGGGCTCGTATATGAAATCGTGAAAGACCAGCTTTCCGTGTTTGCCAACTATATGAACGGGTTCCAGAACATTGCACCGGTACAGCAGCCGGATGGTACTTTCAGCAGCTTCAAACCCAGCCAGGCAAACCAGTGGGAAGGCGGTATCAAGGCCACACTCCTGGATGGCAACCTGAACGGAAGTATCAGTTACTACCGTATTGATGTAAGTAATATTACCCGCATGGATGTTCCTGAACGCCCTGCTTATACCGTGCAAAACGGCACTCAATACAGCAGGGGCATAGAAGCTGAAATAACGGCTACTCCCCTGAGAGGTTTCAACATTGTAGCCGGCTATGGGTATAACGACAGCAAAATAGAGAAAAGCAATCCCACAATGGATGGGTTACGCCCTATCAGTGCAGGCCCCGCGCATACCGTGAATACATGGCTCAGTTACCGCCTGCATAGTGGCGCATTAAAAGGAGTTGGCCTGGGCTTCGGGGGTAATTATGCGTCAGACAATAAAGTGATCCTTAGCACCACCAGTGAATATGCGTTGCCGGCGTATACGGTATTGAATGCAGCCTTTTCCTACGATAAACCACGGTTTGCTGTAGCTTTCAAGGTAAATAATATCAGCAACCAGGATTATTGGGTAGGATGGAGTACTACCATTCCGCAAATGCCGCGTAATTTCAGTGGCAGTGTTGCATTGAAATTTTAATCTGTCGCCAACCATAAAAAAGGCGTCTCATTTAATAATGAGGCGTCTTTTTACTTTAACGACAACCCCAGCTTCTTCTGTAAATCGCTCCAGGCGCCGCCATTATACACATGCTTAAAGCCCTTTTCTTTCAGAATACTTTCCGCCTTTACACTTCTGAGCCCGTGTGAGCAAACAGTGATATAGGTTTTCGAGGAATCAAGTTCCACGTATCTTTCACGGATGGTTCCCAAAGAAATATTTACGGCGCCTTTAATATGCTCCATCTCAAATTCCTGCGGCGTTCTTACATCCAGGATAACAGCGCCTTCTTTAACCAGCTTATCGAGGCCGTTGTCGAGCGTACTGTATTTGTATACCCGGTAGCCAATGTAGATAACAAGCAATATACTTCCTGCTATGATTAAATTTTTCATATCCTCTCCATAATTTTATCTGAAATAAGGCCGGTGGGCAAAGGGTGAAAAGGGCCAGGGAATGACCATGAAAATAATGATCAGAGCAATAGCGTACCACAACAGCATGGTTTTGAATTTCTCTTTGTCTGTTGCCTTCCGTTTTGCCAATGCTGAGCCAATGGTAATAAGTATTATAGAAAGAAGCATTAACGTGCTATGGATCATCCCAAAAAACAACAGGTCGAATGATTTCTTTGCAGTACTGAAGTTGCTCAGAAAGTACCTGACAACAGGACTGTGAAAGTAAAACGTAATACCGATAAGCAGTTGAACATGTGCAACGGTGGCTGTCCAGTGGCGAACCAGGTTATCTGTTTTCGAAAATATTGCGCCGGTGAAATATCCTTTTCCGGCCCTGTATACCGCATACACCAGGCTTATAAGCACCAGCCAACGGAACAGGGAGTGTATGAATGTAAGTGATTGATACATCTTAAATAACAGCTTTACGGGTTCGTATAAAAACAACTACCGGCCACCCAGGTGTTTGCCCGGAATGAATACATGCATTCATGTTATTGAATTTTTATTGGTATGCGGCAAAGATAAATCAAAAACATACTAACTAGTATGTTTTTAGATAAAAAATATTCAGCAGGTTAAATTGGGGTATTCAACAGGTTATTATTTTAATGTTTTGAGATAAGAATGCAATTGTTTGAGATAGATGAGATAGATAGCTTTACTATTTTCGAGCTTGCCCAGGTTGCGTATTCCCCAGTATCCCGACATAACAAAAACGGCCACTTCTTTGCCATTCACGGTACTTTTTACAAATTTCTTCTTTTTCCCGGTTTCAATAGCATGGATAATAGCCTGCTCCCATTGAGCGGTCAGATCATTCAGGACTTTGTTGAAATCCTTATTCCAGGCCATCTCCTGGGTAAAGTTGGCAGCGGGGCAACCATATTCTACTTTCAGGAACTGGTTTTCCATCAGGAGGTTATGCATCATGGCATAAATACCATCCAACGGGTTGCCTTCCTGTTGAAGCGGGGCAATAAAAGTATTCCTGAAATTGGGTTTCAGCAACTCATTGATAATAGCTACTCCCATTTCATCTTTGCTTTTGAAGTGATGATAGAAAGCGCCCTTGGTAACCTGTGTGGTTGCCAGGATGTCATCAATGCTTGTTGTCTGGTATCCCCTGACATATATCAGTTCGAAAGCTTTTTGCAGGATATTTAACCGGGTAGCTGCTGCCTTTTTCATATCAATTACCAAATGATCTCTTCAGCAAAAGAACAACATTTATTTTTTTCTTCGGGAAAAAGTATACTAGTTTGCCGGTACTTTAAAAAACTGTATTCACGTTGGCTGCGGTTACCTTCGCTTTATATCCTGCCCTTTCCTGGTATACAGCACTACAGCCGGACAGGGAGGATGAAGATCCTGGAAGATTTTGGCATAGGCAAATTCAGACAGCGGGCGATTGGCAACATAACCATAGCTTACTTCCACTTCATCTATATAATATTGTACACCGACAGAACAGGAAAGCAGGCTATTGCTTATCCATCCCCGTGGCAGTTCCTTATTCAAAAAATCTAAAACAAAATACTCCCTTCCCGGATTTATCGGGTCCCGCAGATCGAAGGTATAATGCTCAATAGGCTTAAATTCATCTTTAACAACATACTGTTTATTTAATGCAAGATGCCGGTCTTTCCAGCGCGCCTTTACAGTTACCTCCTTCAGCTTTTTCGGTTTAGGAACTGTATCCGGTGTATGTTCCTGTGCCATGGCGGCAAAGGGCAACAAAAATAAACCAATCATGAATATTGCACGTGTCATTATATCCAGCCTGTTTTAGGTTAAAAACATATAGTGTACCATTATAAGTACACATGAAAACGAGGCAGCGTACGTATTTTCCCCAAAAAAACATATATAGAGAGCTGTGCCGGTAAATATGACACTACATTTCTCAAAATAAGACCGATGTCATCTATGCGTTAAACGTTGGCAGAAAGAATCCTGGCAGCCAGCAACTGGCAAAAAGTGCAAATAAAAAACGTTTTCATATAAAAACGCTCTTAATATTCGGACGTAAATTAGCTGGTGCAGGCAGGCCAACCGAAAGATATTATTAATTTTATAAACAATCTTTACCAGCACCATTATGCCAGTGGGCTACCGGTGTTCAATTCCATCCCGTTTATGACGCGCATATCAGCAATTATTATCAGTTTCATTTTGATCCCCGGTCTATGTTTTTCGCAAAATGGTATCCTGCACAACCAGGTTGCCAAAGCAATTACAATTACCACTCCTGATCAAAAGCTTTCCATCAGTATTGACTATTCAAAGGGATGTATTATTAAACAGGTGAACCTGAAAAATAAAAATACAATATCATCTTCGGGTGTATACACCGGTATCACTGTAGGAAGCGAAACCGTTTCATCCGCTGATCAAACAGGCAATATTAAAATAACAAATATCCAGAAAGGCATATCGTTAAGCGGTATCACCTATGGAACCAGGGCGCTTCAAATTAAAGAAACATGGGACTTTGCTATCAAAGGAGATAAAATAACCTGGGATATTACCCGCAACTATAGTACAACAACCGACCTGGAAGACATGGCTTTCCCAAAATGGAATTTTACAGATCTATCCGTTTGGAAAGGAGGAATTATTGATAACGGCGGGATGGTTTGGTGCAAATACCTGAAGCAAATTAATGATACCTATGGCGTTCATACCGGCGGCGTGACCTTCTGGAACGCTGATTCGGGAGATGCGTTAAGGATATCGCCACAACCGGGCAGCGCAAAGGAAATGGCTTCAAAATATTCCCACAGCGAAAATGGCGGGTTTACTTTTACACAATTACTAACCGGCTCCAAATTGCAGCAACGCTATCACCTGAGCCGCTTCGTATCACAAAAGTATGATGTATTTGCTCCCTTCCAGGTAAAAAAAGGACGCGTAAAGCTAAGCCTGGAACTACAGTACATTGATTACAATAAGGAATATGCAAGAGGAACGCTCCCCGGCATTGATGCAACGGCAGTACGGGAGCTATTAAACACAACTGGCCGGTATGGTGTGGTAGACAACAATATAGTAGGCGCAAATGGATGGCTCACCAACTGGAAATGCCTGCATGAGCCATTTTTTGCCCAGATAGGGCTGGCGTTGAATGATCCGCACTATATAAAAAACCTGGCGGCAACACTGGACCAGGAGAGAGATCAGGCAATGCTGAACGATGGTCGTGTGTTATCCCGCTGGCATAATGTACCGGGTGATGAAATTCCTGGCACATATAACCCGCAAACAGGCTACTATGAAGCCATGTGGGGATATACCATTGATTCACAAACCGGTTATGTGATCAACACCAGCGAACTATTTGAGCTGAATGGCGACCTGCAATGGCTGCGTGCACATCAAACAAGCTGTGAAAAGGCCCTGGACTGGCTGATAAAACGCGACACCAACAACAACGGGATCTATGAAATGATGAATAACGGCGTAGCGGAAAAAACGGCAAGCGATTGGTTAGACATTGTTTGGGCAAGCTTTGAAAACGCTTTTGTAAATGCGCAGTTATACGAAGCATTAACACTATGGGCCAAATGTGAAACGATTCTAGGCAATCATAAAATGGCCGACCATTATTCAGCGATAGCCGCCCGTCTTAAAAGCGCGTTTAATAAGCCGGTTGATGAAGGCGGCTTCTGGTCGCCGGCCAAACAACAGTATGTATACTGGCGTGATAAAGACAACACCATTCATGGCGACAACCTGGTTACTCCTGTAAATTTTGCCGCCATTGCCTTTGGATTGTGCGACGACAAGGAACGCATAAAACTCATTCTTGATCAAATAGAACAAAGAACAACGGCAGAACACCTGTTTCACTGGCCGCTTTGCTTCGATTCCTTTAAAAGAGAAGAAGTAAGCGATGGCAACTGGCCCTTCCCCAAATATGAAAACGGGGATATATTTCCCACATGGGGATATCTTGGTATCAACGCCTACGTGAAATATGATAAGCACATTGCGCTCAAATTCATTAATCATCTCCTTGATCAATATAAAAAAGACGGACTCTCTTCCCAGCGCTACAGCAGAACAACCCAGCTTGGACTGGGGGATGATATCCTGGCGGGCATCTGTACCAGCATTACAGCGCTATACAAGGATATTTACGGCCTTCGCCCGAAATGGAACAGAATGGGGCTGGAACCCCATATGCTTGAAACACTGAACGGAACCAAGTTTTCATATACCCACAGGGATACCGTTTATCACCTTGAATTAAGCCCTAATGATTACTTAATGAGCACCGGTAGCTTTTCTGTAAAAAGTAACGAATCTTTTGGTGCAGATAAAAGCGGGAACACGCTTAAGTTCTATCCCGGTAATAAAGATACGGCGCAACTGCTGGTTCGTGCAGATCAAGGCAATCGTATTGACATGAAAATTACTTCCTGGAAGAAGGATGTATTTGCATGGACGATTTCATCACGCGGCAACTATCAATTCACCATTAATGGGTTGCAACCAGGTTTAAAATACGAAGTAGTAACAAACAAAGATACTACCCGGCTTCAGGCAGATAACAATGGCAGCATTTCCCTGAATAAACATTGTAGTACGCCTGTTAACTTTTCAATCAGGGAAACATCTCATTAAATTCCTTCTTTCAATCTAACATAAACGTATAAAACCGGGGTTCTCTGAGAGAACCCCGGTTTTATACGTTTTACACAGTTTATGGAATGTACGATACGTTTATTGAATCCGGGCTGTATAAATCAGTGGATTCTGTGCATCATCATCCAGCAGATCCCCTACTTTCAACCTCGCCACCTGGGCATCGCTTAAGATATTCTTTATGCCGTTAAACCTTGCGCCATCAGGCATATAAGCGCAGGTCATCGCCCTGCGGAAGCCATTGGTCATATTAGCCCCGGCGCCGTGTATTGTTAAACCATTATGAAAAGAGCAACTACCCGCCTTCATGGGTGCGGCAACAGATCTTTTAGTTACAAGTTGCGGGTAAACCTGGAATATGGCATCCATATTTTTCCCTATGCCTTGGTTTTCAAAACCGGTTTCATGATAAGAACCGGGAATAAAATACAGGCAACCATTTTCATTTGTAGCGTCGTCTAAAGCTACCCATATTGATAAGGCCCGCTTATCGGTGAACGACCAGAAAGGCGTATCCAGGTGCCATGAGGTAGGGTTGGCCCAGGGGCGTTTTATGAGCACCTGGTCATGCCAGATCCGGGTCCCCTCCCACCCTGCCAATTCTGCGGCCATTTTGCCCAACCTCTCATCAAGCATAATCTGCCTTGCCGCATCATTTGTTTGCCAGATATTGATCATCTGGTCAAACACCTTCCCAAAATATTCACTTTCCTTATTGATCCCGTCGTCTTCGCCCATTTTTTTATCACTGCCGGGCATTTTCCTGCCATCTCTCTGTTCAACGGCCTCCGTAATAACCTGCCGCCAATGGGAAAGTTCCTCCTCGTTAAGAAAGTTCTCAATTAATAAAAATCCATCTTCCCGATAAGATTGAATCTGCTTTTGCGTGAGTAACGTGTTCATATATCTGCAACTTTTTTTAAAGATATCAGGCGTAACAAACAAATGCCTGTAAGCCTATAGTATTATTATTTTGCCTGTATTAACTTAACCGGGCCTAACAAACCAGCGTCATATTTATTAAAATCGGGCACCCCTACCCAGCCCCAGGTGCGGAGCTTGCCCAGATCCGATTTCATCCACATTTCATTCACCATCAGGTTACCGACCCTTATTCTTATTTTATTTTCTCCCTCCTGCAGGTATTTGGATATATCAAATACAAAGGGCGCCCATAGCCGGTCGCCAACGGGTTTATCATTTACAAACACTTCCGCCATGTATTTTACATCACCAAGATCTATGGAAGTCCTGGTATTTACATCTTTCAGCACAACAGGTATTTCATAATCAATATATCCTGAATACTGCTGAAGCCCATAGGTATACCAGGATTGCAGGGTGCAGTTTGCTTTACTGCCAACAATAAATTTCAACGGAGCAGTCAGCGCTTCCTCACTTTTGACGGACCTTGCAAACGACAGCAGCCGTGCATCAGCAGGCAAGTCAATTGACGCCGCAGCTATGTTTGTTTTCACGCCATCCATCCAAACCGTTGTACCAATCATATTATCAGGGAACACTACGGTTTTTGCGCCAACCGGTATATTTACCCTCCAGTAGCGGTAACCGGTGGCATCATTATCTTTTATTTCATCTTTCTGTCCATTCCCGTTCCGTTTTTGCGCTGTCATAAAACTGGTATACTTCCATTTTGAATCATTATATGCCAGCAACATAAGATCCTCGCTTAACCCGTTATCGGCTAACGTGAATGAAGTGGCAGTGGTTTTATAAACAGTGTCTTTCCCCGGATAGCTGATGGTCCATTTATCATCAAGCTTAATTTCCTTTAAATCAGATTCATGCTTCACCAACGGCTCCATCTCATTTGTTCCGGGTTCAAATACGAGCCAATAGCCTTCGTAAGGTTGTAAAGTCATTCTGACTTTGTTATATCCCTTCTCCTTCACATATGCAACGGGTGTACATTCCCCGGTTTCGCAATTCCATATCCGGGCCGCGCCATCGCCCTCTCTGAACCAGGCTGAAAAATTTCTCAGTGTATCGGAGTTATTGGCAAGCCAGTAAAAGTGGCTATTGGCAATAGTTCTGTGAGCAGTGTAAAGCCGGCCTGAGTTTTCCAACCGGATCTGTGGCCGGATCCTTTCATTCAAAGCAGTAACCATTTTTGTTAGCCTGTCCTTATCTCCCGACAGGTCAATAACATTGGGCAGCCGCTTTAACGCATTCATCTGGCTAATGATCAACGCATCTTTCATCCCTTTCTCCGGCGATCCTTCGGGTGTTGTACCCAGGAGCAGTACAACGCCTCCCTTTTTAGCAAATTCAAGTATCTTAGCTGATACGGCATGAGAAATAACACAAGCCGGCGGAAGAACGATCGCAGAAAAATTATGGTCATTAATAGTGATCTTTACACCGTTATTAATGGCGCCTGTTTTTCCTTTATCCAGGTAATATTTATCAGCAATTAAAAAGTCGATGTTATTTTTATTCAATTCCCTCATAGCATCGGAGTACACCTGGTTGATCTCCAGTGAGAGCGTATCCCAGACTTCTTTGCCTTCCAGCAATCCAAAATTTTCTTCATGCGTAAAAAAGCCTTCAGCATTTGCCCAGATACTTTCAAGCGGGTTTACCAGGAGCACATCTGCCACCAGCTTACTTTGCCTGTTTACAAAAGCGGCCCGCCTGGAAAAGTCCGTCCAGTTATGCAAATAAGGCCAATATGGATTTTCTGTAAACCAATCCGGCGGATACGGATCCTGTTCAATTTTCCGGTTCACGTTAATACCATGCGGCACCACGTGGTTAATACCAAATGATGTAATGGAATTAATGGTCATTTTCATCATAGCGGGTGTTTGTTCCCATCCCGCAACGCCCATAATTTCACTCATAAAAGGACGATCTTCCAACTCGGCCACTGTTTGCACTTCCTTAAAATCATGAACATCCTGCGATTTCATTAAAAGGCAATCTGTTCCGGGCATAGTTGCTGTTCTTGTAACGCGCATAAAATCGCCCATGGCGGCAGTTTGCAACAACAACGATTCTTCCCACAGATTAGAGATGTAATACATATTGTATTTTTTGAGCCAATTCACCAAAGGCTCAAAGTAACACTTGTTATATACGTCTGAAACAACATCAAACCAATCGCAACGGGCCTTTGCGAATAAACCGTTGTTGTCCTTTTCCGTTAAAAGGGGAAGCCATAAACGGATATCCTGGTTTTTCATTTCCTTATACCGTTTGGCAAGATATTCCGACCACGCCATCCGCCAACCATAGTCGCCTTCATTGTCAACAAAAACACCAGGAATTGTTTTCCCCATATCATTTGCAAAATGTTTGGCATACTGCGCGTGAACAAGCGGAATGAAAACTTCCATTAACATTGGATCGAGGTAATTAACTTTCCCCCCGTCAATTCCGGGATGGAATCTTTTTGTGTAAGTATACACCACCCATTCGCCCGGGGGCGCCGTCCATTTAAAATGGCTTCCTTCTCCAATGATCCGCAGCGATGAGGCATCAATGGCATTGCCGGTTATTTTACCTGCCACGGCAAAATCTGTTGAATCATAATAAACGGTTGATCTCCCTGTTACCTTATACCGTTTCCAATCCAGGTATTTTGCCTCCAGCTCAGGATGCTGTGCTAATACCCGTCCTGCTGCCTGCCCGCTTGGCCAGTCGTATTCATCGCAATACCCGAGAGTAAACCCTTTATTCTTTGCTGCCTGCATAGCATTCCCGAAACTGCTGAACCAGGGCTTCTCCAGGTATTGCTTATATGGCAATGAAGAAAATGCGGGGTTTAAGCGATCCATTGAACCCCGGGGATGTGCATATCCGGGGTTCAGTCCCTGTTTCATCATTTCGGCTGCCATCGTAGCTGTAAAATGCTCATCCCTGATGGTGTCGTCCCAGAACCAGAAAGCATGGGGAGCATAGAACATGGGGGGGCTAACAAACATTTGTTGAACCGTTTTGGGATCGCTATATTTTTTTTGCCATTCAGATTGCCCGGATATATTCAAAGTAATTGTGAGCAGGCAACCGGTAAAAAGGATGTTCAGATATGTATATTTCATCACTGTTTTAAGTTAATAACTGGTATGAATATTATTTCAATAAAAATCCATCACTGCTACCCGCTATATTAATTATAGCCGGGGTTCTGCACTAATTTATCGTTCTTATTCATTTCACTCCTGGCGATTGGTAAAAAGTAGGCCTTATTATCCCACTTTCCACTTGTGATCTCCACCGGGGTAACAGTGGGAATGGTGGCGGTTGTATGATCGGGATTCAGTTTGTACACCACATTAACCCCATGCATTGGGTGATAGGCCTCCGGTCCGATCATCCAGCGGCGCACATCAAAAAAGCGGTGATTTTCGTACACCAGTTCAATACGCCTTTCATTCCGGTATCTTGCTGATAAGGCCGGGCCGGCGTCCGTTACATCGGGCATAGCCGCTTTTTTCCTGATCATATTGATGTAGGTGCGTGCTTCCGCCTCTTCTCCCAATCCAATACAAGCCTCTGCATAATTGAGAATGATTTCGCTGTAACGGATGAAGC
>JBCNPS010000155.1:0-13063 GCA_039593235.1 Chitinophaga sp. | reverse complement strand
ATGGCTTACCGCATAGCGGCATTGCAAACAGCAGACGGTACCTGGCATGCCAGTTTACTGGATCCTGATAGTTACCCGGCAAAAGAAACAAGCGGCACCGGTTTTTACGTATATGCGTTGATGTGGGGTGTGAATAACGGGCTGTTGCCGGAGAAGCAATTTTTACCGGTGATAAGGAAAGGATGGGAAGCACTTACCGGTTGCGTGCATCCTAACGGCAAACTGGGTTTTGTACAGGAAATAGGTGCTGCGCCTGGGAAAGCCACTGCCAATGATACAGAAGTATATGGCGTAGGTGCGTTCCTGTTAGCCGGCTCGGAACTGATTAAATATGATCTCCGGAAGAGCGCAGCAGCTCACCTGGTCATTTCAAATAATACCGGTATAAACAGGGTAGGAGAAGTAACAGAAATTCCTTACGCTACATTTAGCGCAAAACTATCCAAACAAACGCTGAAGAGTTTTAAAGTGACAGATGTATTGAGTGGACAGGAAATTCCTTACCAGTTAATTTATGAAGGTGGTAAATCTGCAAAGAAGATATTGTTACAGGTAACCCTACCGGCAGCGGCGAGTTTATATGTAGCGGTAATGGAAGGCACACCTTCGCCGGTAAAAGCAAAAGCTTATGGCCGTTATGTACCGGAGCGCAAAGACGACTATGCCTGGGAAAATGACCGCATGGCCTATCGCATGTATGGTAAAGCGCTTGAACAGGTGCCAAAGGAAATGGCCTATGGTATTGATGTATGGGCAAAACGTACTACCGATATGGTAATTGATACCTGGTATAAACTGGATAATTATCACCACGATAACGGGCAGGGACTGGATTATTATAGCGTAGGGCTAACGCTGGGAGCCGGTGATACGGCGCCATCCGGAGTGGACACCATTTACTTCCCTAAAAATTATCGCCAGTCGAAAACACTGGATAACGGTCCGTTGCGCACTACTTTTTCCCTCACCTACGATACCTGGCAGGCTGGTAATACAGCCGTTACCGTTACCAAAACCATTTCGCTGGATGCAGGTTCACAGCTGAATAAAATGCAGTTGCAATACAGCTTCAAAGGGAACAACATCCCGGTGGTTACAGGTA
This sequence comes from Chitinophaga sp., assembly GCA_039593235.1. Classification (GTDB taxonomy): domain Bacteria; phylum Bacteroidota; class Bacteroidia; order Chitinophagales; family Chitinophagaceae; genus Chitinophaga. Next base: position 11,961 of record JBCNPS010000155.1, on the reverse strand, counting down.
TTGTAAAGCGCAAGGAACCAGGTACTGTGCTGCTGGATGAAAAAACAGGCATAATGGGTTACTGGGAACCGGTGCATGGGGAAGATGGTACGCTGGGCGTAGGCTGCGTTTTTGCCCGTGAAACCCCCGGTATGAAAACAGACCAGGTACATTTGCTGAACCCCGGAACAGCCGCAAGCGGACAGCCCTATGAATACTATTTCGGGGCCGCATGGAACAAAGGCGGGAAGATCACTTCAGCAGAGGAATGGTTCCATTACCTGGAAACATTTGCCCAAAAGATTAAACAGCCTTTACAGGTAAAAATTCAATAACTTTTTCAGCAGGCCGGTGAATGGCCTGCTGGAAAACACTATCTTATTTATCATGGATTTATTTCAGTTAAAAGGAAAAACTGCGCTGGTTACCGGCTGCAAACGCGGCATAGGAAAAGCAATGGCGGTGGCACTGGCATCCGCAGGTGCAGATATCATCGGGGTTTCCGCCTCCCTGGAGCTGAACGGCAGCGAAGTGGAAAAGGAAGTAACGGCATTGGGCCGCAGCTTTAAGGCCTATCAATCCGATTTTTCCGATAGGGCCAGTCTTTATACATTTATCAGGCAACTGGAGCAGGACGCACCAGTAATAGATATCCTGGTTAATAATGCAGGTACTATTCTCCGGAAGCCCGCAGCAGAGCACCCGGACGAGTACTGGGACGAAGTAATTAACATCAACCTGAATGCCCAATTTATCCTGACCCGTGAAATCGGGAAAGGAATGATTGCCCGTGGAAATGGAAAAGTTATCTTTACAGCGTCTTTGCTCACCTTCCAGGGAGGGATCAATGTACCGGGATATGCCGCCAGTAAAGGCGCAGTAGGGTCGCTGGTAAAGGCATTTGCCAATGAATGGGCATCAAAAGGTGTGAATGTGAATGCCATTGCCCCGGGTTATATTGCCACGGATAATACCGCGGCCCTGAGGGCAGATCAGCAACGCAGCAGCTCTATACTGGATCGTATTCCCGCAGGCAGATGGGGTGAACCGGAAGATTTTGCAGGACCTGTAATATTCCTCGCCTCAAAAGCAGCGGATTATGTACATGGCACTATCCTTACAGTGGATGGTGGCTGGATGGGAAGATAAAGAACATTTACAGCTAATAGCCTCTATACATGAGCAAACGTACTGAAAAAACGATTGTAGATATTGCAGAAGAACTGAAACTCTCTGTATCCACGGTATCCCGTGCCCTGAATGATAATCCTAACATCAGCGCACGTACGAAAGACAAAGTGAAGAAGATGGCCCGTAAGCTGGGCTATCGCCCCAATGCGCTGGCAGCCGGTTTACGCAATAATAAAAGTAAAACCATCGGGCTCATTGTGCCGCGTATCTCCATGTTCTTTCCTGCTGCCATCAGTACCATCATTCAAAATAAACTGCAGGAGCATGGTTATAACCTCATCATCTGCCAGTCGAACGATTCCTACGAACAGGAAGTAGCGCTGGTGAATACGCTGTATTCAGCCAGGGTGGACGGTTTGGTAGTGTCTACCACTTTGTATACCACCGACTTTTCACATTTCGATGTATTCAAGGATAACAAAATACCGTTAATATTTTTTGACAGGGTACCCAAAGATTATAATGTAAAAGTAATTAAGGGAGATGATTATATAGGAGGCTATACCGCAACCACTCACCTGATTGAAAAAGGATGTAAGGACATTGTTCACATATCAGGCCCGTTGAGCTGTAATCTTTATGTGGAAAGGGTAGCCGGCTATAAGAATGCCTTGCAGCAATTCAAATTGCCGTTTAAGAAAACGCGGGTGTTCTATCACGAACTTACACGTGATAATGCCTGGCAAACCTGTGAAAAAATATTTGCGCAGCCACCGTTTCCCGATGGCATATTTGCCTCCAACGATACTACTGCCATTACCATTATGCAGTATTGCCGTAAGATCAATGTAAGGGTGCCGGAAGATCTGAAAATAGTTGGTTACTCCAACGATCCCCGCACTGAAATAGTTACGCCGCCTGTTACCAGCATCGACCAGTATCCGGCCATGATGGGGGAACGCGTGGTAGCTGCCCTTATGGAACTGATCAATACGGCGCCTTCCAGTACACCACGTTATTCGCAGGAAATAATACCTATTCAACTGATAGCCCGTGAGTCTTCCGCCGGTACAGCAAAGAGCAGCGGAAAGAAGAAATGAGCATACTATAATCACGTTATTATGAAAAAGAACCTGTTCTTTACAGTACTGTTATTGCCCGCGTTTTTCATGCAATCGTATGCACAAGCGGGAAAAGCAGATAAGGCTTTACTTGCCAAAGCGGATGCCACACTGCAATTTGCCGCCCGGCAATATAAGCTGATGATGACCCATGTGCCCGATACCTTGTTACCACGCAGCACCGGCAAAGATGGTAGCCTGATGACTTCCAACTCCGGCTGGTGGACATCTGGTTTTTATCCCGGCACCAACTGGTATCTTTTTGAATATACAAAGGATCCGGCTTTTAAAAATGAAGCCCTTAAAAGAATGGCGCTGGTACAAAAAGAACAATACAATACCCATACACACGACCTCGGATTTATGATGTATTGTCCCTTCGGAAATGCGCTGCGTATCACCAAAGACACTGCTTACAGAAACATTCTGCTTACCAGCGCACAGTCGTTATCCACCCGCTTTAATCCAACAGTAGGTTGTATAAAATCATGGGATCATGGCACCTGGAAGTTCCCGGTGATCATTGATAACATGATGAACCTGGAACTGCTCAACTGGGCCACCCGTGAAAGTGGTGATAAGAAGTTCGCAGACATAGCGCGTACGCACGCCAATACCACTATGAAGCATCATTTCCGCCCGGATTACAGCTCTTACCACGTAGTGGACTACGACCCTGCCACCGGGGCCGTAAATGCCCGTAAAACGCACCAGGGACTGGCAGACAGTTCTGCCTGGTCGCGCGGACAGGCATGGGGCCTATATGGTTACACACTCATGTACCGTGACACAAAAGATAAAGCCTACCTGGAACAGGCACGCCATATTGCCGATTTCATCCTGAATAACCCGCATATGCCGGCGGACCTGGTTCCATACTGGGATTACGATGCACCGGATATTCCCAATGCGCTGCGCGATGTATCAGCTGCATCTGTAGCTGCATCCGCCCTGCTTGAACTGAGCCGCTATACCAACAAGGCCGACGGAAAGCGTTACTGGAACGCGGCAGAGAAAATGCTCACGAGCCTCTGCAGCCCGGCATACCTGGCAAAGGAAGGAGAGAACAATGATTTTATATTGATGCACAGCGTGGGCCACCTGCCTAACAAATCGGAAGTAGATGTGCCGCTTACTTATGCTGATTACTATTTTGTAGAGGCATTACTGCGGTACAAACAATGGGCAAAATAACCCGGTAAATTTATTTACATGAACAGACGTTTTTTTATCAAAGCTGTCCCCATGGCGGGTATAGCCAGTACAATAGGTTCAGAAAAGGGTGTCCTGAAAGCGATGGCTGCAGAAAAACCGTTATTAGGCGACAGGGCATATAATGTGGATCTGATGCTTCGTATATGCCGCCCCGTTATTGAGCAATTGAGTAAAGGACAACTGAAAGCCACTATGCCTACCGAAGTGGCGCCCAGCTACGGAAAGCCGGTGGAGAAAGTGACTTACCTGGAGGCGTTTGGCAGAACCCTTGCAGGCATTGCGCCCTGGCTGGAGCTTGGAGATGATAATACCCCGGAAGCGGGCAAACGTGTGGCCATGCTGGAAATGACCCGTAAAGCAGTGGCTATGGCAGTAGACCCTGCGTCGCCTGATTACATGAACTTTACCGGTAAGTTTGATGCACAGCCGCTGGTAGACGGCGCCTTCCTGGCGCATGGATTATTGCGCGCACCCAAACAGGTATGGGCGCAATTACCCGCAAAAACGCAGCAACAGTTGATTGATGGATTGATCAGCTTACGCAGCATTAAAGCATTTACAAATAACTGGGTACTGTTCTCTGCCATCATTGAAGCGATGTTGCTGAAGTTTGGCGCCGACTGGGACCGTAAGCCAATAGACCTCGCCGTGCAAAAGATCATGGAGTGGTATAAGGGCGATAGCATGTATGGAGATGGTGCACATTTTCATTACGACTACTACAACTCTTTTGTGATCCAGCCCATGCTGGTGGATGTGCTTAAAGTAATGGCTGAGAAAGAAGAAGGGAGTAAAGCAAACTATGAACTCGCGTTAAAGCGGATGCAACGTTATGCCGTTATCCTGGAAAGACAAATATCACCCGAGGGCACGTTCCCGGTGGTAGGCCGCTCTATGCCATACCGCAATGCCGCTTTTCAGGCTTTGGCGCAAATTGCACTGGAGGAAAAACTTCCGGAAGAACTTTCGCCGGCACAGGTAAGATGCGCACTAACGGCAGTGAATAAACGAATATTTGAGGCGCCTGGTACTTTCGATAAAAAAGGATGGCTGCAGATAGGCTTTTGCGGGCATCAGCCGGACATCGCGGATGTGTACACCTCTACGGGTAGCCTGTACCTGTGCAGTACCGGCTTCCTGGCGCTCGGATTACCGGCAGCGCATCCGTTCTGGTCGGATCCTGCGCAACCCTGGACAGCAATGAAAGTATATAGCGGAGCTGCTGTTAAGAAAGATCATGCTATTGATTACTGATGTATGATTCGTAAATATTGATGCCAGAAAACGAACACTACTCTGTGCGTGGTGGAAACAGCTGAATCGGTTTTTTACCGTCCGGCGTCAGCCATTTTTCGTACACCAGCCGCACCGGTTCATAATTTTCAGATGCCAGGAACTGTTGCATACGTTGGTTATTGGCCAATGTATATCTCACTATTCTGCGAACACCTGTCTCTACGTATATACGTTCCAGTTCCTCGTTCATCATCCTGTAAATGCCCTTCCTGCGGAATTTGTTGTCCACATAACCATCAGAAACATACAGCGTATTGCCGGTGTAGTCTTCAATCCGGCTTTCATCTGCTTCTTCCAGGTAGGCAAAAATAAAACCAGCGGGCGTTGCATCTGCGTATGCCAGCAGGCAGGTGCCGTTGCAGGTTTCCTGCATTTCCATCACATGTTGCATATAGTTGGCAGCAATGCTTTCCCAATCCGCCGTTTTAAGGAAAAAGGATTTTTCCGAAAGATGCAACTGTTTCATCATGTCATTGATGAGAGGGTAGTACTCCCTGATCTGTATAGAGGTAATAGTGATCATTGCGTATAGTCAAAAACGTTAGTCCGGTTTTACCGGGCTGCCTGTCCAGCTGGTACCCGGTTGTAAGTTTTCTCCTTTCATCAGCAACGACAGTGGCGCAATGTTTACATCATCGCCTACTTCGCTGTCGTACAGGATAATGGACCTGGCGCCAATGCTGCTCCTGCGGCCTATTTTAATGGGCCCTATCTTCATTACCCTGTCTTCAAACAAATGTGTTTGCGGACCGCTGTCTTCATTCAATACACTATCGGTACCTATTTCCACCATGTCAAATTCGGTGATATCTGCAGTGTTCAATAATACACGGTGGCCTGTTTTTACGCCCAATAGGCGAAGCAATACCGGTAGCCATGGAGTGCCTTTCAGGTATTCGAGCAGGAACGGAATGGAGAGTGCTTCGTAAGTAGAAGTAATTGCTTCGCTGCGCCATACCTTGGAGGTCCACATAGGGCTTTGTAAAGCCCTGTATTTACCGGTAAGGATCCACTTGAGGAATACAGTAAAGAGGAATGCAGGCAGACCCAGGAAAAAGAGATAATAGAACGGGAATTGCAGCAGGATCGTCCACCAGGGTTTGTCCGTTACCAGGTCGTGGGCATAGGCAATGAAAAGAATACTGCAGCAAATCACTACGGTTTCAGGAATGAGGATACGGATAAACTCTACGGTAGCCCTGGCCAGTTTGCGTTGTGGTGATGGATGGGTAGTTAATTCCGGTGGAAAAAAATGACTTTCCTGTCGCCGTGGCAGTGCAATGGCCGGCGAGCCAAACCAGTCGCGTGCAGTACTTGCAGCCAACTGTTCTTTGGAAGGTGGTGTGGACAATACACCTATCAGCATATTTTCCGGCAGTTCATATCCCTGTGGTATCAGGGCGCTGTTGCCCACAAAGCTGGTATTATGGATAATTGTTTTTTCCAGTATCAGTTGTTGCCCGCGTACATCCGATTCACCGAGTGTTACCGCATCTGCAATAAAAGCGCCATCGCCGATTTCCAGTAAAGGATGGGTAACGCTGCTGGCAGTGGATACTTCCGTGTTACGGCCAATTTTAGCGCCCAGTGCGCGGAAGAGGGAGGAAATATATACTGTTGCAAAAATGGGATGTATCACTATCAGTGATAAAGACATGAGCTGATCAGCGAACCACTTGCGAACATAGAAGGTACTGTAAACCGGGTAGGCGCCGGGCTTTATTCCCCGTTGCAATAAACGGGTGAGCAATACTGTTTGGCCGGTGAACAGTATAATATAGCTCAACGCTAATGCCGGTGTGATCACCATGTAATTAAAGTTGTAATCCGGCGCTGCGTTATCCATCTGGTTCAGTGTTATAATAGTAGGCAGTAGCGGAAGTAATACCGTGAATGGAAACACCAGCAGGAACAAGGAAAAGATGGCGCTATATTTTCTGCGGGTGGCATTTGATACCGGTAATGGTTGTGGTAAGTCGCTGATATTTTTGGTTACTTTTAATACTGCAGGGCTACCTTGCCATACTTCACCGGGTTTTATAACACTGTTGGCTGGCAAAAAGCTCAGATCCTGTAATTCGCTCCAGGGCTCCATTACAGTGCTGCCGCCAATAACTGCGCTGCTGCCTATATACGCGTGATCGTCCAGGTGTACGGTACGTAGTTTCAGCAGGCCGTCTTCTATAAAAGCATTGTTGATCACTGCCTGTGAACTGATACTTACATCGCTGCCAATGGTAACAAGATCTTCAGCGCCAATGGTCACTGCGCCCAGTTGCGCATCCGGTGCTATTTTCACGCCCAGCATCCGGAGATAGGCCGGGTATAGCGGTGTTCCATTAAGAAATTGCGAAGGCATGAGCCGCTGCATTGTTTTTACCAACCACCAGCGGAAGTAATAGGTACCCCATAGTGGATAATCGCCTGCTTTCATTTTTCCTATAACCAGCCATTTGGTACTAATAATAAGAACAGAGAAAAGAGGAGGCAGCAGGCAAAACATCACAAGAGCGGTAATAATAGCATATCCCAGGTTACTGGTATCCTGTTCCACATAATAGTATCCGAGGTAAGGCAGGAATATCTGCATCGCAAATAATCCGAAAATTACCAGTACCGCAATGGTTTGGGCTATCCAGCAACTGAGGTGACGCCACCAGGGGATGTTATTAAAAACACGCGGTGGTTTTTGATCTGCCTGTGGTTGCGCAGCCCACACATTTACCAGTTCCTGTAAAGGGCGGTGTATATAAATATCTTTGAGAGATGCATTAGGAACGTTGGCCTCCCGGCGCAATCTCGATACAAAAGCGGCTGCCAGCAAGGAATGTCCTCCGAGGTCAGTAAAAAAATCCTGTTGAAGATCAATCGTTCTGTCGGGAAATACTTTTGACAGGATAGCCGTGATCCTTTCAGTTACAGGAGCATCCGGGTCAATAGCTTCATGGGTGGTTACCTCTGCAAAGGCAGTTGGCAGGGGCAGGGCTTTCCGGTTTATTTTCCCACTAGGCAGGCGGGGCATATCTTCCAATGCCACAATAGTGCCGGGCACCATATAGGGAGGGAGTACTTTTGCGAGTGCTGTGCGGAGTGCCTGTTCATCAAAAGGAGCATCATCTTCTTTCAAAACATAACCTACCAGCTGATCCTGTTCGTTGCTGTCTTTTTTTACAGCTACGGCTGCAGCAGCGATGCCGGCAATAGCATGGAGCTGGTTTTCAATTTCTCCCAGTTCTATCCTGTATCCGCGTAACTTGATCTGATCATCCAGCCTGCCCTGGAAATCGATGCTGCCGTCCGGTAAGATGATGGCAGCGTCGCCGGTGCGGTATAAGCGGTCGCCGGGCAGTTCGGTCATCCCGGCGGGTTTATCTACAAATTTTTCGCGGGTAAGTTCTGGTCGGTCGATGTAACCTGTGCCTACACCGGGACCGGAGATCACCAGTTCTCCACGTTCACCCATTGGAAGGATATCCAGTTTTTCGTCTACAACCGCCATGTTATAATTAGGCAACGGCTGGCCGATAGTGATATAATCTCCCGGTTTAAGTGCAGCAAAAGTAGCGCTTACAGTTGTTTCCGTAGGTCCGTAACTGTTATAGAAACGGCGCGGAGGAATGGCCCACCTGGATAATACCTGCGGGGTACATGCTTCGCCGCCTGCGTTGATGAGGCGTAATGAAGGAATGTTATCATCCATGATGGCAAGTAAACTGGGAACAGCATGCAATATGGTGATGTTCTCCCGGCGTAATACGTCGCCCAGTTCATCGATGGCTTTGGCCGTAGTGGCATCGGCCACCCAAAGGGTGGCGCCGGCAAAATAACTAAGCCAGGTTTCTTCGCACCACATGTCGAAGGATACGGAGAAGCCCTGGTATACCTTATCGGTGGGGCGGATATTTAATACGGTTTGTTCCGCCCTGATGAGATGGCAGATCTGCCGGTGGCTGATCGGGATGCCTTTAGGTTTCCCGGTACTGCCGGAAGTATACAATACATAGGCGAAGTTTTCAGGCTGAGGACCCGCACTCAGCGAAAATACTTCGGAATGGTCCGGTATAGAAGGTACGGTTAATATTTCAGCATCCAGTTGCAGGGGGATTTCGCTGAAACAGGCGGCTGCCTTCACTTCTGCAAGCACGCCTTCCACTCTTTCCGCCGGCATTTCCCGGTCAAGCGGTACATACGCCGCGCCGGCCTTTATGATGCCAAGTATAGCGGCATGCAGTTCCAGGCTGCGTGGCCACCAGATGCCTACCACGCTTCCGGGGCCTATTCCCTTTGATTGAAGATATGCGGCAATGGCGTCACTCCAGTGATCCAGCTGTTGATAAGTGAGTGTTTGTTGCCGGAATATCAGTGCTGTGTGTTGGGCGTGTTCCTGCACTGTTTTGGAAAAAATATCAGCCAGTGTTTCATGATGAAGCAGCTCCGGCTGTTGGGGCCCTTTAACTATACTGTTAACATTCATAAGTTCGCGTTCCCGTAGGTTTGGTATAGCAAAGTTAGGGGTAAGAATCGGAGCACAGCCTTATAATAGGCTTAAAAATAATAGGTTCTTTTGGGAAAAAAGCGTATAATTTGTTAAGGTGTTTTTAAGGTCATATCTGCAAACAGGAAAATTTAAAATATCATTAACGATTATTGCTGCAGGGCTGTTTCTATTTTATCCAAAATTCTTTTCCAGTAATCGTTCATTTTAATTCTTTCTTCCTCATTTTTCAGCCATTCGTGATGAAAGGCGATAATAGTTTTTTCTTTGGCAGGGATCACCCTTATTTGCAGGGTAGATGAATCGGTACCGGGAGCCTGCTGCCATTTCATGCGGATTACTTTGCCGGTAGTAACGGAAGTAACGCGGATAGTGATACCGGAGCTGGTGGTGTAGGTATCGTTTTTTTCAAAAGGAAGACCGGCGTCGCTGTCCAGCCAGTATCCAAGGATAGGTTGTGTAAACAGCATTTCCCAGGCGCTCTCCGGGGTGATGGAAAAAGTGCGTCGTATACCGGTTTCCCAGCCCTGGGAGTCAGTGAGGCCAACAGGTTTCTTTCCGGATGTCATTGTTTTTTTCCGAAAGGTAAGAAAACACATGGATATTGGTATATGTAAAAGATTGATGCTGAATATTGATAACGTTTTTGTTTATCTCCAGGGGCAAATAAGAAAATTTATATATGGAAATGTGAAATAATTTTTTATTTTTAAGGTAACCTATTAAGCACTACTGAGCACCTGCGAGTGGATGTGTTTATAGCAACCAAAATCTGAAAAAAGGAATTATCACAAGCGATAAACTAACTTGATTAACATCTAAACCAGACGCTGATCTTTCGTGAGAGACTAATGCGCATGCCCTGCAGGCATGTTGATGACGCTTATACAATAGTGGTATTTTTGATTTTCTGATAAATTTTTTTCCTCGTCTAACCGGCAGGCACTATTTAGTGCTGGTCCTTTTTTTCATAAGCAAAAACGGGGCTGTCCTACACAAGCGGGCAGCCCTTTTATTTTGGCTTTTGCGGGACGTTGATGTAAATAAAAATAGCCGGGAGATGATTATATTTCCCATCCATCCTTATTCCCTTTTTTTGCAGCTTCCCACCCGATGATAGCGCTTTTGCGCGTACTTCCCCAATGGTATTGGCCGGTATCGCCGGTAGCTTTAATAACGCGGTGACAGGGGATCAGGAATGCCACCGGGTTTTGGGCCACTGCCGTACCCACTGCACGGGATGCGTTGGGGTTTTTAATAGTGTTTGCCAGGTGTGAATAAGTGGTTAGATTACCCATCGGAATTTTCAGGAGCGCTTCCCATACTTTCAGCTGAAAATCGGTTCCCCGGAGATGCAGTTTAATTTCAGACAGCCGGCTCCAGTCCTGTGTAAAAATATACAGGGTGTTTTGCTGGATAAGGTCTACCATCTGGGTAAACTGCGCATGGGGAAACTGTGCGGTCAGATCCAGGAGGGCCTGCCGCTGATCGTCTGCAAAGGCCATGTGACAAATACCTTTGGAAGTGGATGCCACTATAATATCGCCAAAAGGGCTTTCTGCAAAACTGTAATTAATGTGCAGTGCTTTACCGCCGTTCCGGTATTCGCCCGGTGTCATGCTTTCTATGTTAATGAACAGGTCATGCAGGCGTCCGGTACCTGAGAGGCCCGCTTCAAAAGCTGCATCAAAAACAGTCACCTTTTCCTCCCTCAGCATAGTTTTAGCATAATCCAATGTAAGGTATTGAAGAAATTTTTTAGGAGTTACGCCTGCCCACTCTGCAAATACACGTTGAAAATGAAACGGGCTCATATGTACGGCTGCGGCGATCTCCTGGAGATCGGGCTGCGTTTTGAAATGCTCTTTGATATAGTCTATTGCCGAAGCAATGGTGTTGTAATGATTCATGGCTTCAATGTTTTTAAACAAAGGTAGCTTCATGAATGTCGGCAAAAAACCCGGTTATTGCGGATTAAATACTGACGCCCCGTAAAGGTTTTTTATTGTACGTATGCATAACGTGGTTGCCCGGTTCCATGTAGCGAAGAAAATAACGATGAAAGAAAAAGCAGGCATATATCCCTACAACCTATTGTTCTTTTTTGTAGATTCCTTTCTGAAGGAAGCATTTATAGACTTATTTAAACCCATTGTCAATGAAAATCAGGAAAAGCTATGTAGTGGTGGCGGCATTTATGGCTGTTGGTACCCTATGTTCACACGCATTGCCCCAGGAGCCGGAAAAGGCCACTAATCTGAAAGTGTTACCGAAAGACATCAGTCACGATGAGCTCATTAAGGTAATGCGGGGCTTTAATGCTGCGTTGGGTGTGAAATGTAATTTCTGTCATGAGCCGCGGAAGGATGACGCCAAGAAGCTGGATTTTGCCAGCGACGCCAATCCGCATAAGGGCACTGCCAGGGATATGCTGAAAATGACCAAACGTATCAACAAGAAGTTCTTTAAAGGCAGTGAAGTAATGGCGGTTTCCTGCTACACTTGCCATCACGGGAATGAAGAACCAAAAACCAAACCTGATGCTGCACCGGAAGCGGCAAAGTAGACTTTTAAAAAGCCGCATCAACGCGGCTTTTTTTATTTAATCCCGGATAACGGCAATTTCGGGCATTTTTACTCCTGTTTCCGCTCCTTTCATATGTCTTTTTTTTAATTTATCAACATCCTGACGGGAAAAAGCAGTATCTTTGCTTCCGTCTGTTG
>JBCNPS010000154.1:0-13132 GCA_039593235.1 Chitinophaga sp. | reverse complement strand
GGACAACTGGCCGAGCATGGCCGACGAGACCTGGGCGCGTGAGCTGCACAAGTACTACAACCAGGACATCTACTGGTATGTAATCACAGGTGTTGCAGGGCTCCTGGTAATGGGATACTGCTTCAACTGGTTAAGTGCCGCTTTGAGCGGGTTGTCTTTGGTGTTATACGGTTTTGTGTACACACCCTGGAAAAAATGGAACTCCCTTGCCGTATTGGTGGGTGCAATTCCAGGCGCTATGCCCCCATTGATCGGATGGGCCGCAGGCGCTAACAACCTCAGCGAAGGTGGCTGGTCTTTATTTGCTATACAGTTCCTCTGGCAATTCCCGCATTTCTGGGCAATAGCCTGGATTGCGTATAAAGATTATGCCAGGGCCGGTTTTAAAATGCTGCCTGGTAGCGGAGAACCTAACAAGTACACTGCCATTCAGGCGGCTATGTACACGTTGTTGCTGATTCCTGCCGGCGTAGCGCCTTACCTTCTGAAGATCACTGGAAGCATTTCTGCGATAGTGGCCATTCTGGCGGGTATTTTCTTCCTTTACAGGGCGGTGAACCTGTACCGGAAAAATGACGTTCCCGCAGCGAGAAAGCTCATGTTCGGATCTTATATTTATCTGACCATCGTTCAGCTGGTACAATTGCTGGACAAAGCGTAAATTGAAAAGAGGAGTGATGGATACTATGACACTAGAACAACGTAAGAAAATACATCCGCATAAATATTCCTTATGGATCGCCATGGGTAGTATTACCATGATGTTTATCGGGTTTACCAGCGCTTACATTGTTAAAAGATCCCAGGCTAACTGGCTGGCATTTGAACTGCCGCATATTTTCTGGGTATCCACTGCAGTGATTTTAACCAGCAGCTTAACAATACACCTGGCTTTAAAGCAGTTTAGAGAAAGGAATATGCAGCGTTATAAGCAACTGATCACCCTTACTGCATTTCTGGGTGTAGTGTTTGCAGCCTGCCAGTGGATAGGATTTTCACAATTGAAATCAGTGGGACTGCCTCTCAACGGGCCTGTTTCCGCTTCTTTTATTTATGTTATTGTAGGCGTGCACATGCTGCATGTACTGGGTGGTGTGGTGGCATTACTCATTATGTTTGGCAGGGCTTACAGAACCCGTGTACGAACCTATAGCGCAGTACCCATTGAAGTAGCCGCAACATACTGGCATTTCGTGGACATACTGTGGATTTACCTGTTAATTTTTTTAAGTATCGCCAGATAAACTTTGTAAAATTTTATAAAACAAACAATGGATACAGCAGTTACAGCGAAGAAAAAATGGTGGGCCGGAGGATATTCTCCCTTTAATGTGAGCTATGGTAAGTTGATGATGTGGTACTTCCTGATGTCAGATGCGTTCACATTCGGCGCATTGTTGATTTCATATGGTACCATCCGGTTTTCCAGCCCATCCTGGCCTGATCCGAATGAAGTGTTCAAATCATTTCCCGGCATGGGCCATGCCGAGTTGCCGTTGATGTTTGTGAGCTTGATGACCTTCATCCTCATTATGAGTTCTGTAACCATGGTCCTGGCAGTACATGCCGGTCACATGAGAGATAAAAAAGCCGTTGCCAAATGGATGATCTGGACCATCATTGGTGGAGCCGCGTTCCTGAGCTGCCAGGCATGGGAATGGACACACCTGTATCACGAAGGCGCCTGGTGGGGCCGCAATCCTTTCCATAACGTGGATGGTACACTGGCTTCTACCAACTTTACCAACTTCTTCTTTACCATCACCGGTTTCCACGGTTTACACGTAACTTCCGGTGTTGTATTGAATATTGTGATCCTCGCCAATGTGCTGAAAGGTACCTACGATCAGAGAGGACACTATGAAATGGTGGAAAAAGTAGGTTTGTACTGGCACTTTGTAGATCTGGTTTGGGTATTTGTATTCACCTGCTTCTACCTGCTTTGATCATAAAACAGGAAGAAACAACAAGGTTTGGAATCTGATTTTAGAATTTATTTAATTTAAATAGTAATGGAGCATACACATAATGCCGGGCATGAAGCCGCACATGCTGATTCATCTACCAAAACAATCTGGAGAACATTCTGGATACTGTTGTGTATCACAGTGTTTGAAGTAGGTCTGGCTTTCTTACACCTGGAGTTCGGGTTTTTGCCAAGAGTATTGCTGAACGCGATCTTTATTGGTCTTACCCTGGTGAAAGCATTCTACATTGTTGCAGAATTTATGCACCTCGGCCATGAGATCAAAAATCTCATCATGACCGTTCTCATTCCTTTACTGCTGTTTGTATGGTTTATTATCGCTTTCCTTTATGAAGGCGATTCCTGGAAAAACATGCGTACCGACCTGAAACCGGGTACTCCTGTAGAGGCTGTGAAAGTAGCGCCTGCTGAGAAACATCATTAATTCATCAATAAACTATCTGGATCATTTCTCGCAGGGCTTTATTAGGAGTTTCATTGGCTATACTGGTGCCGCTTTTGGGTTATCTCATTGTAGATCACTACGGAAAAAATGTGGTGCCGGTACCAGGATACTTCATCCCCGAGAGAATAGATACGATCTCTGAAAATGGTAAAGTATCCTACGATACCGTTTTTCATAAGATCAGGGATTTCAAACTTACCAACCAACTTGGAGAACAGGTGAGTTTGAAAGACATGGAAGGAAAAGTATTACTGGTTGATTTCTTTTTTACTTCCTGCCCCAGTATCTGTCCTACATTAACAAAGAACCTGAAAAAGGTACAGAGTGCATATGTAAAGAATGATTCTTTACTGCAGATCCTCTCCTTTTCAGTAGACCCCGAACGGGATACGGTAGATAAATTGCGTAAATATGCATACGATCACCAGATAAATCCCGATAACTGGTGGTTGCTTACCGGTAGTAAAAAGGAGATCTATGACCTTGCCAGAAACGATTTCTTTGTTTCAGTAACGCAGGGAGATGGTGGTCCGGACGATTTTATACATACCGAGAAGCTGGTATTGATCGATAAGAACAAGAATATCCGGGGATATTATAACGGGCTTGATTCCAATGATGTAAAAAGATGCGCCGGCGATATCGCCATATTGCATCTGGCAAAAGACAGACACCGCCCGGGTTTTGCAGCCTTCCTTAAAAAACTGTTCTCCGGAGAGAAGTAATAAAATAATTGTAAAGGAAAGGTGAATAAGGAAAGGTTGTTCGCCTTTCTTTATTCACCTTTCACATTTTAGTGGATATGGAACTTAAGAACAGAAATCTCAATACGCCTATTACCATCGTGTCAATAGTTATACCTGTGCTGGTAGCGTTATTGTTTGTTTTGCCCAAGCCGGAAATGCATCCTGGCTTTGACATCAGGATCCTGCCGCTGTTCCATGCTATTCTGAATACCAGTACTGCGGTTTTGCTGCTGGCCAGCCTCTATTTTATAAAGAATAAACACGTAAAGGCGCATAAAACCACCAATTTAATTGCAGTGGGATTGTCGGCAATATTCCTGCTTTCCTATGTTACCTATCATGCACTGGCGCCCGAAACCCGTTTTGGCGACCTGGATCATAATGGTGTGCTGGATGCCGCAGAAAAGGCCGTGCTGGGAAGTATCCGTTACGTTTACTATTTCCTGTTGCTTACGCATATTGTACTGGCTGCTATTATAGTACCACTGGTGCTGTTCACCCTGCTGCGCGGTTTTCAGAACGATATTCCCCGCCACCGGAAAATAGCCCGGATCACCTGGCCTATCTGGTTTTATGTAGCCGTTACCGGGGTGATTGTATATATTATGATTTCCCCTTATTACCATTGATAGAATTAAGCAGTTTTTTTGAGGCAGATAGCCTAATTTTACAGGATCAAACAATAATACTATGAAGAAGACAGGTTTGTTTTTACTGACAGTGTTTTTGACGGTGATGAGCGGATCAGTAATGGCGCAATGTTCCCTGTGTACTAAAACGGCTCAGCAGCTGGGTGAAGGCCCGGCAAAAGGCTTGAACAATGGTATTCTGATGCTGGCTTTAACGCCCCTTGCTATCATCGGCTTCCTGGCATTCAGGTGGTGGAGAAGCAATAAGGAAGCCTGACAAATTTTGCATAACCCAAAACAACTATGATTACCTACAGAAAAGCGGATATAACGGATATCCCGCAGTTAGTACATTTGCGGCTGCAGTTTCTGAAAGAAATTTACCCTAAGTCTGATAACTCCCAGGATGCCGTGTTGAAGGATCAGCTCAGGGTCTACTTAGCAGAACATCTTACCAAAAATAACTTTGTAAACTGGTTTGCCGATGCGGAAGGCGAGATAGTGGCCAGTGCAGGTATCGTTTTTTACAATCAGCCGCCGCTGTACCACAATCTCGAAGGCAAAGTGGCCTATATCCTGAACGTGTTCACACTTCCGGCATTTCGCCGCCAGGGTATCGCAAAGGCATTGCTGCAAAAGATCCTTGATGAAGCAAAGGAGCGGAATACCGGTAAAGTGAGTTTACATACCAGTAAGGAAGGCCGTTTATTATATGAACAATTCGGGTTTGTAGCCGGTGATAATGAAATGACCTGCCAATTGCCCCGTATCCAGTAAAATAACGGCTACTCTTCCCGGAGTTTAAAAACAGGACATTCCATTCTTAAACCACCATTATTTAAAGAGATCTTCAGCTTGTTACAGTGATAGCCTTTCCTTTCATTGAGATGTTCACAGTTAAAACACATGGGCTGGGTGGAAATGATTTCCTGCTGGTTAAGCTGGTATACTACCTGCATCAGTTGTTCCAGCAGTCCGGCCTGGTCTTTTAATGGCATTTGCGCTACCGTTTTTTGTAATGGATCCGCAAATTGCTCTACTTTTTTAGCAACGGCCCTGCCCTCTTTCACCAGGTGTAAAGTGTGGCTGCGCGTATCCGTAGGGCTGGCTTTACGCGTCAGGTAATGCTTTTGTTCCAGTGATTTCACGGCATCGCTGATGGTGGCTTTGGTCATGTTGAAGTACGATGCCAGTGTAGTTACAGTACGTTTTTCCTCCGGGTAGTGCAGTAAAAAGGTAAGTACCTGGATTTGAATGGGACTTAATCCATACTGCGTTGCTTCCTGCCATAATAATACGCGGAAGGCTTCTGATAATCGCTCCAGGGAGGCCACTATTTTACTTGGTGTGTCTTCTGCCTGCTGTGCAGGGCTGAATGTGGAAACTTTCCCCATATTTTCTTGCTGTCCTTATAGTTAGTTTGGCAAGGTACAATATAAATATATGGCATGAAATAGCATATTAGTGACATTCCTGCATGGCTCCGTATTTTTTACTGGCACCCTTCCAATTCATGGATATAGTACCCTTTTTGCCGGATCTGGGTTTCCCAGCGCGGTATAATTTCAGTGATATGGCAAAAACGGCAGTCTTTCCGGGAAATGTTTAACCCCTCTCTTTTTTTCGATTGGAGATATATATTCCCATAAGTGAGTACTTCATCAAACGGAGTATCTTTTGTAACGATGATATCAAAATGCAGATATCCTCCATCTTTTTTCTTAACATAAGTATCGAAAACAGCAACTTCCATTGAAATACTTTTGATGCTAACGTAAATGGTTATACTAAAAAGGGAGCTGTCGGGGCTGAGGGTATACCCATAACAATACACTAAAACTGATTGCTTTAAACCAGGCCTGCTGCATACGTTCCACCTCTGTTGCAGAATGGCCTTTTTTATTCAGGAAGGGCCTGCCTGCCTCAGCAACAGGATATATAAAAGAAGATAAATAGCGTAAGTATATCAGTGGTAAAGGATCTATATCGTGCTCCTCCGTCTTTTTATATTGCCACTGCGCCGCAATCCGCTCCTCGAATTGCCACCATGGCTTCCCTTCCTGGCGGGTACACAGGTCTGTTATCCATTTACGGAAATGCGGACGGAGCGACTGCAGGTATACAATATCGGGTGCACCATCTTTTGTGAAATAGGTAGCGAGATAATTATTCTTTAAAATGCAGTTGTACCAGTTGTCAAGAATGTCTTCTGTATGCGCTGCCAGGATATTCCCCGCCATCATCAGGTATTGTTCATCCTCATTGGTGAACAATAGCATTCTTTTTAATATAACCAGTGTTTGGGCATCCGGTGAGGAGGGGTTATCAGCGCCAGCTGTGCCTTGATGCCTAGCGTCATTCATACATGTTAGTTTTGGTTTCCATCACGGATGGGTTATTACAAATATAATAAGGTTACCTAACTAAAACAACACCCGGATTTTTGTATTGAAGTACTGATCAGGATGATTACACTGTTTGATGGCTCGTATACTCCTGCACGTTAGTCATTGAATATATTAACTATAAATTATTTGTGATTCTACAGTGAACTATATAGTTTTGATAATCTGGTTGATAATACCCACTTCATGACGAATAAGCTATACGCTATAACAAAAAACGGACTCCCCCTGGTGGAGGCTGCACCACTGCAGGCGCCGGCTAATGCAGCATTGCCAGGCTCCTCCCGTACCTGGTATCTTTCTGTTGCTGCCATACTGGTAGCGGCTGCCGGCGTTGCCGCTGCATGGGGCATTACCACTATCATCCATGCAATAACATCGCTGGCTTTTTATGGTGAAATAACAACTCATTTTACGGGTGTTGAAAGTACAGAACATGAATGGTGGATTATTGGCATCCCGGTAGCCGGCGCCGTACTGCTTACAGCCGTCAGCCGGTATGCCTCTCCCCTGCTTCGTGCATCGGGATTAACTGTTGCGATAGGAGCCGGTAATCCGTTAGGGGTTGAAAACGCTGTTATGTTATTTAACGGCGGCATAGGCGCGTGGATTGGCAAGTTATTCCGTTGCACGGAAGAGGAATGCCGGATACTTTTTACTGCCGGCGCATGTAGTACGCTGGGCAGCCTTTTTGGCGCACCGGTAGCGGCTGTATTCCTGGCAATGGAGCTATGTTTACCAAATTGGACATTCAAAACCATATTGCCGGTAGTGGCAGCAGCAGCAACGGCTGCTGCTGGTAGTTACCTGTACCGGGGTACCAGCCCCGTGTTAAGTTTTACGGCCCTCCCGGCAATGAATGGGAAAGCGGCGGTGGCTTACAGTGTAATAGCTTTACTGGTAGGGCTATGGGCCAGGTTAAGTACAGTGTTGTATAAACTTATTGGTAAATGGTTCGGAAAGCTAACAAAATATAGCAAATGGTATTTACTTATTCCCGCATTACTTACTGGTATTACCGGTTACATTTTTCCACGGATACTGGGTACGGGCGAAGGCTACATTACGGATCTGTTACAGGCGCACGTTACGCTGGCTATTCTTTTTGCGCTGGCCTTTATAAAATGGATTGCCTGGCTTTTTTTCTCGGGCGCCAATAAAACAGGCGGCGGTATTATTCCCTTATTGGTGATGGGTGGCGCTATCGGCCTTTTGATGGGCGCTCCTATGCAAATGCTCTTTCCCGCTGTTATGATTAACGCCGGCATTGTGGTATTGGTAGGTATGGGAGCCATGCTGGCAGGTACCTCACGTGTGGTGTTCACCGCTATTGTATTATTGGTGGAAATGACCCATGATATCAATGCGGCCCTTCCTGCTATACTTGCCTGCATACTGGCTTATGGCATTGCCATCTTCAAAAGAAAAACAGCGCAAAGCCATTCATAACTTTGCGCTGCTGATACCTGTTTATTCGTGTCCGGAAACAAACTTTAAACCTACAATAGAGCCTATTAACAGCATCAGGAAAAAAATGCGCAACATGGCAGCCGGCTCTTTAAAAAATATCATGCCGGCAATAGCGGTGCCGGCAGCGCCAATGCCTGTCCACACAGCATAAGAGGTGCCTATAGGAAGACCACCATTAATTGCTTTATTCAAAAAGAAAAAGCTTAAAGAAATACATACAACGAAACTCACAGATGGCCACAGCCTGGAAAAATTTTCGGAATACTTTAATGAAATAGTAAAGCCTATTTCAAACAGCCCACCAATGACAAGGAATAACCAAGGCATAATTACTGAATTTAGAAAGTAAGAAAAAAATATATTGGAAATGTATGGGTATGCAAACGCCTGTCCCCTGCAGATCAGAGACCGTAATTAAACACCGCGTAAGCGATAGATATGCCGAATGAAGTAAAACGCATGCCGCAAAGATAGCAAAAAATTACTTAATCAATCCTGCGGAGTGCTTCCCGCTTGCTGAGCGGCGCCAGTGGATGATTGCTCACAAATTTACGCACACTGCCCGGGTTGGTTTTGGTATATTCCCGTAAGGCCCAGCCAATGGCTTTCTGGATGAAAAACTCTTTAGAGTGGGCGCATTGTTTGATATAGCTGTATAACAACTGTTCATTGGTATATTGCTTGTAAGCATTCTGATGTATGATAGCCGCCCGTTGCAACCACATATTTTCGCTGGCAATCCATTGATCAGTTATAGCCGGCCATGCCTGGGGAAACTTTTTCAACCACGGGCCTGCAAGGCACGACACAATGCCGTCTACGCTGTCCCACCACGACTTATGAACTATCATGTATTCAAACAGGTGGATATCTGTAGCGGTCCATTCTTTATGCAATAGTTGCATAAAATCGATAGCTGCATATTGGTATTCACGTTCCGGTTTTTTCCACAGTGCTTTTATCAATGCAGGCATATCGCTGATGGCCGGCAATCCATATTCCGCTTTCAGTCCTTTATTGATCAGGCGGCGTTCCGGTGTTTTAATGCCCAGGTGTTCAAACTGATCGCGCAAATAGGCTTTCATGGGGGCGACGTAAGCCGGGTTGGCGGCCACTGTATATGCTTCTGTGATCAGGTGGAGGTAATTCATGCGCCCTTAGCTTTTTGTGCCGATATAACGGTAAAGATTAAACGTTTTTTGCTGCAACAGCTCCTGTATTTCTTGCTGAAGGGTTTGTTTGGAGATGTTTTTCATGCGCCTGTACTGTATCAGTTGCCAGGCCTTTTCCGCCAGTAGTAAAATGTGCTTGTGTTGTTGATGGGAAACAACAGCGTGATGTTTTTCGATGGCCTTTATTATTTCGTGTATGCCTGACTGTTGGGTAGCTATTGATTTGATCACCGGGATTTCCCAATCGCCGTGATGCCTGCTATGTGCCAGTAGCCGCAGGTTTTTTACAAAGGCGTCTGCATTATCCCGGTCGGCTTTGTTCACAATAAAGATATCCGCGATCTCCATCAGACCTGCTTTCATAGTCTGGATTTCATCGCCGGCCTCCGGCACCACTACCACAGCCGTGGTATCTGCCACGCCGGCTATTTCCACTTCACTTTGCCCTACCCCCACCGTTTCTATAAAAAGATAGTCGAAAGCGGCGGCTTTGATGAGGTCACTTACTTCAATAATTTTAGGACTTAATCCCCCAAGGGCTCCCCTGCTGGCCATAGAGCGGATAAAAACGTGCGGGTGATTAAAGTGCTGGCTCATCCTGATCCGGTCGCCCAGCAGGGCGCCGAAATTGAAAGGTGAAGAGGGATCTACCGCTATGATAGCCACACTTTTATCCTGTTCCAGTAATTGAGTAATGAGTGCATTTACCAGTGTGCTTTTTCCTGCACCAGGAGGGCCGGTAATGCCTACCACTTTTGTATGATCACTTACCGGTATTTGTTCCAGCAGCTGTTCATATCCTGTTGCTTCATTTTCAACCAGGGAAATGCAACGGGCCAGTGACTTTATATTTCCGTTTAAGAGTCCGGGTATATACTGCTGGTACATTTTGCTGTTTACAGAATTTAAAGAACAAAAATAAGGTATCCCGGTTTAGGCGGTTAGCGAGCGGTAAATATCCAGGTACTGCGCGCCTATTTCTTCCCATCTGAAGCTGTCGGCATGCTTTTTAAGCGCAGCCATAGGCTGTGTGGCGTTATAATGGGCCATTCCTTTATTGAAAACTTCCTGCATATAAGCGGGGTCAAAGTTTTTAAAATAGTAAGCCAGCTCACCGCCAATTTCGGGTAAGCTGGTTTTATCGGAAAGAAATACCGGTTTCCCGTAGTGCATCGCTTCTATTACAGGAATGCCAAAGCCTTCAGCGATAGAGGGGAATACAAAAGCAGCGCAATTGCTGAAATACCAGTATTTGCTTTTCTCATCTACCGGGCCAATAATTTTAACCCGGTCCTGAACGCCATAGAGGGCCGCTTCCTGCAGTATTTGTTTTTGATAGGTAGTATTGGCGTTGCCGGCTATAACCAGTTCATAATCATTATCTTTTAGCAACCGGGGAATAACATGGAAATTTTTCTTGGGTAAAATGGTGCCGATAGTGAAAAGAAATGGCCGGGAAGGGTGGTAAAGCGGGTCGTTGAACAACGGGAATGATTTCACATCACAGCCGTTATAGATAACGCTCAGCGGGGTATCGCCAATTTCGAGGTGCTGCAAAACATCTTCTTTTACATAATTCGATATTGTAATAATATGATCCGCTTTATTGATCATCCGCTGTACTTTCGACAGCTGGCCCGATATTTTATGTTTATAATTGGGCTTATACAGGAAATTGAGGTCGTGTATAGTTAATACACGTTTTATTCCCGGGGAAGCAGGAATATAGTCGGATAACTGGTAAGTGGTATGCCACAGCTGAATATCTTTTGAATACGGCATCCATAGTTTATGCCATGCTTTTTGTTTGTAATGTGCCTGGTTTGAAAAAAGTGTTTCCTTATAAGAGGGCAAATAGAAGTACAGCTCCTCCGGAGGAGCGATCAACTTCATTAAAGTTTGGCCAAGTTCGCTGCAATAAGTATATAGACCGTTGTTCGGATATTTCATTCTCTCACAGTCTATCACAAATCTTGGCATATTAATCGGTTTGAATAATTGTCAGGTATATATTTATATATAACTAAATGCTTAAGCGAAGATATTACAACTTTTTACGAAAAAGAGATAATTATCTTCCGGCGGTTTCCGGATAAATTTATCTTCCTGGCGTATATTGGTCGTCAGTCCGATGGTGAATAAAAAATACAGATGACGAATTTTATCTCCATATTTCCGCTTGGAATTGTAGTGTATCCCGGGGAGCAGTTGAATCTGCATGTTTTTGAGCCCCGGTACAAGCAATTAATAGCAGCCTGTTTGGCTGAGCAAAAGCCGTTTGGTATTCCAGTTGTAATAAATAAAAAAATTATGGAATATGGAACACTTGTGCAAATAAAAAAGGTAGAAAAAATATATGAAAGCGGGGAAATGGACATAATTACCGTTGGAGACAGTGTTTTTCGCATTTTGGAGCATGTATCCGATATCCCCGAAAAATTATATGCCGGCGCTATTGTCAATTACCCGGAGAACAATGAATCGAGCCATAACCGGTTGCTGCAGGAAGTATTACACGGCGTAAGGGAGCTGCATGCGATTCTCCAGATCCATAAATCGTTCAAAAAGGAAGACAGCGAGCTCAGCTCATACGACCTGGCGCATCATGCGGGGTTGTCGCTCGACGAAGAGTACGAGATGCTTCACCTTTTTTATGAAGCCCAGCGGCTGGAATACCTGAAGCGTCATTTGCACAAGGTTATTCCTATGATGGCCGAAATGGAAAGGCTGAAAGAGCGGGTACAGCTGAACGGGCACTTCAGGAACTTATCTGCTGATAATTTGTAATTTTTAGGAAGATGCCCACCTGACTTGCTTTTCAGGGCAAGGGCGCCGGAACTTTAACGTGCATTTAACAGGTGGTTTTTTGGTTTTTTTTGCTTCCCGCCTTAAAAAGTAGATATTTGCAGACCCATATTTTCAATGGAATAAGGGCTTAAACTCAATTCTGATACTAAATGCATTGGACAAAAGTCAGTATTCTTTGCCTGTTAGGAAGTTTTTTTCTGTTGGCAAATAAGGCAATCGCACAGGACAACTCACCATATTCCCGCTACGGATTAGGAGATCTGCATAATAACCAGAACACGGTGAACCGTGGAATGGGAGGGGTTTCCCAAGCTTATAGCGACCCTCAGTCAGTTAACTTTATCAACCCGGCCAGCTACTCCAGCCTGTTGCTTACTACTTTTGATGTAGGAGTGGAAGGCGGCGCCCGTTCCATTACAGATCAGGGGGCAAAGTTCAGTTCCGGTTTCGGTACCCTCTCCTACCTGCAGCTGGGTATTCCGCTGATCACCAATAAATGGGGATTAAACCTGGGTCTTCGCCCGGTAACAAGGGTATCCTATAATATCCAGGAATCACATAACAGTACTTTCTTTGATACATTGAGGGTGCCAATGACCAGCAAATACGAAGGCAGTGGCGGTCTTTACCAGTTGTATGCCGGTACAGGCGTCCGCTTTGGTCAATTCAGCATTGGGGTGAACCTGGGATACCTGTTTGGTAATATAGAAAACAACACCCGCC
Source organism: Chitinophaga sp. (assembly GCA_039593235.1). Lineage (GTDB taxonomy): Bacteria > Bacteroidota > Bacteroidia > Chitinophagales > Chitinophagaceae > Chitinophaga. The sequence goes on along the minus strand of JBCNPS010000154.1, from coordinate 747 downwards.
TCGCCTTTCCTGATCCAAATGTATATGCCTCACACCGGATGTTCCGTACTACCTACAACAGCATTTTCTACAAAGTGGGTGTGCAGTACAGGGCTAAGGTGGCAAAAGATATGGACCTGACCTTTGGCGCCTCCGGTAGTTTGAAGCAAAATATGAACGCGCGGCAGGAAATACTCAATGAAACTGTGCAGTTCGACGCATCTTCCAATAACTACGTTACCCAGGATACCGTTAATTACTCGAAGGGCGACCGGGGAACGGTCGTGTTCCCGGAAGAGTATGGCGCTGGTATTATGCTGCGTAAATTTGATAAATGGATGATCGGGGTTGACTTCAATTCCAGCCAGTGGGAGAACTATAAGAACTTCGGTAATAAAGATTCCCTGCAAAATTCCTGGAAACTTGCTATTGGCGGACAGTTTGTACCCAATGCCACTGCCCTGAGCGGTTACTGGAACCGGGTAGCCTACCGTCTTGGTGGGTATTATGGCAAGGACTACCTGCAGCTGGAAGGCGTAAATATGCCTACAATGGGCTTCACAGTAGGCGCGGGTTTACCGGTACGCCGTATGCCTTACTCCAATCAATACAGCATGATCAACCTCGCATTTGAGATTGCTCACCGTGGTAATAACGAAACCGTGTTAAAAGAGAACATCTACCGTATATCACTCGGCTTTACCCTGAGCGATAAATGGTTTATCAAACGCAAATACGAATAATTTTTGCAGATATACATGCAGCGGA
>JBCNPS010000153.1:0-13268 GCA_039593235.1 Chitinophaga sp. | reverse complement strand
GCCGGAAGTAGCGGCACAGGTAGGACGGCAGGAATGCGCATTCCCCCTCCCATGAACTGGTAACGGCCTATCATACTATTGCGGAAAACTATTCCCTGTCCGCCCAGAACGCCAAAGCCAAACCGGCGCTGGACAGTGCCTGGAAACTACTGGAGCCATTCCCCGAATCCGATTACCTGCTGGATCACTATGCTGCCGAAGGCATGTATTATACACTGGAAGGCAAATTCAAAGCTGCGCTTGCGAGCCTCGACAAAGGCATACAACTGGCCAGGAAAAAAGGCATGCGGTATGAAGAACAACGGTTGCAGATGCAGCAGTTCTATGCCTATTTCAACGACAATAATTTTGTAAAAGCAAAGGAAATGGCTACCCTGCTGATGCAGCAGAAAGAAATGATGCAACTGGTATCCAACCGGCAGCAGTTATACTACGGCATGGCGCTTACCTGTGAAAACCTGCACCAGATGGGGCCCGCCTACACCTGGATGAAGCGTTACAGTGAGCTGAGCGACAGTCTTGCCCGGACCCAGCTCACCAATGATGTACACGCCATGGAAATAAAATACCGCAACGCTGAAAAGCAGAAAGAAATTGATGCGTTGAAAGCCAAAGGTATCCAGGATGCATTACATGCTAAAAATTCCCGGCTGGTGAACTGGTTGCTGGGCGCTGCCAGTATCACTTTGCTGGTAATATTGTTATTTGCGTTGTTTGTATACCGCAGCAAGCAAAAGCTGGCGGCGCAGAAAGAACTGAGCTACCGGCAACACCTGCACGAAATAGAGCAGCAACAGCAATTACAATTCAGCCAGGCCGTATTGCAGGGCGAGGAACAGGAACGCCGCCGGCTGGCCAGGGACCTGCACGATGGCCTTGGAGGCATGCTGGCCGGCGCCAAAATAAATCTCTCTGCGCAAATTGAAGATACCTACTCACAGGGGCAACGGGCCGAACTCGAAAAGATCACCCAACAACTGGATCATTCCGTTACAGAGTTGCGGCGTATTGCGCATAACATGATGCCCGTAAACCTGCTGAAGTTCGGGTTAAAAACCGCGCTGAAAGATCTTTGTGAATCGCTGATGAGTGAAAATACCCGCATCGATTTCCAGGATCTCGGATTTGAAGATACCCTGCGGGAAGAAGTACAGATCCACATTTACCGCATTGTGCAGGAACTGCTGTCCAACGCTATCCGCCATGCACAGGCCAGCAATATTATATTGCAATGCAGCCAGAACGACCACATCTTCTTTATTACCCAGGAAGATAACGGCAAGGGTTTTGACATGCAGGCAGCAGGGAATGAAAAAGGCATCGGGTTAAGCAATATCCGTAACCGGGTAGGATTCCTGAGAGGAAAAATTGATATCGACTCCGCTGTGAATGAAGGCACCACTATAAATATTGAATTACATGTTGATTAACCCAGCCACACTGGCTATTGTAGACGACCATCCGATTGTACTTGAAGGGCTGCAAAAACTGCTCAACAATGTAAAGACCATACAAATTACCGGCTGTTTTACTTCCGGTATGGCGTTTATGTCTTTCCTCAAAGAAAATAAAGTGGATGTGCTGCTGCTGGACATTACGCTGCCGGATGCCAACGGTATAGAATTGTGCAGGGAAGTGAAAGCGCTTTCCCCGGAAACGCATGTACTGGCGCTGAGCAATCATTCGGAACGCAGCATGATCCTGCAAATGATCCAGAACGGGGCAACGGGGTACCTGTTAAAAAATATATCTTCCGAAGAACTGGTAGCCTGCATACAGGAAGCGCTCAGCGGGATGATCACTTTCAGCAGGGGCGCCAAAGAAATCATGGCGCGCCCTTCCATCAGTGAATTAAAAGGCATTCCCCAACTGACCAGGCGTGAAAAGGAAATACTGCAGCTGATTGCGGATGGTAAAACCACGCCCGATATTGCACAGCAGTTGAACCTGAGCCCGCTGACGGTAGAAACACACCGGAAAAACCTGATCCAGAAATTCCAGGTAAGGAATGTGGCGGCACTGATTAAAGTAGCCGCCCAGCAGGGATTGCTGTAAAAATTTTTATTTGTGTAATCCTTTTTTGCGCAGGTAAACCAATAGCTTTTCAGGATAGTTTGTCTGGATAGCATTGGCATAGGCCGCATCCTTACGCAGCTGGTCAAACCCGGCGTCTTCTTTTTCCGACTCCAGTTTATCATACTTGCCCAAAGCGTTCATCCATACCCGTGTGCCGCTGGCGGTAATGCTTTTCATGAGGGAATCCGAATAAAAGGAATCGTCGCCATGGATCACGGGGAACTTTCCCTGCTTCGCGGCGATCTCCTGTATTTCCGCCACTTCCGCTATACTATGGGCGCGCGGCATTACAGGGATCTTCGGGTTCCAGCTATGCAGGGTGGGCGCCTGGTGATGATCGTAAATAAAGAACAGTACCTGCTTCTCCATGCCGTGCGCTGCTATCTGTGCAAAGGCTTGTTTCGCAGCGGCTTCACTGTCTTCTTTAAAATCCACATCTACTATGATCCTTCCTTTGGTGAGCTGCAGTACCTGTTCAAACGTGGGGATCTTTTCCGTGGTGGGTTGCCCGTTAAAAAGCAGGGGAAACTGTTGCAGTTCCCGGTAAGTATAATCTTTTATTTTCCCCGGCTTGCCGGTAGTGCGTGTAATGGTGGCATCGTGCATTACCACCAGGATATGATCTTTTGTTTCGTGCAGATCTATTTCCACCACATCAATTCCCTGTTCAATAGATTCTTTTACCGCAGCCAGTGAATTTTCCGGGTATTTATTATGGGAAGCGCGGTGTGCCGCCACCATGATATGTTCCGGGTGATGATAAAATTCGTCGATGATAGCGTTGACCGGTTCTTTCTGCTGCGCAGCTACCGACAGGGCACCTGCGCATAAGGTGGCTAATAATAATCGTTTCATCAGGTATTTATTTGTTTTAGAGAGATAAAGAGGATGAAAGTATATCAATTCACAGAACATGTGTACCGGCTTAATAGAAAGTTAACCTACAATTGCTGCCGTTTCAGTTCCTTCACTGCATAATCCGCCGCCCTTGCGGTGAGCGCCATGTAGGTTAATGAAGGATTCTGACAGGCGGAAGAGGTCATGCAGGCGCCATCGGTCACAAAAATATTTTTGGCGGTATGCACCTGGTTCCATTCATTCAGCACGGATGTACGCGGGTCGCGGCCCATGCGCGCCGTGCCCATTTCATGTATGGCCATGCCGGGATAGGAATCCCTGTTGAACGGCGTCACGTTTTTCAGGCCGGCTGCTTCCAGCATAGCGGCGGCGTCCTGGTCCATGTCTTTGCGCATTTGCCGCTCGTTATCTTTAAACTCGCAATTGAACTGAAGTACAGGTTGGCCCCAGGCGTCTTTAATGCTGTGATCCAGCGTCACCTGGTTCTCTTCATAGGGCAGGCATTCTCCAAAGCCCATGAGGCCCATTTGCCAGGGGCCGGGTTCCGTGAGATAATCTTTAAACGCCCCTCCTATTCCGAGTTCCGCGATGCCTCTTGACCAGCCGGTGCGACTGCTGTAACCGGTGTACCCAAACCCGCGCTGGTAGCTGCGTTTATCTGTGCCTATGTTCCTGAAGCGGGGAATATAAAAACCGGCGGGGCGCTGCCCGTAATAATATTTATCCCCGAACTCCTCTGACATTCCGCTGGCGCCTGCGTGGAAATGATGATCCATGAGGTAGTGCCCCAACACACCGTGATCGTTGCCTATTCCCTGCGGGAAGCGGCTGGAAACGGAGTTCATGAGCACAAAGGTGCTGCCCAGTGTAGAAGCATTTAAGAAGATGATACGGGCGTAGTATTCCGTTACTGCTTTGGTATGTTTGTCGATGACACGTACCCCGGTGGCCTTTCCTTTGCTTTCATCGTAGATAATGCTGTTCACAATGGCATCTGTTTGCAGCGTGAGGTTACCTGTTTTTACGGCAGCGGGCAAGGTAGACGATTGTGAGCTGAAATAGGCGCCGAAAGGGCATCCGCGTGCGCAGCGGTCGCGGTACTGGCACTTGCCCCGGTCGCCGATAGGCTGTGTAAGATTGGCCGTACGGAAAATGGTCATGCGCCTTTCCGGGAAAGTTTTTTCTATCCTGGCTTTCACCTGTTTCTCAAAACAATTCATTTCCATAGGCGGCTGGAAAACACCATCGGGCAGGTGTGGCAGTCCTTCCGCCTGGCCGCTGATACCGGCAAATGCCTCCACATGATCGTACCATGGGGCCAGGTCTTTGTAGCGAATGGGCCAGTCGATCCCGATGCCCTCTTTGGCATTGGCTTCAAAGTCCAGGTCGCTCAGCCGGAGGGATCCGCGGCCCCACATAATGGATCTGCCGCCTACAATATCGGCCCGGGTCCAGTCGAACCGTTTCTTTTCCGTATAGGGACTGTCAATATCCTTCAGCCAGTAGCTTTCATTGAATTGGGAGTATACCCGTTCCCGTATGAGATAGGGATGTTCTTTTTTTTGTGCGGAGGTAAGCCGGCCGCGGTACGGCGTTTCCCAGGGCGCCTGGGTGGCGGTGGTGTAATCCTTGATATGTTCCAGCTGCCTTCCTCTTTCCAGCAGGAGCACTTTGAGTCCTTTTTCACAGAGTTCTTTGGCGGCCCAGCCTCCGCTGATACCCGAGCCTACTACAATAGCGTCATAGGTGTTCTGCGCCTTCGCCTTAAGGTTTAAGTTGATCATACACACGTAGAATTGGTAACAAGGAAAATAGGAAAAATAAGGGAACAGGGAGGAATAATTGGTATAGGCGGTTGAAGATGGGGCCGCATAGATTCCCGGTATGCCCTGGCAGCATACCGGGGAAGGTTAAACAATAAACGATCTTCCTTCTTTATTCATCTCTTTCCGGATGCCGTTTACCACATCATCCAGGGAAACCTTTGCTGTTTTGCGTTCCAGCGCTTTCAGGCAGGCATATTGTACTACGTTGATAATATTGCCGCCGGTGATCTCGTATTTTTTTACTTTGCCGGGGATGTCTTCGTCGTCCTGGAAACTAACGTTGGGCGGGAATGTTTTTTGCCAGATAGCGGCTCTCTCCCGTTCGCCGGGCACCTGGAATTGTATGATAGCATTGAAGCGACGGATGAAGGCATCGTCTATATTATTTTTCATATTGGTAGCCAGGATCACGAGGCCGTTAAAATCCTCTATCCGCTGCAGCAGGTACGATACTTCCTGGTTGGCATATTTATCGTGTGCATCCCTTACGCTGGTGCGCTTCCCGAACAGAGCATCCGCTTCGTCAAAGAAAATGATCCATCCCTTATCAGCGGCTTTGGCAAAGAGTGTTTCGAGGTTCTTTTCTGTTTCCCCGATATATTTTGACACCACCATAGAGAGGTCAATTTTATATACATCCCTGCCGGTATACTTCCCGAGCAGGCTGGCGGTAAAAGTTTTACCGGTGCCGGGCGGACCGTAGAACAGGGCGCGGTAGCCTTTCTTCAGCTTATGCTTCATGCCCCAGTCATTCATCAGCTGATCGTTGTGATGCAGCCAGGTTTCCAGTTCCCGGATCTGCGCCATGATGGATTCATCCAGCACCAGGTCGTTCCAGGTAAGTTCCGTGGCAATAAGCCTGGCCGGGAAACTCATACTGAAATGCGGTTTGCCGTGTTTTCCTTTTATAAAGAGATTCACGTAATCAATGTCCATCATGAGCCGGGCGCTCATCAGCGGCTCCCCGCCCTGCACATCTTCCAGCCATAAAATTCTTTTAAGGGCAAAATCATGATCCGGTTCGAACAGTTCCTGTATCTCCAGCCGTTTCTTCCAGTTGGCGCCCGCCAGCAGGAACAGGGCCGTTTCCCCGGTAGGCAGAAAGCCGCGGAATTGTTTTCCGCGAATACCGCCCAGCTGTGGAAATTCGCCGGCCTGGGGCAGGAACTGCTGGATAGCCATGTCGTAAAACTCCGGCAGGATATGCGGTACCAGTGCTATCAGCAGCAGGGTAAGTTCTTCATCGTTCCATTTATGCTGCATGGCTTCCGGCCGTACAATTTGCCAGGTGTCCCTGTTTGGCAGCAGCGGCGGTTTTAACGGTGTGCCTTCTTTTTTAAAATAGGTACCCAGCTGGTAATTGATGAGCGCCTGCAGGTAGGCCAGTTCCGGCGCCATAGCAGGACTGGCAGTTACAGGTGCTGCCACTGTTTTTTGTTTCGCGGTTGTTTTCTTTGCGGCTACTTTACTCATGATGTGGTCCCTCCCGGTTGTGTGGCTGATTTTTCTTTAGCGGCGCCCTGCTGTACCACATGTGTAAGTTCATGCGCCAGCAGGTGTTTACCGCTGCTGGTGTCAGGGTTATATTTTCCTGCATTGAAATAAACATCGTTCTTGTGGGTAAATGCCTGTGCGCCCAGTTCCTTGCTCATTTGCACCGCCGATGCGCCGGTATGGATGTTTACGTGGCTGAAATCCACGCCGAACTTATGCTGCATTTCGTGGGCGGTTTGCCCGCTCATACGGCTACCTTTACCGGCGGAACTTTCAATCTGTGAAGAGAGCTGCGGTGAAGCGGAGGTACTGCCGCCGCCGGCAGCGGCTTCGGATTTTTGTACCTGGCCTTCTTCCTCGTGTTCGCAGGCGGCGCACTTCCGTTGCAGCTCAGGTTTGGTTTGAATGTCCTTATCGCGGCGCATACGGGCGTCGTTGGTACTTAACTTTTCTTCCGCTTCCGAAGTGGCGAGGCGTTGTACGGAAGAGATGTCTTTTTTCTGTACCACCGGTCCGGCGCCCCCACTGCCGCTTACCACCTTATCCGCAACCGAATCCGCTTCCCGTTCAAATGCGTCGCCGGGTGTATTTACGGAAAGTTTAGCCTGGAAAAAGGCAGGCGCTTTCTTTTGTTGCACGCCGCTGAAAAAAGGTTCTTTTGCAGAGGTGGCGGCGGGTAAAGATTGTTTACTATCAAACATAACAACTATTTTATTCTGCTTAGAAAATCTTCTCCGAGGCGGCGGTAATCCTTTGCACCGTGCGATACCGGGTCGAAGCTGAAAATATCCATACCGGCTTCCTGTGCTTTGGCCAGTTGGATATTGGAGCGGATATAGGTATCCATTACTTTGCCGTTGTATTCCGTTTCCAGTTGTTTCAGCACCTGCCGGTTCATGGATTTACGGTCGTCGTATTTTGTTAAAACAAATCCAAGTACTTCCAGGTTGGCGTTCAGCTTCTTTTTTATGTTCTCAAAATGATACATAAAACTGCGAACGCCTTTCAGCGGCAGGAACTCCGCCTGCAGGGGCATCAGCACATAATCGCTGGCCACCAGCGCATTTACGGTAAGCATACCTATAGCCGGCGGGCAGTCGATCAATATGAAATCAAACTGTGCCAGCAAGGGTTTAATCATCCAGCTGAATACCTGTTCCCGCCCATACATGCCTACCAGTTCCAGTTCAGCGGCGGCCAGGTCCAGCGATGAAGGGATGAGCATTAGTCCGCAGGGGGATGTAAGGATCACCTGCGACAATAACGCTTCTTCTCCCGCAATCTCTTTTTTCAAGGCGGTGTACAGGTGCTGCGGCGGATCGTCCGCATATCCCAGCGCCTGCGTGAGGTTGGCCTGGGGATCGGCATCCACGAGCAGCACTTTCTTTCCTGCCAGCTGTAAAGCGGCAGCAAGATTAATAGCAGTGGTGGTTTTGCCGGAACCTCCTTTCTGAATAGCCAATGATATTACTGTCATACAATCATAATGTTCCATTGAAAAAATAGGTTGCTTTTTCCCATACGATCTTTCCTACTTTCTGCCCCAGGTATTGCCCTTCCTGGTTGCCGCGTGCAAAATGAATCCCGCCGTATAACCGCGACATTCCCGCCTGTGCAGCCGCTTCTGAAAAAGTGCTCCAGCTTAAGGAGATATCTCTTGCAGGTGTAAGCCCGGGCTCTATGAGCGAACTTCCTTTACTGCACAACACTGTAGCGCCCAGTTTATCGCTGCCGGTGAATTGCGTTAGTATATAAGCGGCAGCGCTGCTGAAGGTGCTGTGGCCTGATACATGTTCTGCAAAGGGCGGCGTGATCCCGTTTGCCGGCTGATAAGGCAGCCACTCCTCTCCTTTTATTTCCTTAGCGTCCTGGCCGGGGCCACCCCAGGACTTGATGGTGCGTCCTTTGTATAAGTAGCGCACAGCGGAAACGGGGCGTACTGCATCGTAGTGCCGTTTGCTGTCCCAGCAGGCGATACTGGCGTCCAGCATGGCGTTGCTGAGGGCAAAAAACATTTTCAGGTCCTGGTGATTACAATGTTCATCACGACCGGAAATATATTGTGCCACCTGGCACCAGTGGCCGGGAGGCGTTACTGTGCCGGGGCCGTCCCACCAATATTCGGCGATCACTTTTTGCAAGTCCGTAAGTCCTGCGCTGACGGCGATGAGTTGATCGGCTTGCTGCTGGAACTCGGTGCTGCCCGGCGGGAAAGGCGCCGGCGGTCGGAATTGCTGCGGGCGTTGCAATGCAAAAGGGTGTACCAGCGCCCAATGCGGTGTGAGGAATTGTTGTGGTTTGCCGTCAGCGATGGGCAGGGGTTGCCAGCGGGCAGGATCTTTCAGCTGTTCCGGTGTGTTCACCGGTTTATACCCTGTATAGTCTGCCCAGGCGGGCATTTGCAGCGTGCCATATGCGTTGGCGCCGTCGCCGGCAAATGCTTCCAGTATGCAGCGGGCAGCCAGGTTACCGATGCCTGCAGCTTTGGAAATATCCAGTGTGGTGATGGCAGGATCATAGTCCAGGTGCAGCATCATATCATGGAACATATTTTTATTTTCCGCCGGAAGTATTAACCGGAACAATTCCGTGAGCACGCGGAAAGCCGCATAGCTGTATGCTTTGCGCTTCCAGGCCGCTTTATGTTCTTCTTTGGGGCGTTTAATGTAAGCGCCGGTGATGGTACTGATGGCACAGGGGTTATAGGCTGTCCACGCATCGTACATGGCCGTATGCACCATAGCCAGCGCGCGTGCGGCCAGTGGCGGCGGAACTGCTGAACAGCGGATGGCTTCCACTGCCAGCTGGTTCCATTGTACTACGAGTGTTGCGGGGGTCGACATATCATCTTTTCATTTATAATAAGGTAGTAATCCTAACAATTGCGCCATGCGTAAAAAAGGCAAGCAACCGGTTGTTATCTGCCGCCACAGAGAAGATAGCCCCCGGGGCGGGTATTAGCTGTTGTTTCCCTGGTGTATTCGTGTTAATGAGGAATGCTTTTCCTTCCGCATCAACGGCTACTATATATTTCCCGTTTGGTGTAATGGCGGCATCATTCCAGTTTCCTTTCCAGTGGTTTATTTCCTTTCCTGTTGCGGTGTTCCGCAGGCTGATGTGATCATGTTGCAATAACAGCAGCTGCGTTTCATCTGCTGTCATTTCAATTCTCACGGCAGGTAATTGTTCTGCAATGATGGTGGATTTAAGGGTTCCTTTGTCGAATACGCGGAACTGCGGCGTGCCGGCCAGGATCCATTTATCGCTGATGTGAAGAGCTGCCACCGGCAGGTTGTGGTCTTCCCACAATGTTTGGAGCAGGTGGCCTTCTTTATCAAGCAGCAGTACTTTCGCCGGCGGCGGGCCCGGCTTGCCGATCCATTTTACCGACACCGCTACTGCGCTGCCATCAGGCTCCCATGCAAAAACAGCTGGCGTGTATTCATTACCGTGAGACACTGTATATTTTCCGCCGGCTGTTCTGATGGCTTCCTGCATACCTGGTATTTCGTGCCGTACATTGGCGGCCAGGTCCAGGATGCCGGTGCCCAGGTACAGCTGATCGCCGGTGAGCGTGGGGAACCCCGGCTGCGGCGTATCTGTATGATGTTGCAGGAGCAATTGTTCCTGTTTCCAAACGGTTACCTGGTATAACGATGCAGCGATGCAGTAGTGATCTTTGATCACCAGTTTGTTGCCTCCATTGCCGGTTAGTGTTGTCCAGTCCTTCATTTTTTTCTTTTTGTTTCCGGGAGATGTGATAAGGTTGTACTACTTCCTATAACAACATTTATTTACAGGGTGTTTGTATACAATTTTTTGTTAAGGAGGTGTAATTTGTGTTTTATCTACATATCCAAGTCTGCCTTTAAAATCAAAAGCCGCCCATCCGCCGGTAAAGCCAGCCACCTGTAAGGTAGCTCCGGGGTTTACCCAGCCTATGCCTGTATGTTTGGGTCCCGGGCCTCTGAATACCGGGAGTTTTTTTACGGCGGTTACGGTGGCGATATACGCTTTGAGTTCTATCAGTAAAGTATTCCTTTTTCTTCCGGGTATCTGTGCATTTGCCAGGGGGCGGTTATCGCCCGGTGGGCGCGGTACCAGGCGACCCAGGGGATCCAGTATTTCGTCGGGGCCCCTTCCTGCCAGTTGTGCGGTTACGGCAGCGGAAAGTACCGGGCCTGCCGGGGTGTCGGTGATTTCTGTATCAAAAAATGTGCGGACTAAAGCATTGGTGTCGTCCTGGTGGAGCCAGGCGAGGGCCAGCTTAATCCTGCCGGGTGTATGAACGGCGACAGGCGCAAACAGGGTAGCGTCGTATTTACCAATAGCCGCCCTGTCCAGGTGAATTTCCATTTGCCGCATAAAATCGGCGGGCGTAGCGTTCAGGAATGCGATGAAAGGCGCTTCCCTTCCGGCATCCAGGCTATACCATCCCTGCTCCATAAAGAACCTGCCGAGGCGGTGGTCTATTGTTCCAGGCGCAAGCATCAAAGGTACATTCAGCGCTTCGCGGTAAATAAGCGGTGCAGATATCAGCGGGTTCACCCGGTTTACAAAATGTGCGGCAGAAATGCCAAAGTCCGTTCCGAAACCACCGAGGAAAGGCAGGTCCGCCACATCCGACAGTTCCAGCAGCCGGGTAAGGCTTACCGGTCCGCCCAACGGCACGCCGTCCAGCGCTGCCTTTACCAGGGCAATCACGCACTGATCCCACCAGGGATCCGATATAACGCCAAAGCCTAAACGGGCACGAAGCAAATTGGCGGCGGCAACCGGATTGGTAGCAGCTACTTCCACGGCGGCCCTCATGGTTCCTTCAGGTTCATGGCCTGCTGCCAGGTAGGCGGCGGCAGTGCCAAACGCCTGCGGATCAAACGGGTAAGTAATATGCAGGTCTTTTGTAACAGGGTCCATTAAACTGGTTTCCGAAAGCGCTACCGATGCGCGGGCTGCTTCCACCTTCACCGGTTTACCGGCTGCTGCGCCCCGTTGTTGTGTAAACTCACCGAGGTTCGGGTGAGCGGCAATATGTGTCTGCACGCCTGCCGCCGGTGTACCCAGTGGTACAGGGTGCGCGCCAACCAGGCAACCTGCGTATACGATCTTTGCCGTGGCAGGATCAAGGTTTTGTATCAGCACATCCAGGAATGCCTGCGTTTTGGCCTTTGCAGCGGCGTTACTGATATCGAGGCTTTCGGTAGTATATTCCACGCGTCCCTTTACCACGCCCGGCGCACTGGTGCCTGCCAGCTGTACACTTTCCGGGGAACCATGCCCGGCAACAATTACCTGCGCTATACTGAAATTGCCTTTGGCATCCTTCTTACCATACCGTTGTGCAAGAATGGGTATTTCCGTTTGGATCTGTGCCAGCGAATCCCTGCCTTCCAGCATCAGCACCAGGTTGGGAGAAGTATTGATTACATCTTCGAATTTGGGCGCCGCATCCTGGAAAGCGCCGGCATCATTTCCCGTTTGGATGATCAGGTGCAGCGGCAGCGTATGCGACAGATCTGTAAAATTACTCTTTAACTTATTCAGCGCCGGTATACCAAAACGGTGCAGGTTGCGTATACGGCCCTGTAATGCCAGGAAATCTACCGGCGCCTTGGCCGTGAACATATTGATTATCTTCTGGAACTCTAATCCCCTGGCTCCCGGACCAGGCTGATATACCCTTTGCAGGTGTGGATGAAAGAGGTTCCAGTAATCTGTGATCCTGGTCCATAAAAGCGCATTAGCTTCCACGTCTGCAAGCTGATCTTCCGACACTGTTCTCTTTATCACTTTACCGGTAATCAATGCTTCCATCTGCTGCATCCTGTTGCCCAGTGCAATACGCCGGGCCATTGGAGGTGTTGTATTCAGTATAATAACGGTATCATCCTGGTGGCAACCATGCCCGAAGGTGGCTAATGCTGCCCAGTCGGCCGCAGGAAGCGGTATCAGGTCTTTCAGTTTCAGATCGCCGGCGCCGGACTGAATATGCGGGCCAAGGTTTATTTTAGCGATGATTGCCCACAGCGCATCCCTGTCGGCTTTTGCAAGGGACGGATGTGCAAACCAATCGGCCTGCCGCATGGTATAACTCTTAAACTCGTTAAGTGTAATCCCTGTGTTAGCGGCAGTTCCATCTCCCAGAATATCTTTCTTCTTTTTCCTTTCTACTTTGGAATAAACATAAGGCAATGGCACCCGGGAAATCGTCTGCGCCGGCGCCTGCTGCACCACATGTGTAAGTTCATGCGCCAGCAGGTGTTTCCCGGCCTTTGTATCGGCATGCTGGTTAGCCCCGAAATAGATATCCTTCCCGTGGGTGAATGCTTTTGCCTGCAGTTGGTTACTCATATCCGCAGCGCGGGCATCGGTATGGATCCTTACGCTGCTGAGGTCCTTACCGAAAGCGCGGCTCATTTCTTCGTTGTGGCGGGAGGGCATTGGCGCCCCGCCACCTTTACTTTGCGAGAGTTGCTGCTCTACTCCCGGCGTTACTTCCGGCGCACCGGCGCCGGTAGCTTCCCGTTGCAGGGCGCCTTCTTCTTCGCCCTGCTGATGCTTTGGCGGAGTTGCCGGCTGAAAGAAAGGGGTTTTTGCGGGAGCGGCGCCAAAGAAAGGTGCTTCCCGCTGCTGTGATGCAGACGATTTTAATCCGGGGGGTTGTATTTGTGTAGTTGCGGCCACGTATAAAACTTTTATTCAATCGTTTCATTTGGTTTGCACACGTTTTCCCTGGCTGAAAACTGTTCCGATCTTCTCACATACCTGCAGGTTGGACCTGCGTAAATGGCTTCCAGGTTTAAACCTGGCGGTGCGCCCTGTTGCCAGTCGCCCACCACCGAAATAGGTGCCATTCCGCTTACCGCTTTCTTCTTTATATCTACATTTTCCGACCCGGCCACGCTCCAGAAGGCGTGGTTCAATGGAATGAAAGCCCCCATCTCCCTAACGCCAAGTACTACGGTAAAATCCATCAGCCAGAAGTAATGTGTAAGATGGAAAGGTCAAGGCACT
>JBCNPS010000152.1:0-13279 GCA_039593235.1 Chitinophaga sp. | reverse complement strand
CGGATATGAGTAGGTAACTACCCGTTAAACAGGGAGTTTTGCCATCAAAACAAATAACCCGGATGGCACATCACGCTACTTTCTCTTCCTTCACTTTTTTGGGGATCGCCTTATTTTTATTTGCCTGCCACAGCAGCCGGCGGACCGCCAACAAGCGACCTGTCACTTCCCGCGATGCCGTATGGAATGCAGAAAGAATGGACCATCTTGAAAAGAAACTGGAACATCTCCGGGAAAAATATCATATCCCCGGTATTTCGGCAGGCGTAGTAAACGAAAGACAACTGGCCTGGAAAAAAGGCTTCGGCTATGCCAACCTGGAAAACAAGACCGTACCGGATGAAAATACGGTGTATCAGGTAGCTTCTGTTACCAAAACTTTTGGCTCCATTATTCTCATGCAGCAGGTACAGGCCGGGAAGGCAAGCCTGGATGATCCTATCAGTAAATACAAGATCAATCTCGGCGCCCGCTGGGGCAGCGATCCCAGGATCAAAGTAAAGTATCTGCTTACCCATACGGCCATGGGCAGTATGTTCAATAGTTACAAACCCGGTTATGTATTCAGGTACAACGGCGGTTGGTATAATGAACTGGGAAAAGTAATTGCACAATCGTCCGGGCATTCCTTTGGCGAACTGCTGATGGAACAGATCATCAGGCCGTTATCACTGAAAAATACGGTACCCAGTACGGACGACAGTCTCAATTTTGCACGAACAGGGTATGATAAAGACTCGTTTATGCGGCATGTAGCCAGGCCGTACGACTGGAAAAACAAGCAGCTGCAACCCGTTAGGTTCGAATACGGTTTTGGTCCGGCTGCGGGGATCATGAGCACCGTGGCCGATCTGGCAGTGTATTCCAATGCTATTGACGACCGGAAATTCCTTGAAGATACCACCTGGAACAAGGTGTTTACACCCTATGTGAATCCCAAAGGCAAAACCATCCAGTACGGGCTGGGTTGGTTTGTAACTTATTATAAAGGCATAAAGGTAATGTGGCATACCGGCTGGTGGACCGGCTATTC
Organism: Chitinophaga sp.; assembly: GCA_039593235.1. Classification (GTDB taxonomy): domain Bacteria; phylum Bacteroidota; class Bacteroidia; order Chitinophagales; family Chitinophagaceae; genus Chitinophaga. Next base: position 12,246 of record JBCNPS010000152.1, on the reverse strand, counting down.
CGCCTTGTTTGTAAAGATCCCGCAGCGTGATCTTACGTTTATTATCCTGGCCAATTCACAGGATCTGAGCCGGCCTTTTTATCACATTGTGCACCCTTTGCCGGGTATAGGGATGAGTAACCCTTTCCGGCGCAACCTGAAAAAGAAACTGGCGGCTTCTGCATTCGGCGCTGCTTTCCTGGATCATTTCCTGGAGTGAAGCGCCGGCTTCTTGTATCCTGACCGTAAAGATGACCGCATGATTGGTGCAGCGCTATAAGCTCATTTAACGGGCGCCGGGATCCGGTTCAAAATCCAGCGATATGGAGTTCATACAAAACCGTTTATGCGTAGGAGGGGGGCCATCATCAAAAATATGACCCAGGTGGGAGCCGCAACGCTCACAGATCACTTCCGTTCTTTGCATACCCAGGGAATTGTCTTCCTTGTAAATAACGCTGTTGGCCTTCAGTGGCTCAAAAAAGCTGGGCCATCCGCAACTGCTGGCAAATTTGGCATCGGACCTGAATAAAGGATTGCCGCAAACTGCGCAGTAATAGCTGCCTTTTACATCGGCATCCCAGTACTTGCCGGTAAATGCCCGTTCGGTAGCGCTTTCGCGGGCTACGGCATAAAGATCCGGCGGCAGTATTCTTTTCCATTCAGCATTTGTAATATGCAGTTTTCGCGTATCCGTTCTGGAATAGTAAGGATTTTTCACTGGCACTTGTTTATTGTTGCTGTTCTGGCTGTGGCAGGCTGTCTGCGTGGCCAGGATCAGTGTTAAAAGGAATATTATTCTCATCTCGCAAAAAAATACTGGTGAATAATACGGTTATACAAAATTACCGCTTTAAATCGGTAATAAGGACTGTTGTAGTGTTAGACGGGCGGATAGTCGTTTCCTTACAAAGGATGCTGTTTTTTTTCTGGAGATAATTATCTTACAGGATATCTTCATGCTTAAATCATCATCACATTGTTACGAAAATTATTTTTTGCCTTCGTTATTACGTTTTTCAGTGGCTTTATAGCCCATGCGCAGCAGTATTACCTCTTTGTGGGCAGTTATAACCGCGATAAAGAAAAAGACGGGGTATACCTGTACCGGTTTAATTACCAGACGGGCGCCCTGCAGCAGGTGGCTGCCACCAAAGGGATCCTCAACCCTTCTTTTCTCACCTTATCGCCCGACGGGAAATATATTTACGCCTGCTCGGAGGCGCAAACGCCTAATGTGGGTGGCGTAAGCAGTTTCGCTTTCGACAGCGTCAAAGAAACAGTAACGTTGCTCGACAGGCAGGATAGCGGCGGCGATAACCCTGCCTATGTGGGAGTGGACCCCACCGGTAAATGGCTCATCTGCGCCAATTACAGCGGTGGCAGCCTGTCTATATTCCCGCTCAGCGGTAACGGCCATATAGCGCCCGCCAAACAAACGATTGCCTTTAAAGACAGCAGCGTTATGCGAAGCCGTCAGCTCCGTTCACATATCCATGCATCGGTATTTTCTCCTGATGGCCAATACGCTTTTTTCCCGGACCTCGGCGCCGATAAGATCCATATTTACCGCCTGGCGCCCGGTGCTGCGGAGCCTTTACAACCGGCCAGTCCGCCGTTCACACGCACTACGCCTGGCAGCGGTCCGCGGCATATCACCTTTCATCCGCGGCTGCCAATGGCTTACTGCATAGAAGAGATCAGCGGTACCGTTACGGCTTACAAATACCACGATGGTAAACTGGATAGCGTACAGCGGCTGGATGCCCACTTGGCAAAACACCAGAACGATTACGGCGCCGCCGATATACATATTTCACCGGATGGCCGCTTTCTTTATGCGTCTACCAGGGAAACATCCAACAGCATTTTTATTTACGCTATTAACCAGCGGAACGGGCAACTGAAACAAATAGGCGTTGAATCGACACAGGGTGTTCATCCACGGAATTTCGTGATTGATCCTACCGGCAAGTTTTTGCTGGTGGCCAACCAGAAAACCGGGAATATCGTGGTGTTTAAAAGAGAACAGCAAAGCGGGCTGCTGAAGCAAACAAGCGTGCAGGTAACGCTGCCTAACCCGTCTTCCCTGCAAATCAGGGCTTACGCCAGGTAGTAATGATCAATGTGACCAACAGGAGATATAGTACACACTTTACTATTTTGTAGGTATTGGTTTTAAAGAACACATTCTTTTTAACAGTACCGGTATCATCAAAGCGTTCGGTGATCCTGGAAAATTCGCCATGAGTGAGTTTTCCCCACAATTCACCGGTATCGTTTAGCAGCTTCAGGATGCTGGTGTGAAATATGACGGCGAAGGAACTGCCGGGTGAACGTTTCCTTAGCAGCGCTGCCGTTGCGGCTAATTCCACTGGCAGGCTGCCTATGGCAAATAGCAGCAGGGCAATGCTCACGCAGGGGGCAATAAATAACAGCGCCCCGCTTACAATAATGCAAAGCAATATGGTTTCAGGTGTATTGGGCAGGTTACGGTAAGTGTAGCCCGGGTTGTATTTACCCAGGCGGCTGTTGCCTATTCCATACCTGTAAGGGCGTTTGTAATTAACACGGCCATCATCCCACCAGGGATGGGTTACGGCCGCTTCCGGCAACGATTTGAAGTTTTTCCCGTTGTTATGATCACGTACATGCAGGAAGAAATCCACATCTTCACCGCCACCGGCTTTCGGATAGCTGGAAGAGAAACGTATATCATCTATGGCACTTCTTTTTACCATGATGTTTGCCGTAGCGCCCCAGGTAAAAGAAGGCTTATTGGCTGCTACGGAAAAGATACTGACATTACCATTGGCAATAAGCGCCCTGGCAAAATCGCCGGGGGGCGGCGGCAAATGAACCAGGCCTATAAAGCCCGCTTCATCCGGATGCGTGGTAGCGGCTTCGGCGTACCTGAACAGCAGGTCATCTGCTACCGTAACATCATCATCCAGGAAAAGGATCCAATCGCCCTGTGAAACGGATATGCCCCTGTTCCGGGTACCGGAGGCGCCCAGGTTTTTCTCATTGATGTAAAGAAACACGTGCTGGTTGTCTGCCAGTTGCCGGATACTTTCTGCAGGCACTATATCCGGGTTATCAGCCATCAGGTAAAACTTAATGTCAGCATTATCCGGCCTCGGTAAACGAAGTACCGGGAGCACATATTTTTCCTCCAGGCGAAAGGAGGGCATTACAACATCTATGGTGAGTTTCATACTTGACAAATAACGGTAACTAAAACGAAAGCATCCCTTAATCTTCCGGCGCCCACAGGTCTTTTTTCCCGAGCAGTTTTTGCTTGTATCGTTTCAGCAGCATACGCAGGTACATCCGCCAGCCCATTCCTTTACGGATCAGCTGTAGTTTATCTTTTAAAAATTGTTTGTCTTTGTTACCCGACGAAAAGCCGGTCATGTTATACAATACTACCGTAACCGGGTAATGTTGCTTTTTAAAACTGCGATCGCCCCATACCAGGAGATTGAGGGCATAATCGGCCAGTACTTTATACCGGAGATCGTAGGCATATTTCCTGAAAACGCTTTTGGGATAAATGATCGACTGGTGGTTCATGCAATATTTAGCGAGCCGGTATTCGCTGAAGCTGCCCTGTAAAAGCGGGTATTCAACAGGCCCATCTGTACAGAAGCCGGTGCTGTTGCCATAGTAAATAGTATGATCATCGCTGAGATGTGAGGCAAGTTCGCTGAAGCCCGGCTGCAAACGGTCGTCACTGCCCAGGAAATAAACCCAGTTTCCGCTTGCCATTGCCGCGCCTTTGTTTAACGCATCATAGATGCCTTTATCCGGTTCACTCACCCATTTCACCAAAGGAAGACCCGCTTCTTTTACAATGGCCATGGTGTTGTCTGTACTGCCTCCATCTACAATTACTACCTCTATTCCCGCTGCTGTTTGTGATTTAACGGACTGCAGGCATTCTCTGAGGTGCTGACTGGCATTATAAGTCGCAATAATTATACTGATCAATACATCACCGGGTCTTTCATTCATTCGTTATACTAGTTGATTACCGGGGCTAAAATTAGCGCTATTTGTTTGTTTTTTTATTTGGTTATTTGGATATTTTGTAACGATAGCCCGGCAGGTGTTACGCCATATCCAAATAACCAAATATTAAAACAGCAAGATGATTACTGGTTTACCCTGAACTTCTCCGTAGCCCCGATACTGCTGTGATTACAGGTCATAGGCTGTGTGCCGCCTTCGCTGGAAACATACTTACCATTGCTGCCTCTCAGGGAAATAGTGCCATCGCTGTTGCTGATCCAGTCGAACTGCTCCCAGGGGCCAATAGCCGTACGGTTACAGTTCATGGCCTGTGTGCCATCCTCTGAGCATACATAATAGCCACCGTTTACCAGCGCTACTTTGCCGCTGCCGGCGCTTACTACTGCAAACTGTTCCCAGCCCTGCGCTACGGTACGATTGGCATTCATGGCCTGTGTACCGTTTTCACTGCATACATACAGGTTATTGGAGCTTTTGAGGGTAATGGTTTGCCCTATGGGAGCGCCTGTGCCGCCGCCCACTACCGGTGGGGTAGGACGGGTTGCGGTTAAACCGATCTGTCCTTTCAGCATTTTGCCGCCGTCGCCGGTGAGGCGCAGGTAGTAGTCTGCGGAGCACACTACGCCGTCTTCATCCAGGGTTACGAAGTTGGAACCTGCGGGAATGAAGGAGGAATTTTCCGCTGTTTTTGCGATCTGGTTACCCTCGTTGTATTCATCGAACATGGAAATGTAAATGCCTTGTGCGCCTACGCGTACCATGTTGTAGAACTGGCGCCACATGAAATCGCCATGTGCGCGCTGGTGTTCCTGCAAATCGCCGGGGAGCACGCAGGGCTGGTAGTCGATCCCGTTGTTGTTGCAATACGCCTGGTCAGGTGTGTTTACATTGGTAAAGAAATTATCTGCGTCAGATACATTACCGATCCTGCCTACCATCCAGGGGGAGATCATATTCAGTGCGCTGTAGGTGGCAAGGAAGCCCGGCCTGGAGTCGCTGGTTTCGGTACGCCAATGTGTGGGCACGCCGCCAATTACATAGCAGCCCTGGTTCTTGAACCAGTTGATCACATCCAGGCACACGGCGGCCGACCAGGGATGGTTGTTGTCGTTGAAGCCAAAGCCCCAGATACATACCACCGGTTTACCATTTTGTTTGGCGTAGGCGGAAGAGGAAGTGTAGGCCGACATCTTGGTGGTCCAGTCGGTTTTGATTTCCGATTGCATGTTGGTCCACCCGCTTACATCGTACATGATGTAAAATTTGCGGCCATAGTTTTCGGCGGCCGTTTTCACTTTTGCGGTGATGGCGTCGCGTACAGGGCCTTCGGAGCCATTGGGATTAAAGCGTTGCAGCGCGGCGGCATCGATACCGTTTTGCTGCATCCACAGGAAGTGGGTGTTGACGGTTTGGTCGTTGAAAGAGGAGAACAGCTTTGCAGGCTGACCGTTTCCCAGGTTGGCCCAGGCGGTTTGGTAGGTGCTGCTGTAATCCCTTACATCGGGCCATGACTTGATACCATTATTCGTGGAAGATGGCGAGGCGCCCCAGTTCTGGGTCCAATGCCACCAGGCATTGATAGGGGAGCCATCGCCGTTGGCGGCAAACCAGCCCTGGTAGCCTACCGTAATTTTGCCAACTACATCGCCAACGGGGGAGCCGAATGCGTTGATCCCTGATTTTTTGCCATCGAGCGACTCTAGCGAATTGGCGGCTTCTTTTTTTGAGCAGCCAACAGACAATGCAACAAGGGTTGCGACAAGAAGATGCAACTTGATTTTCATGTGTGGAATAATTGATAATGATTAGGAATTACTATCGGGTTTGCTACTTTGGTTTTCTTGGAACAATGCCGGGCTATGGATAATAAAACGTGGAAGTTTTCAAGTGCAATTAAGGGGAGAGGCACTAATCAGGGCATTAATAAAGGGCTAATAAACAAATTAAGGCTCACTTTTTTTTCACCCGGAGCCACAGGTGCGTGAACAGGATCAGGGAAATCCCGCGTGCAATTCGCTCACTGTGTTAAATATATAATCGGGTGATGCATCCTTTAGTTCCTGCGTACTGCCGTAACCGTAGCCTACGCCGATAGCAGGCAGGCCGTTTTTCTGCGCACCGATAATGTCGTGTTTACGGTCGCCCACCATGATCGTGTTGCTTGTACTCAATTGCTGTTCCGCAACCAGGTAACGGATCAGTTCCGCTTTATCGGTCCTGGTACCATCCAGCTCACTGCCGTATACGGCGGTAAAGTAGGGCTCCAGCTCAAAGTGCCGGATCACGATATCAGCAAACACTTTTGGCTTGGAAGTAGCCACAAACAGGCGACGGCCCTGTGAAAGCAGCGCAGTAAGCAGTTCCGGGATACCCGCATACCGCTCATTTTCATAGATCCCCGTTACCCGGAAGTATTCCCGGTAGGCGTTTACCGCTTCCCAGGCCCGGGACTCGGTGAAACCGTAAAAATCCATGAACGACTGGTGCAGGGGCGGGCCAATAAATGGTTCCAGCTGCTGAAGGTCCGGCTGGGCAATACCGGCTTTTGCAAGCGCATACTGAACAGATTTGGTAATCCCGGTTTTAGGATCGGTTAACGTGCCATCCAGGTCAAATAAAATATTGCTGTATTTCATAAGGGCTGCAATATAATTTAAAAAGAGGACGTTGAATAAGTTTGCCTTATTTCTTAGCTTACAACTGAATACAACTGTCACATGAATGATTTCTTCCGGAACTCCCTGTCCGCTGTTATTTTTATTTCCCTGCTTGCAGGTTGCACAAAAAGCGAATCCACCACTATTGTGGCCACCGGCTATAGTGATGTGGACCAGGTATTGAGCGATTCCGTACCCACTGCTTTTAATGGAAAATGCTATGCGGTTATTCATGAAGATGGTAAACCGGTGTATGCCAGGGGATTTGGCGGGTATACCGGCAGTACCCGGCAGCTGATCGCTTCCTGCTCCAAATGGTTATCAGCTGCGGTGGTGATGAGCCTGGTGGATGAAGGTAAAATAAAGCTCAGTGATACTGTTGGGAAATACCTGCCTGTTTTTACAACTTATCATAAGGGAGATATTACTATTGCGCAACTCTTCTCCCATACATCCGGTTTCCCGGGAAATTCCACCCAGGGATATGAATCCAATGTGCTGATCACGCTTACCCAGGCGGCAGAGGGCATTGCCCGGAATGTGGCGTTGCTGAACCCGCCGGGTACCACCTTTTATTATGGTGGTGTAAGTATGCAGGTGGCCGGCCGTATTTGCGAGGTAGCATCCGGTAAAAGCTGGAAAGAGCTGGCAGCGGATAAAATATTTACGCCCTGTGACATGACCGGCACCGACTATGGTATTTCCGCCAATCCGCAGATTGCAGGCGGCGCCCGCAGCACACCGGACGATTATATGCGTTTCCTTGATATGCTCATGAACAAAGGGGTAGGCCCCAATGGCAGCCGCGTGCTCAGCGAAGCCGCCGTGGCAGCCATGGAAGAAAGCCAAACCGCACATGCCGCCATCGCCTACACGCCCTATCCGGCCGCATTGCTCAATACCCAAGATTTTTATGGTATCGGCAACTGGAGGGATGTAACCGCTCCCGGCGGCGTACTGGTAGAAAACAGCAGCCCTGGCCTCTTTGGCAGTCATCCCTGGATCAACAGGGGAAAAAAGCGCACCGGCTTTATCTTCACTTTTATTGCCGATAACGGCTACCTGGCCACTGTGCCCACCTGCTTAAAAGTCCGGGCGCTGGTGAGGAATAAATAAACAATGTCAAGATAGTGTTGGTAATAGTCAATTTTCAGGGAGCGTGGTTACCCGGCTGCCTTTAATTTTGGCTGCATACAAATTCCACGAATACATATGAATAAGCAATTCTTTTCTTCCGGGTATATCAGGATGGGCATCCTGTTGATGACAGGCATTTTGCCGTTGGCAGTTGCTGCACAGCAGCAACCTTTGCGCCTCTGGTATAACAGGCCCGCAAAGGTGTGGGAAGAAACCGTGCCGCTGGGCAACGGCCGCCTGGGAATGACACCGGATGGCGGCATTAACCAGGAAAAGATTGTATTAAATGATATCACCCTCTGGTCCGGCGCGCCGCAGGATGCCAACAATTACGAGGCATACAAACAACTGCCTGCCATCCGGCAACTGCTGGCAGAGGGGAAAAATAATGAGGCCCAGGCGCTCATGGATAAATCGTTTGTATGTACCGGCAAAGGCTCCGCCGACGTGCCTTTCGGCTGTTTCCAGATGCTGGGGGAACTATATTTACAGTACAGCTACCCAACAACGGATAGCCCTTCCCGTTATAAAAGAGATTTGTCTTTAAACGAAGCGGTAGCTACTACTTCTTTTGAAGCTAACGGTGTAGCCTATACGAGGGAATACTTTACGGATTTTAATGGAGATGTAGGCGTGATCCGTTTAACTGCCGGCAAACCCGGGCAGTTGAATATGAAGGTAGCTATCAGCCGGCCGGAAAGGGCCGCTACCCGCATGGAAGGGCAGGAGCTGCAAATGTTTGGCGAACTGAAAAGCGGTACCTCCAATCCCGGTATGAAATACCTGACAAGGATACAGGCCAAGCTGAAAAACGGGCAGCTACTAACGGACAAGGATACACTGGTGATCAAAGATGCCACGGAAGTGATCCTGTATGTATCTACCGCTACGGATTTCAGGAACCCGCGTTACCGCGAACAAACAAAGCAGCTGCTGGATGCCGCCTTACATAAAAACTATGCACAGCAGAAGCAGCAGCATATAACCGCCTTTCAGCGTTTATTCAACCGCGTTAGTATAGAGCTGGGTGGCAACAACAGTGCGGACCAGGCGCCTACTGATCAGCGGATCAGTAACTTCCACAAAACGCCTGCAGCCGATAACGGCATGCCGGTGTTGTTTTATCAATATGGCCGCTATCTGACCATCAGCAGTACCCGTGTGGGATTGCTGCCACCTAATTTACAGGGACTGTGGGCCAACCAGATCCAGACACCCTGGAACGGCGACTACCACCTGGATGTAAACGTGCAGATGAACCACTGGCCGGTGGAGGTAAGCAACCTGCCGGAACTCAACCTGCCGCTGGCCGACCTGGTACACGGACTGGTAAAGCCGGGTGAAAGAACCGCCAAAGCCTATTACAATGCAGACGGCTGGGTAGCGCATGTGATCACCAATATATGGGGCTTTACAGAACCCGGTGAAAGCGCGTCCTGGGGCGTTACCAAATCGGGCTCGGGATGGTTGTGCAATAACCTGTGGGAGCATTACGCTTTTACCAATGATAAAAAATACCTGGCAGATATATACCCGGTGTTAAAAGGTTCCGCGGAATTTTACAGCAGCATGCTGGTAAAGGATGATAAAACGGGATGGTTGGTAACATCGCCTTCTTCTTCTCCTGAAAATTCCTTTTATCTGCCCAATGGTAAAACTTCCAGCATTTGTATTGGTCCTACTATTGATAACCAGATTATCCGGGAGCTGTTCATGAACGTGATCACTGCGGCCAAAACACTGGGTAAGGACGCCGCATTCAGCGCTACCCTGGCAGGGAAATTAAAACAGCTGCCACCGGCAGGCAGGATAGGTAAAGACGGGCGCCTGATGGAATGGCTGGAAGAATATAAGGAGACAGAACCCACTCACCGGCATATATCTCACTTATATGGTTTGTACCCTGCTTCGCTGATCACACCGGAAGCCACCCCGGAACTGGCCGAAGCCTGTAAGAAAACACTGGATGTGAGAGGGGATGATGGTCCCAGCTGGTCTATTGCTTATAAACAAATATTCTGGGCAAGACTGCACGATGGCAACCGCGCGTTTAAGTTATTTTCTCAGCTGATCAGGCCCACTTATAATACAGACATCAACTACGGCGCCGGTGGCGGCGTTTATGCCAACCTGTTTTCCGCAGGCCCTCCCTTCCAGATTGATGGTAACTTTGGCGGTGCAGCAGGACTGGCGGAAATGCTGCTGCAGAGTCATGCCGGTTTCATTGACCTGCTCCCCGCATTACCCGATGCCTGGAAAGCTTCCGGTACCATAAAGGGAATGAAAGCAAGAGGTAATTATACGGTTGATATGACCTGGAAAAATGGCATCGTTACCAATTATAAAATACGCGGCGCCGGTAAAGTGAAACTCAGGGTGAATGGTGAAATGAAAGAGATTCAAGCAACAAAAATATGATCAGGAAATTAGCAGGATTGATACTCGGTATATTCGTTGCCGTTAGTACCATTGCACAGGATAAATTTGTTACACGATACGGGCACCTGGATAATATAAGGTATCATATTAAAACCGGTAAAAAGGCCACCATCACATTTATGGGCGGATCTATTACCAATATGGAAGGCTGGCGGGGCAAGGTGTGCGATTATCTTGCCGCCACCTACCCGGCTACGGATTTCCGTTTTATCAATGCGGGCATCCCTTCGCTGGGCAGTTTGCCGCATGCTTTCCGCTTTGCCCATGATGTATTGAGCAAAGGGAAAACTGACCTCTTATTCCTGGAAGCTGCGGTGAACGACCGGGTGAATGGCACCAATGAAGTAACGCAGCGCCGCGCTATGGAAGGGATCATCCGTCATGCGCTGAAAGCCAATCCCCAGGTGAATATTGTGCTGATGGCTTTTGTGGATGAAGATAAAATGGCTGATTACCACGCAGGCAAAGTGCCGGTGGAAGTGCAGGTGCATGAAGATCTGGCTAAAAAATACCACCTGCCTTTTATCAATCTCGCCAAAGAAATTACTACGCGCATTGATGCCGGCGAATTTACCTGGAAAGATGATTTCAAAGACCTGCATCCTTCCCCTTTTGGGCAACAGTTGTATTTTAATGCCATCAAACGGTTACTGGATGAGGATTTTAGCGCACAATCGCCAAAGCATTTAACATCAGCCAAATTGCCCCGTGCAACAGATCCGCTTAATTATGAAAACGGCGCTTATGGAGACATTCACGATGCGCTTAACAGGAACGGCTTTAGTATTGATGAATCGTGGAAACCATCTGATAAAACAGGCACCCGCGAAGGGTTTGTAAAAGTGCCTATGCTGGTATCCGGTACTGCGGCCGCCAGTGTAGAATATCCTTTTACCGGGCGTACTATTGGTATTGGTATCGTTTCCGGTCCGGATGCCGGTGTGATCAGCTATCGTATTGATGATGGGGAGGTGCAGCAGAAAGACCTGCGCACGCAGTGGAGTAAAAGCCTGTACCTGCCCTGGTATCTAATATTGGGGGATGACCTGAAGCCCGGTAAACATACACTCCATTTGCAAAAGAAGGAGGATGGTTCCGTTTGCCGTGTAGTGTATTTCCTGGTGAATCCCTGAGTTTAATCAAGAGCGATCACTTCTTTTTTATATTCCCTTGGAGTTTTTCCTTTTATTTTTTTGAAGAAACGGTTAAAGTGCGTGGTATTCCGGTACCCGCACTTGTTCGATAGTTCCGTTATTGGCATTTCCTTTTCCTGTAGCAGCCTGCAGGCGTACCCGATCCTTAATTCGTTGACGAAGTGGGTGAATGATTTCTGTGTCCGGCTTTTAAAGAACCGGCAAAAGGAATGCACGTTGATACCCGCAACAGCCGCTATTTCCGACAGGGGTATGTCTCTCCTGAAATGCCGGAAAATATATTTGAAGATATCATCCATCCTCGACTGATCCTTATCATTATACAGGTTTACATAGTTGGTGCCGGCCAGGAGCATGTATTCTTTGGCGCCCATCATGGTTTGCAGCAGGGTCATAAAGGAGATGGTTTGCGGAAGGCCCTGCTGTTGCAGCATTTGCTGCATCAACGCCAGGATTTCCGCTTTGGCTTTTCCATGGAACTGGATGCCCCGCTGCGCCTTTTTGAGCCATGTTTTCAGTGCGCTGGTATTCGTGAATAAGCTAAGATGCTCCAGCAGCAGATCCGGCGAAATATACAGCGCCAGCGATCTTGCCTGCAGCTTGTTCTTCCCTTCAAAATACTTTTGTTCGTTATGCCATACATGCGGAGTGCCCGATCCCACAAAGATCAGTTCCCCGCTTTCAAAATAGCTGATATTGTCGCCAATGATGCGGCGGCCGGCGCTTTCCACCACGTATACCAGCTGGCATTCATGATGGAAGTGAAACTCGGTGGAAAAATACGGCTGCGTAATTTCCTTTACCAGGTATACACTTTGTTCAAGGGCTTTATCGCCCGGTATGGC
>JBCNPS010000151.1:0-13338 GCA_039593235.1 Chitinophaga sp. | reverse complement strand
GCCATAAACTTGGCAATGGCCTCGGGCCTGGCCAATCCTATACGTTTAGGTACCAGTTCTCCCAATACCATGGAAAAATACGTGATCACCACTACAATAAGAACAGTGGCCACCACACTGCTGTAAGGCTGTATGAGCGGAAAGGTGTTGAGCCAGGCCATCACATCGGTTTTGATGTTTTCGCCTGAATAAATACCCGTTAAGATGCCGATCAGGGTAATACCGATTTGCACGGTAGAAAGAAAGGTGTCCGGATTGTTGGCGAGCTTTAAAGCTGCCTTTGCTTTTTCATCCCCTTTATTGGCCTGGTTCTCCAATCGGATCTTCCGGGCCGAGACCAATGCTATCTCCGACATCGAGAACAGGCCGTTCAATAAAATAAGGATGAGGATAATGACGACTTCCATATATAAAGCCTAAAAATAAAAAATTATTCAAATATCAGGGTCAGAAATGCCAGGATCAAACCTATGGCTATTGCCAGAATTTTTTTCCTGCTGAGTTCATGATGTTTTGTGCCGCTTTCATAAAAGATAGTAGTGGAAATATGCAGAAATGCCCCCACTACCAGTGCCACCACGTATAAAAGATAATGCTGCACCACCTCGAAACGGCTGCCCAGCCAACCTGCCAGCACTGCCGCCAGCGGCGTTACCAGTGCAAAGATGATCAGTATCCGCCAAAGCTCCGCACGTTTCCGGTGCGCATGCATCATCACGGTGATCAGCGTTAATGCTTCGGGGATCTTATGAGCGGCCACTCCCGCCATCAGCGATGGCAATGCGGAATGATCGCTGTATTTAAATCCCAGTGGCAACCCTTCCATAAAAGCATGGATGGAAAGCCCCAGCAACAACGGCGTTACCGCAATATGGTGATGATGCTCCTGCGGCATATGGGTATGCCCGTGCTCCATTCCATGGGAGAGCTGCTGCAGGAATACCTGCAGGAAAAACCCCAGCACAATATAAATACCCGCCTGGTGCCCCAGTTCCTCATACACTTCGGGCAGGAGGTGCATAATGATCACCCCGAAAAGAAAAGCCCCTGTAAATGCAAGCAGGTAAATAGAAAAGTTGGCATTAATGCGTTTTACTGTCATGGGTATCATCCCACCAGCAATGGTTGCAGCCAGTATCAGTATCAGATAATTCCAGTTCATGATGCGAGTTCAGACTCCAGTCTTATGCGGCGTTGAAAGAAACTACCGCTCAGCAGCCCGATTAAAATACCCAGTACCGCACCCCCTGCTACATCGAGCGGATAGTGCACGCCTACGTATATCTGTGCATAGCCTATTACAGCGGCCCATGCAAAGAATAACCAGGTGTACCGGTGAAATGCCTGTTTTAAAGTTATGAAACAAAATGTAGCCAGGGCAAAATGATTCGCGGCATGGTTGGAGGTAAAACTTCCGCTCATAGGACAGTATACCACCAATACCCTGGCATAGTGCGATACCAGCGGATCGCGGCAGGGCCTCACCCTCCCAACGGCGCTTTTCAGGTACAGGCTGCTCTGGTCGGCCACGGCAAAGCACAGCAGGAAAAACAGTATCCAGAAAAGCCCTTTCCAGCCATAGTTAATAGTTACAAACAGCCCCAGGAACAGGTACAGCGGCGCCCAAACATAAGGCTCCCTTAAAAAAGGCAGCACCACATCCAGGAACCCATTGTACCACTGACCGTTAATATGAAAAAAAAGCCGGAGATCCCCGCGTAATATCGATTCAAGCATGGCTATGATTTTGTGGCGATGATGATCAGTCGCGGCGAACGCTGCTCATCATAGCTGTTAAAGTGATAGTCGCCGAATATTTCAGTGATTGCAAGCCCCTGTTTGGCAAACATGGCTTCAAATTCCGCCCTGGTAAAGGCGTTCACACTTTCGGTGTAAGTAGCGCGGCGCATTTTTTCCTTGTCCAGGATACTGATCTGCTTCATAAACTTATGTGCTTTCAGTTCCCGGCGGATATCAAATACGATGTTGTCTTTTTCCTTTACTTCATCGTTCACCAGGTGTGTGGCTACGTAGCTGCTGTTCAGGTAGTCCAGCACCAGTTTACCTCCCGGTTTCAGCGCATTGGCAAGGGTACGCAGGGCGTTGTCATTTTCGCGCTGCGTTTCAAAGTAACCGAAGCTGGTAAAAAAGTTAAATACCACATCAAAATAGTTTACCCAAAAAGGTAAACGCATATCATGCTGAAAAAAGCTCAGGTGGTCGTTTTCCAGCTTTTTTGCCACATTAATGCTTTCGATAGACAGATCGATCCCTGTTACATAGTAGCCCTTATCTGCCAGGTATTTGGCGTGCCGGCCCCTTCCACAGGCCACATCCAGCATTTCCGCATCCGGCGCGGGCTGCAGGTACGTGAGCAACTTATCGATAAATGCCGCAGCTTCCCTGTCATCCCGGTTATTGTACAACAGGTGATAGTAGGGAGAATTAAACCAATCCTTAAACCATAGTTTATCTACTTCCATGTTTTGTGCAGCTATAAACAAAAGGTAACAGCTATTTTTTATTGTTAAACATCAAATATCGGGTGCTTTCGTAAAAGCCACGTGTTAAATTATCAAGGCTTTTTGCGGTATCCGCCTGCTCTGTAATGATGTTCTTCAGCGGCGCACCGTGCAGATCATACAATGCAGTAGCATTGGTAGCCATATTTATTTCATACAGGTAACGATCGCCCAGCATCGCGTAAAAAGGCATCTGATTACGCAGGTAGGTCATGAACACATACTTACTGTTCACCCGGGTACTGTCGAAAAGATCGGTACCCAATGTATAATTCCTGTAAGGCATTCCCACCATTTTCGCTACTGTAGGATACACATCCAGCAGGCTGCCGGGCGTGTTCACCGTTTGCGGCGCCAGGTGTGCCGGACTATACATGAATGCGGTTACATGCACTCCGCCGGTAGACAGTTCATATTCCGGCAGCGGCATAAAGCTGTACGGATTGAGCACACAGTTATGATCTCCGAAAAATACAAAAATGGTGTTATCAAGATAGCCATCTTTACGCGCCATGTCGATAAGATGCCCTACGTTATAATCTTCATACCTCAGGGCATTGAACTGGTCTACCGACACAAAGCCCGATTGTTTGAACTTTTTCATGTCCAGTTCTTTCTCCGTCACCTTTTTAAAATCGCCGGCGCCGCTGGTAGTAGTGTAGGGCGGGTGATTATCTGCCAGCTGAAGGAAGGCCACAAAGGGCTGCTTCTTATCATTATCTTCCTTAAAAATACCACTCGCTTCGGTGATCAGGTCATAATCGGAGATCCCCCATACATCAGCCTTTCCGGATTTGTACATCCCTTCTTCATAAATGCGGATCCCTTCCACATTGTTGGTAAACACCGCACGGATATTGGCCCAGTTGGTATTACCACCCAACAGGTACAATTTATCATATCCTTTGAACTGGTCCATTACAATGCGCTGGTCCAGCATTTTAGGATGACGGCTGGCCGTTTTCACAGCAGTGATATCGGGCAAACCGGTATGCACGCCAAATACTGTTTTGGCTGTACTGATGGCCGGCACATAAAAATTTTTGAACAGGATACCACTGTCGGCCAGCCGTTTCATGTTGGGCGTGGCCTGCATGGGATTGCCATACATACCGGTTACCGCTGCACCGGTAGATTCCAGCATTACCAGCACTACGTTGAGCCGGGGCTTGCTGCTATCGCCCGCCACGGTACGCACGTATTGCAGGTTATTCACATCGGCGGAGTCCACTTTCAGATAGGAAGCCACGTATGGATAATATTTTTTGGTAGCCTCCAGGTTGTAAGTGTCGCCCTTTACAGAAAAGTTAGACGCAAAATACAGGATGGGATTGAGCCCCAGGCTGGTTACACCGTTATCGCGGGTAAACATGGCCTGGCTCCAGCGAAGCGGGAAATAAGCAATATTCCCATAGATCCCCGCAGCGAACAGTAATACTATCCCGGTCACATAACCGGTAAAAGGCCATTTGCGCAACTGGATGGCCGGCTGTGCAGCAAATTTCTTCCAGGTGGCCTTTTGCAGGCGGTATACCAGGAACATAAACACAAAAATGCCCAGGGCGCCTCTTATTACCGGGTAGCTTTGCCATACCATCCGGGCGTTATCCGCCCGCTCTCCTTTTGCCAGGAACCTCAATACAGAAGGGTCCAGGCGTTGCCCCAGGTAATCGTAATGGCCGAGGTCGAGAATATAAAGAAGGGTAAGCAGCAGGTAAATGAGAAAGAAGTATGTAAAATTGATATTGCGCAACGCCCGCGAGGTGAAAAATTTATTCCGGGTAATCAGCGTTAATAGCAATATGGGGATCATGAGGTAAAGTGCCAACCGGAGGTCAAATCTTAATCCCAGGTTCCAGGCTTTGAGTATCGCTGCATGCGCTGTAATGGTGGTTTTGAAGAAGAACAGGTAAAATATAGCCCTGAACATCACCATTAGCAAGAAGAGGTAAAGCGTTTGAACAAACACATAACGAATATACCGGGGTATATTCTTCCACGAGTATTGCATGTAACGTATAGCTGTTTTTTAAAAAGCGTAGCTGCAAATATAGTGAAAAGTGAATGTGTAAAATGTAAAAATAGGGATAACACCGGCCTGTAAGTAGTCATCTTTTCATAATTAGGATTTCTGGAATGGATTTTTTTATATTTGCCTTCCTTTAAAAATTGAATCTTGTGGCACTGATCAAATCGATATCCGGCATACGCGGAACCATAGGCGGTAAGCCCGGCGAGGGACTTTCTCCATTAGATGTGGTAAAATTCACCGCTGCCTACGGCACCTGGCTCAGCCGGCAAACAGACAACCGTAAGGTGGTAATAGGCCGCGATGGCCGTATTTCCGGCGAAATGGTAAAAAACCTGGTAGTTTCCACCCTGAACGGGCTTGGGATCGATGTAGTAGACCTCGGTTTATCTACCACCCCTACCGTGGAACTGGCAGTTACGATGGAAAATGCCGCAGGCGGTATTATTCTCACCGCCAGCCATAACCCTAAAGAATGGAACGCACTGAAGCTGCTGAACAGCAAAGGCGAATTTATTTCCGGGGAAGATGGCGCCCAACTGCTGGAAATAGCAGAACAGGAAGACTTTAACTTCGCGGACGTAAATAAACTCGGTGCCTACACTGCCGACGATTCTTACCTCCAGAAACATATCGACCTGGTAGTAAACTATCCACTGGTGGATGTGCCTGCCATTAAAGCACGCAACTTCAAAATTGTGGTGGATGCCGTAAATTCTACCGGCGCTTTATTTGTTCCACCCCTGCTGAAAGCATTGGGTGTGGAAGAAGTAGAAGTGCTGTTTGCAGAAGTAAACGGCAAATTCAGCCATAATCCCGAGCCGCTGGCAGAAAACCTGACCGCTCTTTCCAATGAAGTAAATAAATCCAATGCCGACCTCGGTATCGCCGTTGATCCGGATGTGGACCGCCTTTGCTTTGTTTGTGAAGATGGAGGCATGTTTGGCGAAGAATATACCCTGGTGGCAGTAGCCGACTACGTGCTGAGCAAAAGAAAAGGTAATACCGTTTCCAATATGTCGTCTACACAGGCGCTGAAGGATGTAACGCTGAAACATGGCGGAGAATACACGCCTTCCGCAGTAGGCGAAGTGAACGTGGTAAAGAAAATGAAAGACACCAATGCGGTGATCGGTGGAGAAGGCAACGGTGGTATCATTGTTCCCGACCTGCACTACGGTCGCGACGCCCTGATCGGTATCGGTCTTTTCCTGAGCCACCTGGCGCATAGCAAAAAAAGCATCAAAGCCTTACGCAACAGCTATCCCGACTATTTCATCTCCAAAAATAAAATAGAACTGGATAAAGGTGTGGATGTAAAAACCATCTTCGAAAAGATCAAGGTGAAGTACAAAAACCAGCCTTTAAATTCAGAAGACGGACTGAAGATCGAGTTCGATAAAGACTGGGTACATCTGCGTACCTCCAATACGGAGCCCATCATCCGTATATATGCGGAAAGCCAGAACGAAACCACCGCAGATAACATTGCCAAAAGGATCATGCAGGACATTAAAGAGTTCATGCACTGATCGCCTTCGGCGATATGCGGATTTTGTCTGACTCAGGATTAAACTGATTTCGCTGATTTCGCTGATTGGATTTTGTAATGATTTTTAAAAAGATTTGGGAAGATTTTAGCGAATATATCCGCTAAAATCTTCCCAAATCTTTTTAAATCCAAAGTAATCCAATCAGCGAAATCAGCGAAATCAGTTTAATCCTGAGTCAGACAAAATCCGCGTAATTACATTAATTCCTTGAGCTTCTCCACTACTTTATCTACCTCTTCTTTGGTATTGTTTTTAGAGAAGGAGAAACGCACGGCAATTTGGTTAGGATTGCTATTAATGGCGCGAATAACGTGTGATCCCGCATTGGCGCCGGAGGTACACGCACTGCCACCGGAAGCGCAGATGCCGTTGATATCCATATTGAACAGGATCATTTCCGTTTTTTCGGATTTGGGAAACGCCACGTTCAATACGGTGTAAAGGCTACGGCCATGCAGATCGCCGTTGAAAGCTACATCGGGGATATGCTTCTTCAGTTGTTCCGCCATGTACATACGCACGCCGTTAATGTGGGCGCTGTGTTCTTCATGGTGAGTGGTGGCCAGTTCCAGGGCTTTTGCAAAACCGATGATGCCATACAGGTTTTCCGTGCCGGCCCGCATGTTACGTTCCTGGCTGCCTCCCTGGATGAAAGGCGTGATCTTAACGTTTTCGTTGATATAGAGGATACCTACTCCTTTAGGACCGTGGAACTTATGCCCGGCGCCGGTAATGAAGTGTACAGGCGTATTACGGAGGTCAAAGGGGTAGTGACCTACTGTTTGTACCGTATCCGAATGGAAAATAGCGTCAAACTCCTTGCAGAGGTTTCCAACGGCATGAATATCCAGCAGGTTGCCGATTTCATTGTTGGCGTGCATGAGGCTTACCAGGCAACGCTCTTCTGAATTTTGCAGCAGTTCGCGCAGGTGGTCCATATCAATATGGCCGCTGGGCAATACATTTACAAAAGAAAGGGCTACGCCATCGTGGTGGTGCAGGTACTCCACGGTGTGGAGGGTAGCATGGTGCTCAATAGGCGAAGAAATGATGTGTTTGCAGCCCAGGTCTTTTACTGCGGCATTAATGGCAGTATTACTGCTTTCTGTACCGCCGGAGGTAAAAAAGATCTCTCCCGGGTGTGCGTTTAATGTTTTGGCGACTGATTTACGTGCGTTTTCGATACCCAGTCTTGATTCCCGTCCGTAAGAATAGATAGAGGAAGGGTTACCGAACTTTTCCGTCATAAAGGGCAGCATTGCTTCTAACACCGCCGGATCCAGCGATGTGGTAGCTGCATTGTCGAAGTATATTCTTTCCAATGTTTGGTGGTTTTTGATAAAAGAATAATAATTAATGGTGGTTGGTGGTCTTAAAAGGTAGCGAAGTTCCGAAAATTTTGGGATTTTTGATTTTGGTTTTTTATGAGCGGAAATTTCAAAGGTGAACAACCCGCTGGCAGCCTTGCAGCGCGTTGTCCACCTTTTAAGTCACATCTCCCGAAGGGAAAATACATTAAGAATTTCTGTTAATCACGTCATAGAACCGGTCGCGGTACCCATCGGAAATGGGGATGGACTGGTTGGCGATCATCACGGTGTTCTTCTCTACGCAGTTTATCTTATTCAGGGAAACCAGGTACGACCGGTGTACCCGGATAAATTTATCGGCCGGTAAACGGGTTTCAAATGATTTCAGGCTGCGCAGCGTAAGCACGGGCAGGTTATGTGTATAGATCTTCGTATAGTCTTTCAGTGCTTCAATGAAAAGAATGTCTTCCAGGTTGATCTTAATGATCTTATATTCTGTTTTTATGAAGATGTAGTCATTTACCCATGCAGCATCCATGGCGATGGCGTTGTTGCCGGCGCTTACATTTTTCTGCTGGGAAACAGACCAGGTTTCGCTGGCTTTGGCGGCGGCCTTCAGGAAACGTTCAAAAGGAACGGGTTTCAGGAGGTAATCTACCACATCCAGGTTAAAGCCATCCAGGGCATATTCCCCGTAAGCGGTGGTAAACACTACCATGGGCGGGTACTTAAGGGATTTAAGGAACTGGATGCCTGTGATATCGGGCATTTTGATATCGAGGAATACCAGGTCTACCGGTTCATCCTGGATGAAGCGTAACGCGGTGGCCGCGTTTTCGAATTTACCGGCCAGGCTCAGGAAAGGGACCTTGCGGATATAATCTTCCATGATTTCCAGCGCCAGTGGCTCGTCATCCACAGCAATACACTTTATCATTTTTTCAACACAATTTTAAGATCAACAATAAATTGGTTTTCGGTTTCCGTGATATCGATCTCGTGTTCATGCTCGTAAAGCAGCGCCAATCGTTTTAATACGTTGTCGAGGCCTACCCCGCCCCTTTCGGCTACCCGTTCTTTAAAGTGACTGTTCTTAACTGTTAATCTGATCATATCTTCAGTTGTAGCAATGTCTATATCTATAAAGGAATCCTCTGTATAACTGATCCCGTGTTTAAAGGCATTTTCCACAAAAGGCACCAGCAGCATCGGTTCTATCTGCACTCCATCAGCATTCCCGGTAAGCCGGTAACTGATCTCTATGTCCTTTGGCAATCTTAAACGTTGTATCTCAATGTAATCATGCAGGTATTTCAGTTCGTGCGAAAGCAATACCCTGGCTTCATTGGACTCATAGATCATATAGCGCATAATGGTTGACAGCTTCAGAATGGCATGTTCTGTTTGCGCCGATTGTTTATGAGCCAGCGAGTAAATAGTATTTAGACAGTTAAAAAGGAAGTGAGGATTAATCTGCGATTTTAAAAATTTTAATTCCGCATTTAATTTCTCCACTTTCAGTTCTTCCCGCTGCTTTTCACTTTTAAACCATTCAAGGGCAATCTTTATAAACCCGCTCATAAACAGCATGAGCAATGCAAAAAATCCGGACCTTCTCAACACTTCCGGGAAAAACAGGTACTCCAGGATGCTTGGTCCATCCGCATCAATCAGCGGCATTACCGGCCCGGGTAATGCTGGCATAGGAATAGCGCTGGCAACGGCAACACCGGTAGTATCCATGGTTCCGGGAGCTGCCGCAGTTACCTTGCCTGCCTGTATAAACCCCGCCCGCATCATCATACGACGACGGTGAAACGGAGGAAAGTCGTCGGATGTTACTTCTGAATTGTTAATTTTTTTGTCCATGCGTATGGTCATCATCGGATGTCCCCTGTGCGCATAGTTCCGGAAGAAATAATAGTTTAAAGCCGCTTGTTGCAGGGTGATAAAAACAATCAGCACCACAATGCTGCTGAGATAAACAGCAATTTTTTTCCCGTTAAAAAAACGGGGTATCAACACATAAATATTGAGGTAAAAAATACCAATGAGAAACAGGTTATCAATCAGTTCTTTTATAAAGAAACCTGTATGCAGGATCTGGATACGGTAAATGAAAAAAGGGAAAAACAGAAAGCACGTCCAGCCAAGGATGTGCAGTGAAACGAGGAAGGGACGACTTCTGATAATCCGTTTGAAATTTAGCATCACTTTGTTTGATGCGATAAACTTACACCAGATAGGGTTAGGCTTGTGTTAAAATTTGTTAATCCGATATAAGGGTTTGTTAAATTTAATAAAGAAATTAAAAACAGCTTAAAAAGCGGATTTTGTCTGACTCCGGATTTAGATGATTACGCTGATTACGCTGATTTTATTTTTATATTTTTTAGAATAATAAGGGAGATAAAAGCGAATATATCCGCTCTATCTTTCCTGATTTTTATTCAAATTTCCAAAATAAAATCAGCGTAATCATCTAAATCCGGAGTCAGACAATCTTCGCTATTGCGCTTCGGTTATTTGCATATCCCTTAGCTCCTGCGGAGATACGGATGGTATTTTGTTCTGCGTTAATTTCGCCGCCACAAATTGTCCTACGCGCAGGGCATGCTCCTTTGAACTAAACACATGATTGCCGGGGATACTGGGAATTGCATCCTGGTAGATGTAGGTATGACCGTCTACATTTACCCTGTATCCCCATCCATTATTTATTTGAAAGGGTACCACCACTACCGGCACCATATCCCCACCGGGGCGCTGCGTTGTTTGCCGGTATGATTTTCCTATTACAACAGCCAGTATAATTACGGCTATACCGGCTACGATAATGATATTACGCTTAGTCATTTTTATTGTATTCTGCGGTAGGATTAAATTCCCAAAGGTCGTCGAGCGACAGGCTGGAGCTGGCGCCCAGTCCAACGAAGCCACGGTCTTTCAGGCTAAAGCCAACCGCGCCTGAACGGGCAGCGCCTTCAAAGTCGGTTTTCTGTACCCAGCGGTCGGTGCCCGGTGTATATTCCCATACGGCGGCGGAGTAACTGCCTTTGATACCAGAAACGATATAGCCCTTACCCTGCATGGAGAAAGCTGCAGCCGAGCTACCTGCGAAGTTATAGTCATCGTCGAAGCTGTCGTCGTTTACGTTGGCAATCGGGTTGAGGGTGGTCCAGGTGGTACCGTCAAATGCGTAGAAGTCTGTTACGTTAGCAGCGTTGGCAGTACCCATACAAACGTAGGCTTTGTTGGCGATCACAAAAACAGAAGCATCCGTTCTTTTCCCGCTGTTCATGCTTTCTACCTGGGTCCATGCGTCGGCATCCGGAGCGGTGGGATCAAATTTCCAGTTATCTTTTAACCAGTTACCATCATATCCTGTGGTGATAAAACCTTTATCGTTCAGCGCAAAAGCCACAGCGCCGTAACGGGCGGTACCTTTAAAGTTTGCTTTCTTCGTCCAGGTTTTGGCAACCGGGTCATATTCGTAAAAGTCGTTCAGTTTATTTAATCCGTCATAACCGGTGCCCACATAACCTTTACCGGCCATGGCCATGCCAACGGCGCCATTCCTGGCTACACCGGGGAAGGAGGTTACCTGTGTCCACTGGTTCTGATCCACATCGTATACCCAGAAGTCCTGTAATCTTTCAGTGCCGTCATAGCCGGTGCCTACGTAGGCTTTATTATCAATTACAAAGGAAGCCGCCGAACTCCTGGCCACGCCTTCGTATTGTGAGCGCTTCATCCAGTTCCCCACCAGCGTAGTAGTATTTGAACTTTTCGAACAGGCCGCCAGGGAAGCCATCAATAATAAACTAAAACCTTTTAAATATCGCATTAGCATGTTCTTTTTACTAGCGCCAAAATTATCCGCAGGAGCATTCCGGCAAACAGGAAATAGCTGTTCCCCTGTTTTTAGCGGACGGATACCGTTATTTCATCTACCAGTTGGTTTCTTTCGCCTCAAATGCTTGTTCCTGCGCTATCGGGCGGCATAAAGGATATATTTCGTTATTCATCGATGAATTTTGGCCATTGGCATATTAAAGGAACTGAAAGTATCGATCCTGTCTAAAATTGCGCACCATGAACAATACCATGTATCACTTATTTTTCAGACGCGCAGTACAGGGCCTGTACCGGTACCTTCCCGCACTTTTACTGGCGATGGCGGT
The DNA here is from genome assembly GCA_039593235.1 of Chitinophaga sp. Taxonomy (GTDB): domain Bacteria; phylum Bacteroidota; class Bacteroidia; order Chitinophagales; family Chitinophagaceae; genus Chitinophaga. The sequence goes on along the minus strand of JBCNPS010000151.1, from coordinate 1,740 downwards.
TTCTTCCTGCCAAAAAACCGGGTTTACCTATAATAATGTTGTAGATAATAATCAGAATACAGATTATATCCTGTCTGATACGCTCACTGTAAATGTAAAAACGGTGCAGCAGGACTCCGTGCCTACTTCCGGAACCGAGGTATTGCTGGCCGGTAAAAGAACCGACCCGCTGTTCGGTACCGCTACCATTCAATCTTATTTCCAGATAGCACAGCCAGCTGCTGTAGATATCCCGGTAAATGGCTCCGCATATGATTCCATGGTATTGATCATGCGTCCTAACGGGTATATGGCCGGCGACTCTACTATTCCGCAGGAGTTCCAGGTATACCGGGTTACCTCCACCATACAAACTGCCAAAAACTTTTACTACCTGTATAACAACAGCAGCTTCTCTACAGAAAGTACGCCTATTGGCAGTTTCAGCGGCGTTATCCGTCCGCTTACCGATAAAACCGTTACCGTACATATGTCCGATCAGCTGGGCAGCCAGTTGTTTAACATGCTGCGCGACAAAAGCCCGGATATCACTGCCAATAATACTTTCCTGGAATTTTTCAAAGGCCTGAATGTAAGGGGCGGCGCCAACAGTAAAGCGGTTACCGGGTTTTCTGCTACCGACAGCACTCTCGTGATGCGGCTATACTATCACATCAACGAAATTATTACCACGGTAAAATATGTGGATTTCAAAATGCAGGCGTCTAACCTGCAATTCAACCAGGTAGTGGCCGACCATACCGGCACGCCACTGGCGCCGCTTACAGGAAGTGTTACAGAACTTCCTTCCGCCAGCACCGGCAACCGGGTTTTCACGCAGCCTGTAACCGGGTCGGCTACACGAATAGATATCCCTTACATCAAAAACCTCGTGTACATGGGCCAGTTCTTTAAAATAATGAAGGTATACATGACGCTCAAACCGGTACTGGGCACTTATACAGACAACCGCCTGCCGCCAAGAATGGCACTGTGCGAAGTAAACAAGCTCAATGAAGTAACGGATACCCTCACCTACGGGCAACTGACAATAGACAAACTGTATGATAAAAACACCAACTACACCTTTGACCTTACCAACTATGTGATCAAAGAACAAACTGCCAGCACCACCGACTCGCGCGGACTGCTGCTTACACCAAGCGCCACAGACAGCAGAACTACGCTGGACAGGCTGGTAACCGGCGATCAGCAAAACACCGACAATAAACTCACCATACAGTTATACTACCTGTTGTATAAATAAAGGATACTCATGCGAATAAAAATATATAGCGGATTAATCATACTCCTGTTGTGCACGGCCTCTGTAAAAGCGCAACACGGGCTCAATTCCATTTACTCCGCCTATGGCATAGGCGACCTGGAATCGAGGGATTACAGCCGCAATTTCGGGCTGGGAAGCACCGGCATCGGCCGCAGGCATTCCGGCTATCTCAACGAACTTAATCCCGCCTCCTACAGCGCACTTCCTCCGCAGAATTTTATGTTTGATGTGTCATTGAAAGCACAACAGATCAATTACAGCGGCAATAATATTTCACAAAACGCCGGCGACATCAACTTCAAGCGGCTGGCACTCGGTTTTAAAGCCGCCAAATGGTGGGGCATAGGCGCAGGCATTACTCCCTTCAGCTCCATTGATTACAAACTGGAAAACCAGCAGTTCGTAACCCGAACCGTAAAATAATCTTTCAGTGAAGACTGATAGAATAATTTAAAGTCTCTTTTGTTCAGAGA
>JBCNPS010000150.1:0-13338 GCA_039593235.1 Chitinophaga sp. | reverse complement strand
GCGCAGCCACGACCAGTACAACACCACCATTTACGCCCTGGATGACCGCTACCGTGGCCAATGTCTTCTATCACCAGTACACCAAAAACAATTTTGGTAAACGATTTTTTCTTAACGCCTAATTCTTCAAATGCGCGGATAATGATAGTAGTAGAAGAACTGGCCAGCAACCCTCCGAGGAACAGGCTGTCCATAAAACCCCAGCCCATCAGTTGGCCGGTGAAGTAACCGGCTACCGTGATAAGCGCTATTTCTACAAATGCGGTAATGGTGGCAGTGCCTCCTACCCGCATCAGCTTTTTAAAACTAAATTCCAGGCCCAGCGAAAATAACAGGAAAATAACGCCGATCTCAGACCATGTTTTTATGCCTTCCGCATCCCCGATAGTGGGAAATAATCTGAAATTGGGGCCCACTATAAACCCCGCGATGATATACCCCAGCACCATCGGCTGTTTCAGCCGTTTAAACAGTAATGTAATAACTCCCGCCGCTCCTAATATTAAAGCCAGGTCAATGATCAATGATGGTAGATGCATACAGTATGAATCAGTTTAATGTGTCTTGTGATGTACTTTTATGACGCAGAAAAATCAGCGCACATAGGTATCAGATGCCAGTTTCCGGTTCTTTGAATTATTGCTAATATATTATTTTTCCTGCGGGGAAGCAAGATTAAGTTTAGGGGAAGGGGAAGGGGAAAAAGCGGCGGGAGGGACTTACCGCTCTTTTTCCGCCTGTATCTGTGCTACATACCTCGATGGCAGTATCCCAAACTGCTTCTGGAAATTTTTCCCGAAATTGGTCAGGGAGGCAAAACCGCAAAGTTCCGCTACTTCATTGATCTTGTACGATCCGGTAGATAATAAAGAAGCCGCTTTTTTCAGCCGCGCAATATTGATCAGCTCATGTGGCGTAAGATCGGATATCGCTTTTATTTTACGGTAAAAAGTAGGACGGCTCATGTTCATAAAGTCCGCCAGCTGTTCCACATCCAGGTCAATATTATTGAGATGCTGGTTAATCAGGTCGTTCAGTTTCTCTAGGAATTGCTCGTCTGCACTGGTATACGCCATGCTGCGTAAATGCACCAGTGGCGTGCTGGCATAATAGGATTTTATTTTATGACGGTTACTGAGCAGGCTCGCAATTTGCGCCTGCAGGAACTCAGGAGAGAAGGGCTTTTCAATGTACGCATCTGCGCCCAGCTCCAGGCCCTCTATTTTCGATTGCATGGTATTGCGTGCAGTAAGCAGGATGACCGGGATATGACTGGATACAAAATCAGATTTAATAATACGGCAAAGTTCAAAACCATCCATTACCGGCATCATCACATCACTGATCACCAGTTGCACGGGTTGCTCCTGCAATAAAAGCAGGGCGGCCTGTCCATCGCATGCGGTGATCACTTTGTATTTATCTTCCAGGTCGTCTGCAATGAAAGAAAGTATTTCTTCATTATCATCAACTAACAGTATCAGTGGTTTGTTTTCCATTTGCTCAGGTTAAATTCTATTTCCTGGTGAACAGGCAAAGTAAGTGAAAAAACATTTAATGTCCCCTCGGCAGGTATCAGTTCCAGGGTACCCTTATGCAGCAACGTTAAAGACCTTGATAAGGAAAGCCCGATACCGGTACCCGATTTATCTGCGGTGGCCTTTGCCCGGAAGAATGGTTCAAATATCTTTTCTTTCATCTCCGGGGGAATAATATAGCCATCGTTCTTCACCTGGATAGTGAAAGTGGAATCGTTTTCATTAACGGGCAACAGGTGTATGGATGCCCTGGTAGCGGCATACCTGATAGCATTGTTGATCAGGTTGCCCATTATTTTATTTAATGCCTCGCTATCTACATATGCAAAGAAATGAAGGCTGGATAATTCTATTTTAAAACGAATATCCTGTTGTTCGGCAGCCGGTGTAAACCGCAGGTGGTTTTCTTTCAGCAGTTCAGAAATATCTGTACGTACAAAGTTCAGGCTGAAACCATGGATCTCCGTTTTACGGAAGTCGAGCAGCTGGTTGGTAAGCTCCAGGAGCCGGTCGGTATTGCGTTCCATGATGCGCAGGTTCTTGCTGATCAGCGGTACTTCATCCGCATTCCGGATCACCTTTTCCATGGGGCCTTTGATCAATGTAAGCGGTGTACGGATCTCATGTGCGAGGTGAGTGAAAAATTCAATCTTGGCCTGGTATAGCTCTTTTTCTTTTTCGTGTTCCAGTAATTCCAGCTGTCTTTTTTGCTTCTGTTGTGCGCGCTGGTGATACCAATGGATAATAAAATACACGAGGCTGCCCAGCAGGATAATATATGCAGCATACGCCCAATAGCTGGCCCAGAAAGGCGGCAGGATGGTGATGGTAAGCACGCGCGGTGTAATGCTCCAGCTGCCGCCGCTGGCCGCTGCCTTTACCATGAACCGGTAAGTGCCTGGCGATAGTTTGGTGAAAAAGGTTTTCCGGTTGCTTTCCAGGTAGGTCCAGTCGTGGTCAAGCCCTTCCATCTTGTATGCGTACGCCGTCATTTCAGGGGAAGTATAACTCAGCGCCGCAAAGTTGATACTGAATGTGGATTGGTCGTGCGATAAGATGATGGTATCTGTAAGGAAGATAGATTTCTCCAGTATATCACCTACCGCTGCTTCTTTATTATACACCTGGAAGCCGGTGATATAAACGGGTGGTAAATAACTGTTACGCACAAACGATTCAGGGTTGAAACGGATCAATCCTTTTACACTGCCAAAGTACATATTGCCGCTGCTGTCTTTGTACGCGGAGTTATAATTGAACTGGTCATTTAGCAGGCCGCTGGCTTTGGTGTATACCACTGCATTTTCCGTGGCGGGTGTAAAACAGGCCAGTCCTTTGGAAGTGGTTACCCAAAGGCGGTCGCTCTGATCTTCCAGGATGCAGAACATCATATTGCTCAGGAAACCATGCCGTGTTCTGTACGTGGTAAAGTTGTTCCGCTGCCGGTTGTATAAACAGAGCCCGTCGTCTGTAGCCAGCCATAAGCGGTGTTTGCTGTCTTCGAAGATCCTGTTCACACGATTGTTGCTCAGGCTATTACTATCGCTGGCATTATGCAGGTAAAGCCCTTTCTTTCCTGTGCGGCGGTTATAGTAATAAAGCCCGTCTCTTACAGTACCTAACCATATGGTGCCTTCACTATCTTCAAAAACGGCCGTATAGAAAATATAATGCGGCGCTTCTTTCACAATATTAAATTCATCACGGGAATGGATATACTCATATAATCCCCAGGTGGTGCATACCAATACGTGATCATCGCGGGTGCGCAGCATACTGTAAATAAAACCACTGTGCAGCTGGTGAGGGCCATCGCCCGGCGCATAATGCCGGATAAATTTCCCGCTGGGAATATCCATGATATCCAGTCCATGCTCGAAAGTGCCGATCCAGAGCGAGTCTCCGGATACCATTAGTCCGTGAAGATTGGTATGCGATAATCCCGGTGCATGTTTGGATAAAGGTTTGATAGCAGAAAAACTACCGTCTGCCGGCGTGAATTTATTCAGTCCGCCGTCTTCCGTACCTATCCATAAATGGCCATATTTATCGGGGTGTATTTCCCTCACCGCATTACCACTGAGAGAAGAAGCCGAACCAGTTTTCGGGAACATCTTTTCGAAGTAAGTATAAGGCTGGGGAAAGTAGTTGGTACCGCCAAAGTAAGTGCCTACCCATATGCCGCCTTCTTTATCTTTATAAATGTTATAGATGGCATTATCAGAAACGGAATAAGGATCGTCATAACTTTTTTTCAGGTTGATGACCTTAGCGGTTGTAATATGATAGATGTAAATGCCGGACTCTGTGGCAATCCAGTATTCATCACTGTTGCGGCGGATAATATCCCTTGCATACAATTCTATGCCCGTGGTATCCCTGGTAAAGAAATCTTCGTAGGTACGTGCCTGTGCGTTGAACAGTTTCAGACCCTGGCCTGCTGTACACACCCACACCGTATCGCTGCCCATAGGCACTATTTTCTGAATGGCGTAGGAATTGGGTTTGCCGGAATGTGCAAACAATGAATAGGTAGTGAAATTGTTTTTGTCGTAGTTATAAACGCCCATATAGCCTCCCCCGGAAGCCAGCCATACGCGGCCTTCACCATCTACGCAAATAGAGGTGGCATCCGTAAAACCAGGCACTTCCGTTAAGCTGTCGGTGGCGGCCTGGTAACGGAACGGCCGTCCGGCAGATACAATCCAGATATTTCCCCGTTTGTCTTTGGTAATGGACCGTACTTCTCCTTCCGCTTTCCTGTTCAGCTCGCGGAACTGCTCATTGCGGGGATTATATACAAATACGCCTTTGTCGGACCCAACATATAACATCCCGTCGTCGTCCTGGAACAGGCAAAGCACGTAGTTGCCGCCAATGCTTCCCGGCTGCTCTGTTCGCCGGAATACCCGGAAGTTGTAGCCGTCGAACCGGTTTAAGCCATATAATGTTCCAAACCACATAAAGCCCTGCTTGTCCTGTAATGTGCAGATAACGGCGTTGTGCGACAGGCCGTTTTCTACCTGGTAATGCACAAAACCGGGTGCTTGCCCGCATAGCGCTTCGCTTGCCAGCAACAGGAAGAACAGGATATAATGGCGGATTTTTGGCATGTGTTTGTTTAGTGGAAACCCTAAAACTAATGTTTTTCGGCTAAAACCCACCGACGTCCGGCTAAAAGTCAAAATGATACAAAAGCGAGAAAAATTGAGATAAATGGGCAAACAAGTATCCGGTGGATAGTCTTTCTTTGGAGAAGCGTGAAATGTACGCTTAAATAAGCCAATCTTCTAAATCCGTGTTATGAAAGGTAGCCAACTACTTTCATTGATATTTTGTCTGTTCATCAGTGGTTTATGCCGCGCAACAACTGCGGATACCACTGGTATGTTCAAGAATCCCTTATTAAGCTCCGGCCCTGATCCCTGGGTGGTGGAACACAACGGTGCCTATTATTATATGCACACCAATGGTCATAGCCTGGTAATAAGAAAAACAAAAAAAATGTCGGCCCTGGCCCGGTCGTCCGAAAAAGTGATCTGGAGGCCGCCGGCCAAAGGACCCAATGCAAGGGATATCTGGGCGCCTGAACTGCACCGCCTCAACGGGAAATGGTACGTATACTATACCGCAGGATCGTCCGACAGTATTCATCCGCAGCACACCTTCGTATTGGAAAATACCGCAGAAGATCCTACCACCGGCAACTGGACGGATAAAGGGCAAATTGCGGATCCCGTTCATCCGCAGCACTTCGCCATTGATGGTACCGTTTTTCAATATAAGAAACGCTATTATTTCATCTGGAGCGGGCATAATGGAAAAGATGCCGTACAGCGGCTTTATATCGCTCCTATGAAAGATCCCTGGACACTGGCTGCTGAAAAAGTGGAAATATCCGCGCCACAATATCCATGGGAACAAAATGGCGTCAATGAAGGGCCGGAAATCCTGCTGAATAAAAAGGGAGATGTATTTCTTGTTTTCTCCGCCTCCGGCTGCTGGACCGAGAACTATACACTTGGTATCATGAAATTAAAGCCCGGCGCGGATCCTATGCTGCCGCAAAGCTGGACCAAATCACCGGATCCTGTACTGAAAAGCAAACCGGAAAATGGCGCCTATGCACCAGGGCATAACGGGTTTTTTAAGTCGCCCGACGGTAAGGAAGACTGGATCATCTATCACGCCAATTCAAAAGCAAACCAGGGTTGTGGTAACCAACGCAATCCACGCATACAAAAGATCAGCTGGAACGCGGACGGCACCCCGTTTTTTGGCGACCCGGTGAAAATAAATACATGGATCAAAGATCCTTCAGGAGAATAAAATCACTTTAAGAAAATATATGAAAAAGAAGTACCTATTTTTTGCACTGGCACTTGGATTGGGCAGCAGTACTGCAATAGCGCAACAGCAGGATTGGAAAATGGTGGGAGGAAAGATCGCTTCCTCCTGGAGCGAACAGGTATCACCGTCAGCTACTTTACCGGAATACCCGCGTCCACAGCTGGTTCGCGGCAACTGGAAAAACCTGAATGGTTTGTGGAATTATGCCATCAAAGCAAAAGAGGAAAATCAACCTGCAGCCTGGGATGGTAAAATACTGGTACCTTTTGCAGTTGAATCAGCACTGTCTGGTGTGGGCCGCACTGTTGGAAAAGACAGCACGCTGTGGTACAACACTACACTGGCGCTGCCTTCCGGCATGCAGGGTAAAAGAATATTACTTCACTTTGGCGCATCCGACTGGCGCACTACGGTATATGTAAATGGTAAGGAAGCTGGCAGCCACGAAGGCGGTTTCGATCCTTTCACCTTTGATATTACCTCCCTGGTGAAAAAAGGTAAGCAGGAGATCGTGGTAAAAGTATGGGATCCCACTGATGATGGCGATCAGCCAAGAGGCAAGCAGGTAAAACGCCCGGAAGGAATATGGTATACCCCTGTAACCGGTATCTGGCAAACAGTATGGGTAGAAGCCGTGGCAGATACCTATATCGCATCTACCAAACAAACACCTGATATCGACCAGCAAACACTTACGGTAGCTGCCAACGTGGAAAACGCAAAAGCAGGCGATGAAGTAAAAGTAACCGCTTACGACGGCGGTACCAAAGTAGCTGAAGGCGTGATCAGCGGCGATAATGCCGTACTGAAAATAGCATCGCCTAAATTATGGTCGCCCGAAAGCCCTTTCCTCTACAACCTCACCCTCACGGTTACACGTAAAGGTAAAGTGATAGACGAAGTGAAAAGCTATTTCGCCATGCGTAAATCTTCCATCGGTAAAGATGCCAACGGGATAGAACGCATGCTGCTGAATAACAAATTCGTATTCCAATACGGCCCGCTGGATCAGGGCTGGTGGCCCGACGGCTTGTATACCGCCCCTACTGATGAAGCCCTGAAGTTTGATATTGCACAAACCAAAGCCATGGGCTTTAATATGATCAGGAAACATATTAAAGTAGAACCGGCGCGCTGGTATTATTACTGCGATCAGCTGGGAATGTTGGTATGGCAGGATATGCCAAGCGGCGATCTTGGAAACGGCTGGGAACCACGCCCCGGTATTATTGGCCGCGGCTCCGACCAGAACCGTTCTGCTGCATCAGAAGGCTACTACCGCAAAGAATGGAACACGATCATCGACGAATTATACAACTATCCTTCTATTGTAGTATGGACACCGTTTAACGAAGCATGGGGACAATTCAAAACAGTGGAAATTGCAGAATGGACCATGAAGAAAGATCCTTCCCGCCTCGTGAATACCGCAAGCGGGGGGAACTTCTATCCTGTAGGGCATATCATTGACCTGCATAACTATCCCGAACCCGCAATGCCGGATCCTGCCATCTATGGCGACAAGCGCGCCATCGTGCTGGGCGAATTTGGCGGACTCGGTTTGCCGGTGAATGGACATGTATGGCAACAGAAAGATAACTGGGGCTACCAGAGCTTCAAAAATGAAGAAGACCTGTTTAAACGGTACAGTGGTTTTACGGATCGATTGGAAACACTTATTAAGCAGGGATTATCTGCCGCTGTTTATACCCAAACCACTGATGTGGAAGTGGAAACAAACGGGCTGATGACCTACGACCGGAAAGTACAGAAGATGCCTGTAGAAAAACTGAAAGTGATCCATCAGAAGTTATATAACCCGGCTTTGGTAACTATAAAACCATAATGATGAAAAAGCGAAAGTTGTTTGGCTTATTGATGCTTTCTGCTTTTTTTGCTGGTCTTATCCCGGCGGATGCTGCGCATCTGCCGGGCGCCAGGGCCGACACTTTTGTAGCACCGGTGTATACAACATTGCCACTGGGCGCCGTAAAGCCGCAGGGATGGTTGCTGCACCAACTGCAGATCATGCGCAACGGTACCAGCGGCCATCTCGATGAAGTATACGGCAAAGTGAAGAACGACAACGGCTGGCTTGGCGGAAAAGGCGATGGCTGGGAAGAAACTCCCTACTGGCTGGATGGCGCAGTGCCGCTGGCTTACCTGCTCAACGACGCAACGCTGAAAGACAAAGTACTCCGCTATATCAACTGGACCCTGGACCACCAGCGCCCTTCCGGTTATTTTGGCCCTATCACTAAAGTAGAGCGGGAAAAAAATATACCCATTAGCGTTAGCAATGCTGCAGATGGCGACGACTGGTGGCCAAAGATGGTAATGCTGAAAGTACTGCAACAATATTATACGGCCACAAATGATACCCGTGTTTTACCTTTTATGACGCGGTATTTTCATTATCAGCTGGAGGTGTTAAAAACCTGCCCGCTTGGTAAATGGACAGAGTGGGCCACCTCCAGGGGCGCCGAAAATGTAATGGTAGCACAATGGCTGTATAGTATCAATAAAGATAAAAAACTGCTGGAACTGGCCGCCCTGCTGCAATCACAGGCTTTTACCTGGAGCAGCTGGCTGGGCAACCGCAGCTGGGTAATAGACGCCGCTGCACAGCAGAACGACCACCACTGGATGCGCCGTCATGGTGTGAACGTAGGCATGGGCCTGAAAGACCCGGTGATGAACTACCAACGCACCGGCAACAAAAAATACCTGCAGGAGCTGCATACCGGTTTCACCGACCTGATGAACCTGCACGGACTGCCAATGGGCATTTTTTCTGCAGATGAAGACCTTCACGGTAACGCCCCTACGCAGGGAACGGAATTATGCGCGATAGTAGAGGCGATGTTTTCCCTGGAGGAAATCATCGGTATTACCGGTGATCCTTTATACATGGATGCACTGGAGCGAATGACCTTTAATGCATTGCCTACCCAAACCACGGATGATTATAACAACAAACAATATTTCCAGGTAGCTAACCAGGTAAATATCAAAAGAGGCGTATTCAATTTCTCGCTGCCGTTCGACAGGGAAATGAACAACGTGCTGGGTATGCGCAGCGGTTACACCTGCTGCCTGGCCAATATGCACCAGGGCTGGACAAAATTTGCCACACATCTCTGGTACGGCACTGCCGGCAACGGTTTGGCGGCACTTACTTACAGCCCTAATGAAGTGACTGCAAAAGTAGGTAAGCATAATACACCTGTTACCATCCGCGAAGCGACCGGTTATCCTTTTGAAGACCAGGTACACTTCCTCATAGGCACACAAAAAGCCGTTGCGTTTCCACTGGAACTGCGCATCCCCGCATGGTGCGATGAAGCCACTGTACTGCTCAACGGGGAAAAGCTGCGCACCGCAAAAGGCGGCCAGGTAATCACCGTGAACCGCAACTGGAACAACAACGACCAGCTGGTATTGCAACTGCCCATGCAGGTGCGTACCTCCAACTGGGGCCGTAATTCACGTACTGTAGAAAGAGGACCACTCGTATATGCATTGAAGTTAGAAGAGCAATGGGAAAAAGGTCATGATGAAGCGGAAGGCGATTACTTCAGCGTTTACCCCAAAGGAGAATGGAACTATGGCCTGCCGGAAAAGATTGTCCGTGAACCGGCTAAATACCTGCAGGTGAGCACTATAAAACCTGTAACAGACACATTTGTATGGAACCTGGCAAACGCCCCTGTAGCAATTACCACCACGGGTAAACGAATTGCTGAATGGAAACTTGTAGATGATGTAGCACCGCAACCTGTAACAGACAGGAACGGTATTTATAAAGGCAAAGTAAATGATAAAGAAACCAATATTACCCTGGTGCCCTATGGATGCACCAAGGTGAGAATAGTAGCATTTCCGGTAGTGAAGTGAACAACAGCCCTGGGCATATTCAACCAAAACGACAGTTATGTAAGACTGATAATTTAAAAAGACCACACAAAAACTTGTTATGAAAAAACGATTACGTTTCCGCAACTTAATCCGGAAAGTAATACCGGGCGGCTATTGCCGGCTGTTTACGGTATTGTTGCTTTCCCTTGGCCTGATGGCCCATGCTGCCCCTGCAGATATGGTGATTACCGGTAAGGTAACAGACGATAAAGGGATACCATTAGTAGGTGTATCGGTGAATATAAAAGGTACCAACAAAGGAACCGCTACTGATGGCGCCGGTAATTACTCCCTCTCTGTTCCTGAAAATAACGCTGTACTGGTATTTTCCTATGTAGGATTTTTAAAACAGGAAGTGCCGCTTAGCGGTAAAAAAGTGGTGAACGTACAACTGGAAACTGATAGCAAAGGACTGGGAGAAATAGTAGTGGTGGGGTACGGTACACAAAAAAAGGAATCGCTCACCGGCGCTATCTCCGGTGTTACCAGCAAAGACCTGGAAAGGGTGCATGCCTCTACCGTGAGCGCTACCCTGGCGGGTAAAATTCCCGGTGTGTCTTTCCGTATGCCCGATGGCCGGCCCGGTGCAGGCGCCAACATCCAGATCCGTAACTTCGGAAACGCCCTGTATGTAATTGACGGGATACAGAAAGACGCAGGCCAGTTTAACAACATTTCCCCCAACGACATTGAAAGCATTACCGTGCTGAAAGATGCTTCTGCAGCCATTTATGGGGTAAGGGCCGCAAATGGGGTAGTGGTGGTAACTACCAAAAGAGGAAAGATGGGCGCAGGAAACACGATTAACGTAGACGCCTATACGGGATGGCAGAACTGGTCCAGGTTCCCCAAAACAGTAAATGCCTATGAATGGATGCTGGGTAAAGCAGATGCAGAAATGAATGACGAGAACCCGCATACAGACATCACCAGGGAAGAGCTGGAAAAATGGAAAGCCGGAACAGAAAAAGGATACAGGAGTTTCGACTGGTACGACTTTATCATCAAGAAAAACGCTCCGCAAAATTCCATTAACGTAAATGCTACCGGCGGTTCTGAAAACATCAACTATTACCTTTCCCTCACCCGCCTGGATCAGAAATCAGTGCTGGGAAGAGAGTTTGATTTTAACCGTACCAACATCCAGAGTAATGTGGATGCTAAAGTAGCCAAACGTGTAAGCGTTGGCGTACAGATCAACGGTCGTATTGAACAAAGGGATAACCCGGGTGTACCTGGCGGCGACGATTATTGGGCGCCCCGCTTTGCCCTGTTCCGCAACAGGCCTACAGAAAGGGCATACGCCAACGACAACCCCCTGTATCCAAATGATATAGGCCATAACACGGAGAACTGGGCGGTACAATCCAAAGCCATCTCCGGCTACTGGACGGAAGACTGGCGCGTACTGCAAACCAACTTTAACGCTACGTATGAAACGCCTATCAAAGGGCTTACACTGAAAGGTATGTACTCGTATTACTTCGCGGACAAATTAATGAACGGTCACGAATATACGTATGATACTTATACTTACCAGGAAGCCACCGATACTTACCTGGGTACCGGCGGAAGCTCCAATCCATGGCGGGAAAGAGGCACCCACAAAGTACTGGAAAATGTACTGCAGGGCCAGATCAACTATAATAATACTTTCGGTAAACATACCATTGGCGCCACGCTGGTGTCTGAACGTATCAAACGCCGGGAACTGGATGTATGGGCACATGCGGTACCAAAAAGTAATGTGCTGCCGCTGATCCAGTTTTCCGATATGGATACCTACAATGATAAGGACTGGACAGAAGCCCGTGTGGGTTATATTGGTCGTTTGAACTATGGCTTCGCCGATAAATATTTCCTGGAAATTGCCGGCCGTTATGATGGCTCCTGGAAATTTGCCCCGGACAAAAGATGGGGCTTCTTCCCGTCTATCTCCGGAGGATGGAGGATCACAGAAGAACCCTTCTTTAAACACTGGATCGGTGGAAACTCTATTCTTACTGAATTAAAACTGCGTGCTTCCTACGGAGAACTGGGTGATGATGATATCGGTATCGGTGCATACGATTACCTGCCCGGATACACTTACGGTACTTCTACAGTGATCCTTGATGGTACGGTAATAAGAGGCTCCCGCGATAAAGGCGTTCCCAACAACCGCCTTTCCTGGTTTACAAGTAAGATTGCCGATGTAGGCCTGGACTACCAGTTATGGAACGGTAAAATATCCGGCGCACTCGACTTCTTCAACCGCAAACGCTCCGGCTTACGCGGCCGCAAATATGACGTGCTGGTGCCAAGTGAAATAGGTTATAACCTGCCGGATGAAAACGTGAACAGCGATTCGCAGAGAGGTGGAGAATTTTCCGCCGCCTATAACGGACAAGCTGGTAAAGTGAGCTTCATGGTAGGTGGTAACGTATCCTATTCCCGCAGCAGGTTCCTGGAAAGTTACAAACCTATATGGGGCAACTCATGGGATCATTACAGGAACTCTATTGAAGACCGCTGGAATAATATTTACTGGGGATATGAAGCCATCGGCCAGTTCCAGTCGCAGGAAGAGATCAACAAATACCCGGTTAACATCGACGGGCAGGGTAATAAAACCCTATTACCCGGGGATATCATCTATAAAGATGTGAACGGCGATAATGTGATCAATGACTACGATCAGCGCCCTATTGGCTACCAGACAACCGGTAACCCTACCGTTAACTTCGGTTTGAACCTGGGTGTAAGATGGAATGGCTTCGACTTTACAGCCGACTTCTCCGGTGGTTCCATGTATTCCTACAACCAGAACTGGGAAATGAGATGGCCTTACCAGAATGGCGGTAACCTCCTGAAACAATTCTATGATGACCGCTGGCACCGTGAGGATCCTTTTGATCTGAACAGTAAATGGATCCCTGGTAAAAATCCGCCGCTGCGGTTCAACAAGGGAGGCCATAGCAACTACAACAAACCATCCACTTTCTGGTTGCATAATGTGCGTTACCTGCGCTTAAGGACAATGGAAATCGGTTATTCTATTCCGCAGCAAATACTGGACAGGATCAAGTTTAAGAAAGTAAGGGTGTATGTAAATACCTACAACCTGTTTTCCCTGGATAACGTAAAAGATCTCGGAATAGAACCGGAAATAGCGGATGAAAACGGATTGCAATACCCGCAGAATAAGCTGGTGAATGTTGGTTTGAACTTTACTTTCTAAGTAATAAATAAGTTTCGTTATGAAAAAAAGTTTGTTATATATAGGTCTTTGTGCGCTGATTTTAAGTACGGCTTGTAACAGGGACAAGGAATTTCTGGACGTACCGCCGTCCGATATCCTGCAAAACGACCAGTTATGGAACGATGAAGGTTTGATCCTGTCTGTACTGGCGGATCTGTATGACCGCTATCCCGACAGGCAAACGGATGTGAATAATTCCCCTATTCCTTCCATGGTGGTGCAAACCATCGATAACTGGGGTGAGTTTGCCCGCTTTGATGAAGCCTTTGCCTCTGAAAACGGCCAGTACTG
>JBCNPS010000015.1:0-28207 GCA_039593235.1 Chitinophaga sp. | reverse complement strand
TTTCGATCCATGCAGAGCTCACCATCGCATATTTGTAACGGGTACCATTTACAGAACTTAAACTTGGATATTGTGCATTATCTCCCGGGTTCCTCCAGTAATTGATGTCCCTCAGATCAGGCATGGAATGGGTAGAGAGGGAGTGATACGGATCAGGATCGCCGTCATCTGTAGGTACCAGCTGGGAGAGCTTTCCGGCCAGGTAATCGTTGAACACTTTGCGGCCTGCGGTGAAAGTACAGAATACATACAGCGTGAAATTCTTATAGCTGAAAGTGTTACCTAAACCGCCGGTTACTTTGGGGTTAGGGTTACCAGCGGGTACATAATCGGTGTTATCGAGTACGCCGTCGCCGTTAGAGTCCTGCCAGATGGGATCGCCGCCTTTGAAAGGATAGCCATAGAAAACCAGTGGCAAGCCGGTGGCCTTGTTAATGGGCACATCTCCATCTGTAGGGTAGATCCCTGTTTTGTTGAACACGTTATAGGAGTTCAGCGGTTGACCCTGGCGGAGCAGGTATTTATCCAGGTAAATATCGCGGCCTCCGTTTGGCAGGGAGGTGATAAGGTTATCGTTATGGGCAAGGTTCAGTAAAGCCTGCCATTGGAATTTGGAAGATGGCTTCAGGATGTTGGCAATGAGCTGCAGTTCCACGCCGGTGTTGCGTATACCTATAGCGTTGGCAGTGAGAATGGAATAGCCGGTGGTAACCGGTACATTCAGGTTAAAGATACCGCCGTTGGTATTTTTAATATAGGCATCCGCCACGATATTGAAACGGCCGTTGTATAAAGTTACATCCAGTCCGAGGTTGCTCTGCGTGCTTTTTTCCCAGCTCAGGTTATTGTTGGTAAGTCCCTTGTCGAAATCGAGTGCTACAGCAGGTATCCCGTTATAGGCAAATGCGTAGTTGCTGTTGGTAGCGGGATTGGTACTGCCCGGGAATCCGCCGGCGCCTATTTTGTAAGTATTATAGGAGAGGTAGTTATCGCCTCCATCCGGTTGCCGTCCTGCTACACCATAGCTGGCGCGCAGTTTTAAGAGGGTAAGCCAGCTGCTGGCGGATTTTAGTGCGGGTTCGTCGCTGATCACCCAGCCGCCGGATACGGAGGGGAAGTAACCCCAGCGGTTATTTTTACCAAAGCGGGAAGAGGCGTCGGCAGTAATTACGGCCGATAACAGGTAACGTTCCTTATAGCCATAGTTTGCTCTTAGGAACAGCGATTGGATACCGCTTTGGAACAGGTCGGAAGGGGTATCGGCCAGGTTCTTATTGAGTACGGTTACCGTGCGGATCTGGTCGTTCGGAATACCGATGGCGCTGGATTGGGTAGCGCGGTATTCCCAGTATTCGGTGTTCTGCCCCGCCAGGAAGTTCAACGAGTGGCCCCCATTCAGCGTGGTGGTATACTGGAGAGTATTGCTCATTAAGTAGTTATTGGATTTATCTACAAAACTGGTCGCCTTACCGGTTCCGTCTCTCCTTACAGCGCCGGGAGTGTAGGAGTCCATCCGGCTGTTGGTTTGTGTAAAGGAGATCACCGTAGTGAAGTTGAATTTATTGGAGATCTTCCATTCAATGATAGGGCTGATAGACAGGTTATCATTACTGTTCTGATCAGTGCCGCTGGTGGTGTTGCCGAAAATGAAATCCCTGTTGGCATCCGTCATATAAAGCAGGGAAGTGGGCAATGCGCTGGAGGCATAGTACCCGCCGTTAAACGGACCGTATCCGCCGGAAAGATCGTTGATGGATCTTGGCCGGTCTATTTTTGAATAGCGGATCTGCGTATTGATCTGCAAATTGGGGGAGAGGTTCAACCCGGTGCTGCTGCTGAAGCTGTAGCGTTTCAGTCCTGATTTCCGGATGATACCTTCTTCATTATAATAGTTGAAGCCGTAGCGGTAATTGATCAGGTTATTGCCACCGGAAATGGAGAGGTCGTAGTTGTCTACCCGCCCGGTTTGATACATGCCGCCCTGGTAATCGTTGGCGTTGTTGAAAGCGGGGTTAAGACTATCCGTGAGCACCTGCGGAATATTTTTCAGGGTACCCCAGTTGCCATAGTGATTGATCAGTTCCATTTTTGCGCGGCGTTCTTCTGCACCGATCAGCACTTTATCCAGTTGCGGCATTTCGGTGAACCCGTGGTAGGTAGCAAAATCAATTTTTGGTTTCCCGGAGATCCCTCTTTTTGTTTTGATGATGATCACGCCACCGGCGCCTCTTGATCCGTAGATCGCGGCAGCAGAAGCGTCTTTCAGGATATCGATGCTTTGGATATCGTTGATGGAAATACCGGCCAGTACATCGGTGTTGGTACCGGAGCCATAGTTGATAGCGGCAATGTCTTCCGTGGTTTGCGGCACCCCGTCGATCACATAGAGGGGACCGCTTAATGCGCGGGCGAGGCTGGTTTTCCCGAGATCACTGGTAAAGTCGCTGTTGATGTTGCGGCTTACCGCGGTGTTACCACGCATTACCACGTTGCTTCTTATGCCGGGTTCGCCGGAGTAGTTCTGTACGTCCAGGCCGGGTGCGCGTCCCTGCAGCAATGCGTCCAGTGTGGGGGCGGGTACATCCAGCAAGGCTTTCGGGTTAACAGAGGTCACCGCGGCCGTCACTGTTTTGCGGGATGCTTCCTGGTAACCGATCACCACTACGTCTTTCAGCACTTTTTTGTCTACCGGCAATGTCACGTCCAGGTGAGCGTTGGCTTCCTTTACCGTTACTGAATAGGGGAGGTAACCCAGCATGCTGAAGGTGAGCGTGCTGCCGGGGTTCATCCTGAGTGTGTAGCTGCCATCCGGTGCGGAGATGGCGCCCGATTTGCTGTCTGAAATACTCACAGATACGCCTGGCAGCGGGTTTCCGTCTGAGCCGTCTTTTACCTTACCTGAAACGGTGATCTGCGTGGAGACAGATTTTACCTGTGCGGTACCTCCCAGGCATAGGAAGGTGAGGCAGAACGTTAATAACATAACAGCGCTGTTACGGCTGTTTTGTGTAAAATTAACAGTCATGTAAATTGATTTGAAACTGATGAATGATACTGGTATGCTGATTATCCAGTTGTTATTATGATATTGGTTGACGTATTTTGCCCGGAATCAATAATGCTAAACGTTGACTAATTTTGGTTTGATAAAAAATTGCCGTTGCCGGTGGCAACGTCTTTTGTTTGTATGCTCCTTGCTATTATTAACTGAATTTTGGTCTGATAAAATACTTATCTTGCTAAATCGATTTTCTAAACAAATCACAGGTCTCTGAACGTGAGCATGAAATTAGTATGAAAGAGAAAAGTAACTTGTTAATGAAATTTAAAAGATTGTAAACAATCTTAAAAAAAGCGGGTTTCGGGGGGTGCTGTATCTCCCTGTGGGCCGGCAAAGGGAGGACTTTTACCGGCAAGTAAATATATTCAGTAAATATATTATATTTACAGCGTAAACAGATTACCCTTACCGAAATTATACCTATGAAACAACGCTACTTCCTATGCAGTATCCTGCTAACCATTTTCAGTATCCACAGTTTTGCACAACAGGGCCCTAATCCCGGAAGCAGGGCCAAAGCAGCGGCGGTATTCACTAAACTGCTGAATGATGCCGCCTCCGTGTATCCGCCGGAGTTATCTTATCTCACCGAAGCCGGTGCTAAAATTGAATCCTCTTTCCATGTGAGTGAAAACGGTATCCTGTCGGTGACCTTCCGTTACCCGGTGGAAACCAGTTATAGCCTTTACCGTATCAGTGCACCGGTGAGCGCCATTAAAGGCGTGTTTTACGATTATTATATAGGGTTGGAATTTGAAGGTGCGGTGGTGAAAATAGAAGAGAGTGAAAAAGGCAGCCGTGAGCTGAAGGAAAGTAATACGCTGGGGCTTTTTCATATTGCCAAACCTGGCGACGGGCCGCAGGGCGAAAAGCTGAAAGTAAGGATGGAACAGGCTTTACAGGTATTCCGGGAAAGCTACAAGTAAAACGGATCTTCAGAAAGTTCTGTTAAAAAAACGGTGCCGGTTGCGCGGCATCGTTTTTTTTGTGGGCGCCTTCTTATATTTAGAGAAACCCGGCAACATGAAAATGTTATTCCACTACTACAAGGCCATTCATAGTTTCAATATCCCATTTTCCCTGCTGGCCGGTTTGCTGGGTTTGATGGGACATGATAAGGTGGCCGGGTTCCTGAAAGGTTTTATGCTTTCATTGTTCACCGGTGGTTTTGCGTTGTCGGTGTTCTTCTTCGGGCTGGCGTATGAAAACCGGTATTACTTTTATTACAACAAAGGATTTTCAAAATTTCAACTTATAGGCGGAGCGTACCTGTTGAATGTGGTGGTGTTGCTGGTTTACGGGCTTATTAAATTTTTGGTGGCATGATACAACATGAGTTGCAGGCCGACAGTGTTTTTAAATATTTCGGCGACCAGGAGATACTGACCGATTGTTTTGTGAGATGTAAAACAGGAGAAGTGATCGGGATCTTAGGGAGAAATGGTTGCGGTAAGTCCACCTTTATGAAGATCATTTTCGGGACGCTTTCCTGCACGCATAAATATGTAAGCGTTGATGGCAAAAAATATGATGCGCCTTACAAGGTAAAGGGGTTAATGGCCTATTTACCACAACAACATTTTTTGCCGGACCTGTTAACCGTGAAAGCAGTTATTAAGCTCTACGCCCCCTGCAGGGCTGATGAGGAGCGGATGCTGGCCGATGAAAACCTACAGCCCCATCTCTCAAAGAATATATACGACCTTTCCGGCGGGGAGCGAAGGTACCTGGAGATATTATTGCTGGTAAATACGCCCGCAAAATTCATCCTGCTGGATGAGCCATTCAATGGCCTGGATCCGTTGGTAAAAGAAAAGATCATGGCATTGATCCGGGCATACAGGACTACGAAAGGCTTTATTATTACGGATCATGATTACCGCCATATTATTGCTGCCAGCGATCGTATTATCCTGGTGACGAATGGTGTGTTCAAAAATATTAAGGCGTTGGAGGAGCTGGAAACCCTTCATTATCTTCCACCCGGAAGCCTGGCTTTTTCAGGACTGGAATAATGCCCGGCTATTCAAACAGCCGGGCAAAGTGGTTTTCCAGGTGGTTTCTCATAGCATTACGAAAGAGTTCAGGGGAGCCGTTTTCGATAATATCGACCAGGCCTTTATGGGAAACAAATTTCTTATGACTGATGGGTTTTTTCAGCAGGCCGCTATGATGTACATAATCAAATACCGGTAGCAGCATGCTTTGGAATTTCTTCATATTTTCATTGCCGGTAATTTCATATAGCTTTCCATGAAAGGCAATTTCATGTTCTATATTGAAGAGATGACGTTGTGTAGCCGGTGGCTCATGACTCACTATTTCCCTCAACGCAGCAATGTCTTCTTTAGTGATACGCTGAAATATAAAATCCGCCATGCCTATTTCTAGCACCAGCCGGATCTCAAACATTTGTTTCAGGGTTTCCTGGTCAAGGATATGCGGGTTCATACTCTTGCTCATATTGCCAAACAGGTCGGGGCTGGTAATAACAGCGCCTTTCTTTTTCCGGGATTCAATGAGTCCCATTACCCGCAAACGGAGCATCGCTTCTCTTATTACCGTTCTGCTCACCCCCAGTGTATTGGCCAGTTCCAGCTCTTTCGGAATGGGGTCGCCCACTTTCAGTTTTCTTTGCTGAAGCAGCGTTACCAGGTTGGCCTCCACCTTGTCTACCAGCGAGCTGGTGTCTACCTCTTTAAAATTCTCCTTTAATTCGATTGCATCCATACAGCATTATGTATTACATTAACACCCCGTAAAATTAACCGAAAATAGGGAAAATCCAATAGCTGATACAAATATTTTCTCTGCTGCTGCCTTTTATAGTCTCATTTAACAACTGTTTATCTCATCTCCCGTAAAAAAATATTTGCAGGTTCCATTTTTTTACTACTTTTATTATGTCAGACATAATACGTGACACAACCAAAATTAGAGTTATGAAAAATGTAATCCTTATCCCGCTATTAATACTAATAGCCGGTTTATTTCCCCTGGTGAACGTCCAGGCACAAACAAGACCGGTATCCGGTAAAGTAGTTTCACAGGGCGATAAACTGCCCTTACCAGGTGTGAGCATCGGTATTAAAGGAAAGAATACCGGCACACAAACAGCCGCCGATGGCACTTTTACCATTACCGCCGGCGACCAGGACATCCTCCTGGTGAGATATATCGGTTATGAAACAAAGGAAGTTCCTGTAGGGAGCAGCCAAACACTGGCCATCAGCCTGAAGAGCAGTGAAAAACAAATGGATGAAGTAGTAGTGATAGGATACGGTACGCAAAGCAGGAGAAATGTAACCAGCTCCATTGCCAAACTGGATAAGGAAGTACTGGCCAACGCCCCGCGCTCTAACATTGGCAGCGCCCTGCAGGGAACAGTGGCCGGTTTACAGGTGGTAAATACAACCGGTCAGCCAGGCGCTTCCCCTGTAATGGTATTGCGCGGCGGCGCTTCTATCAATACTCCCGGCGCCCCGCTCGTGATTGTGGATGGTATTATCCGGGCATATAATGATGTGGCCTCAGAAGATATCGCCTCCATAGAACTGCTGAAAGATGCGGCTGCTACCGCCATCTACGGCGCCAGGGCCAACAACGGCGTTATCCTCATCACTACCAAACAGGGTAAGGCAGGCGTTGCGCAGGTGTCGTACAAATTCACCGGCGGCTATAACCAGGAAAGACAGGGATACCAATACATGAATGCAAAGGACTACATTTACTATACCCGCCTCGGTTATCTCAATTCCGGCAGAACTCTGGCACAGGTAAATTCTTCCCGCGGCCTGGGCCTTTCCACTAACGTAGCCGACCTCGCATCTTTTGATATCCGTCCCTACAACACGGCAAACAGCAGCCTGCTGGGCCAGGGCTGGGATACAGTAGGAGATCCCTACGGCGGCACCATCATCTTCAAAGATCATGGCGGCGAAATTGAAAACCTGGTATTCAGGAACACTTATACGCAGGATCATTATGTGAACGTAACGGGAGGCAACGACAAAGGAAAATATTTTGCCAGCTTTGATTATTATAAAGAAGACGGTGTGATAGTAGGCTCCGGCTATAAACGTTACTCCGGTGATCTTAACGGGTCTTATAAAGTAAAACCCAATATTGAAGTAACAACAGGTGTTACCCTTTCTACTTCTACTCAAACCGGCGCTATTGCGGGCGATGTAAATACCCTTTACAGGAGCATGGCCATATGGCCTACTTTCAATCCCTGGCTGGATGAGGCTAAAACAAAACCTAACCCGGGCAACGGTGTCGCTGATGGTAACCCTTTATACTGGCTGGGTAAGCTGCAGCGGTCGGCGGAAACAAACCGCATTGGCGTGAATGCCGCCGCAAAATGGGACCTCCTGCCGGGACTGTTCTTTAAAGGCACCGCCAGCGGCTACCTGGAAGAGAAAGTGAACCAGTCGTTCCAGTCGGCCACCCAAACCTATGCAAACATCTTTGCCAATCCGCCTTCTTTCAGCAATACCAAACGGGATGCGATAGCCGGTATGACAAGGGATTTCCAGCAGCAGTACAACGGTATCTTCAACTATACCCGTTCCTTTGCCGGGAAAAATAATGTGAACCTGATGGCAGGTGCAGAATATTTTGGCGTGAAATCGCTCGCCATGCAGGTAGCAGGGCAAAGCGCGCCTACAGATGATATTCCTACCGCCAACGCCTCTACGGTGTTTACACCCGGTACTAATTTCAGCACCCGCTCACAATACAGCATCGTATCTACTTTCGGGCGGTTGAACTACGACTACGACCAGCGTTACCTGCTCACCGCGGTGTTTCGCCAGGATGCCGTTTCCAGTTTGCCAAAGAAGAACAGGTCGGGTTTTTTCCCGGGCATGTCTGCCGGCTGGAATATGCACCAGTAGGCATTCTATACCAATGCAGGACTGAATAAATATGTATCCACTTTTAAGCCGCGCATCAGCTATGGTGTGAACGGAAACGTGGCGGGGCTTGGCCGGTATGAAGTACAGGGTGTATACGGTTTGCAAACCAATTACAACGGGCAGGCAGGGTTCCTGAACACTTCTCCCGTAAATCCCGACCTGAAATGGGAGAAAAGTAAAACCACGGATGTAGGAGCGGACCTTGGCTTCCTGGATAACAGGATCACCGTATTGTTCGATTATTATAACCGCAAAACCAGCGACCTGCTTACCTATATCCCGCTGCCGTCTTATGCAGGTTATGGCACCTTCCGCACCAATCTTGGTACCTATCAGAACAAGGGATATGAGATAGCTGTGAATGCAAACGTACTGAATACTAAAAGCGGCGTTACCCTTACGGTAACAGCCAATGCTTCTTTTGTAAAGAACAAAATATTAAAGCTGCCATATAACGGTAATGAAAATAACCGGCAGGGAGGGCTCCAGGTATTTGATCCGTCGTCCGGAAAAGTGATCTGGGTAGGCGGTTACCAGGAAGGCCAAACACTGGGCGCCATTTACGGGTATCAACAGGAATCTGTTTTTAAAGATGAGAAGGAAGTAGCTGATATAGCAGGCAACCGTTACGACGCTGTAGCAAAAATAACAGGCCCCAACCTTGCAGCCGGCGCCAATGGCCGCATTACGCCGGGCGATGTAAACTGGAAGGATGTAGACAGGAATGATACCATCGATTCCCGTGACCAGGTGTATCTCGGTAATATCTACCCGAAATGGACCGGCGGTTTTTCCACGAATCTTTCCTATAAAGGATTTACCCTTTACAGCCGCTTTGATTTTGCCACCGGGCATACGGTATACAACGACCTGATTGCGCGTACGCTGGGTAACTACCAGGGTACTTTCAATTACCTGGAGATGCAGAAAAATGCGTGGTCGCCCACCAATACAAGTACCGATATTCCGAAGGTATATTTCGCCGACCAGGTGGCCGGATCGAAACAGAATTATACACGGGCCAATAATGCAAGCGCCGTGTTGAATGGCAACAACAGCCGTTTCTATGAGAAAGGCGATTACCTGGCCTGCCGGGAGATCACGCTCTCCTATAACTTTCCGAAAGATCTTTTATCAAGAACCAAAGTGTTCTCACAGGCACGCATATACGGAAGTTTAAATAACCTTTTTTATATCACCGGGTTCAGCGGTCCTTCTCCCGAGCCGCCGGTAGATGGCAACGGCGCTATCAGCGGTGTGTACCAGGGTACTTACCCAACGCCTAAGTCGGTAGTGTTAGGCGTACAGGTTTCTTTCTAAGATTTTAAATGCATTATCATATGAAAAAGAATATCACCATCCTGCTTGCTATCATAGGAGCAGCTGTATTATTCAATAGTTGTTCCAATAAACTGGATCTTACGCCGGTGAGTAATATCAGCGATGAAAGTTTCTGGAAAACGCCTGAACAGTTTGATGCTTTTGTAACAGGCGTACATGCGCAGTTCAGGGCTGATAACGGGGCCATGCAATCGCTCGGCGAAATGCGTGCAGATATTTATGGTCCTGAAATTGCCGGCGGCGCCAGCTTTACCGGGGAAGCCTCGCAGGGGCTGGAGCGCATGTGGTTACAAACCCTTGATCTTGATCAGCCGGGCGTGAGCAACTTTGGCAACTTTTATGTAAATATCGCGCAGCTTAACCTGCTGATCTCAAAGCTGAGTGGCAACAACCCGGTATCCGCTGCCAATAAAGCCTATTACCTCGGAGAAGCCTATGGGATGCGTGCTTTCTATTATTTCCAGTTGCTGCGCTCCTGGGGTAAAGTAGTATTGCAAACAACGCCGCTTACTTCTATTGACGTAGCTAATCTTGCGAAGGCGGCAGCCAGCGAAACGGAAGTGATGAAACAGATTAAAAGCGATATCGATAGTTCTGCGCTCAGCTTTGGGACTGATTATTCCTTCAGGAGCAACAAAGGCTTCTGGTCGAAGTCTGCTACGCAAATGCTGAAGGCAGAAGTATACCTGTGGACCAGCTATCGCGGCGGTGGCGCCACAGATGCAGGCGTTGCAAAAGCAGCGTTAACAGATATACAAACCAATGTTCCCTCGCTCACCCTGCTCAATAATTTTGCAGATGTTTTTGCTTCCTCCGGTAAGGGTAACAACGAAATTATTTTCGCCAGCAGGTATGCCCTGAATGAAGCTACCATTGGGTTTGTGCCAGGGTCTTTTGTACCGCAGTCGGGTTTGATCGCCAACTTCTATGATTCTGTAGGCAACCGGCAGTTTAACGTAACCACCGACAACTGGGGCGGCTTGCTGCGTGCGCCGGTAAAGATCGCTACGTTCAGGCAATACCGTGATACCGACAGCCGCAAGTGGGCCACTATTCAGCCTGCATACAGTAAAGCGGGCGCTGATTATGTGATAGCCGGTGCTTTTGTTTCCAAATATAAGGGAGAACAGAATGCAGGCGCCCGCCAGTATACGAACGATTTTCCCATATACCGCTATGCCGACCTGCTGCTGTTGCTCGCAGAAGCCAAAGTGGCACTGGGCGAAAATCCAGCTGCAGAAATCAACCTGGTAAGACAGCGTGCATACGGCGCCAGTTACGCACCGGCGCTGGCATATCCCAACCAGGCTACTGATACGGATCCTAAAGAAGCATTGCTGCAGGAGCGGCTGCTGGAATTTATTTTCGAAGGAAAACGCTGGTATGACCTCCGCAGAATGGGCGATAACTATGTGTATGAACATACTACCGTATTGCCGTCGCAGTCGTATAAACTGCTCTGGCCTGTGGACAGATCGTCTTTAACCAACAACCGTGCACTCGTGCAAAACCCGGGCTATCCTGCATTCTAGCGGATAGCATTTACATCATTACACCGTACTTTATAAAATCAGTATATGAAGATTCAGCATTTGGAAGGATTGATTGCCGCACCGTTTACACCAATGGATGTAAACGGCGCACTACATCTCGACGTGATCCCGCAATATTATCGTTTCCTCAAACAAAACAAGGTGACAGGCGCCTTTATCTGCGGGTCCACCGGGGAGGGTGTATCTATGACCACCGCAGAGAAAAAACAGGTAGCGGCAGCCTGGGCCGCCTGTACAAAAGGAGATCCTGCCTTTAAGGTGATGCTGTTGGTGGGAGGCACTTCTCTTGCCGATTGCGTGGAACTGGCCAGGTATGCGTATTCCCTGGGTTTGTATGCCGTATCATTTACAGCGCCTTCTTATTTTAAACCGGCCGGTGTGGAAATGCTGGCAGAATGCTGCAAGGTAGTAGCAGGGGCGGTACCGCGTATGCCATTTTACTACTATCATATCCCAGTGCTTACCGGCGGCAGTTATGCCATGACAGATCTTTTGCAGGCCATAGACGGGCAGATCCCCAACTTCGCCGGGATTAAATATACCCATGAAGATTTCATGGATTTCCTATCGTGTATGCGTTATCAGAACGGCCGTTACGACATGCTCTGGGGCAGGGATGAGAATATGTTGTCCGCCCTGGCTATTGGCGCAAAAGGCGCGGTAGGAAGCACTTTTAACTATGCCGCTCCTTTGTACCACGAGTTGATCCGTGCTTTTGAAAACAACGACCTCGTTGCCGCACAGGCACTGCAGCAGCAATCGATAGACATGATCCGGCTGTTGGGTAAATACGGCGGCATTGCTACCGGTAAGGCCTATATGAAACTGGTGGGCGTTGACTGTGGCGAGTTTCGCCTGCCGGTGAGGAATATGAGCGCCACCGATTTTGAGTTATTCCGTAAAGACGTGCATGCGTTAGCGTTTGATGGGTACAAATCAGTGCAACCGCTGTCTGAAAAAGCGGGGGAACTGTAATATGAAACGATTGATCTGTATCACCGGTATACTTTTATCTGCATTCTGCATGATGGCACAGCAAAAGAAAATGAACCATATCGACTGGCAGCAGGCGGCTACTTTGCCGCCTGCTGTAGCAGGCGTTCCGCAACCAGGACTGGCAGGCGCTGTGGCCGGTATCCACGGAGATGTACTGATGATTGGCGGCGGCGCCAATTTCCCGGATGGTATGCCCTGGGAAGGTGGGAAAAAGAAGTATTATACCGAAGTATATATTTTCCGGAAAGATGAAAAAGGCCATGTGACTAACACCGGTCAGGTATATCACCTGCCGTTTCCCCTTGCCTATGGCGCCAGCTGCAGTACGCCACTGGGCGTAGTATGCGCCGGGGGAGAAACAACGGGGGGGCCTGTACGAAAAGTACTATTGCTGCAATGGAATGGCGATAAACTGCACATTACTGCGTTGCCGGATCTGCCGGAGCAGGTGAGCAATGCGGCGCTTGCCCTGCAGGACAACACCTTGTATCTCGCCGGTGGAGAAACTCCGACAGGAGTTTCCGCACAGTTTTTAAGCCTGGATATACGGCAACCGGCGGCCGGATGGAGGGCTTTGCCATTACTGCCACAGCCGGTATCACATGCCGTTTTGCTGTCACAGTCCAACGGTGATCATGCCTGTTTATACCTGGCCGGCGGGCGTAAGCATAATACCGGCGATACCAGCAACCTGTACAACCAGGTGAGCAGGTACGATCCGGCCACCGGGCAATGGCATGCCTGCGCACCTTTACCCTATGCGTTATCTGCCGGTACCGGTATTGCTACGGGGGCCAGCTACCTGCTGCTGTTTGGCGGTGATAAAGGGCACACCTTTCAACGCGTGGAAGCGTTGATAGCCGCTGCCGGGAAGGAGCCGGACCCCGTAAAACGGCAACGCCTCAACGAAGAGAAAGCAGCGCTGCAAAGCAGCCACCCCGGCTTCAGTAACGAGGTGCTGCTATACAATACCATCACTGATGTATGGACTGCCACAGATACATTGCCGTTTGCCGCGCAGGTAACTACCACGGCTGTACGCTGGGGCAACGATATTATTATACCTTCAGGCGAAGTAAGAGCCGGTGTGCGTACTCCCGCTATTACACAGGGCATACCATCCCGGAAGCAGTTCTTTTCATGGCCGGATATTGCCGTGCTTATTACCTGCTTCCTGCTCATGACGGTAGCGCGGTATTTTTTCACCGCGCATCAAACCACCACGGCCGATTATTTTAAAGGAGGGCAGCGTATCCCGCAATGGGCGGCAGGTATCAGCATTTTCGGCGCCAAGCTCAGCGCCATCACTTTTATGGGTATTCCGGCCAAAACCTACGCCAGCAACTGGACCTACTTTTTCATGCTCATGACCATTATCATGATCATGCCGGTGATTGTCCGTTTCTTTATTCCCTTTTACCGGCGGTTGAATGTAACGTCGGCCTATGAGTACCTCGACCGGCGTTTTAACTATGGTTCCCGCCTGGTGGCGTCGTTGTTGTATGTATTGCTACAGCTGGGGCGGATGGGAATTGTAGTGCTGTTGCCCAGTATTGCGCTCACCCTGGTAACCGGTATCAACGTGAACATCTGCATACTGCTTATTGGCGCGGTCAGCATTTTCTTCACTGTGAAGGGCGGCATAGAAGCTGTTATCTGGGTGGAAGTGATACAGGTATTGATCCTGGCTGGCGGCGCTTTATTCTGCCTGTTTTATATTCCCTTTCACCTGCACCATGCCGGTGAGGCATGGCATACCGTATTGCAGTACGATAAGCTGAAAGTATTTGATATGAGCTTTGACCTTACACAGCCCACTTTCTGGGTGGTACTGGTTGGCGGCCTGGCCATCAATCTCGTTACTTATGGTACCGATCAAACCACGGTACAGCGTTATCTTACTACTAAAACAGCGGAGGAGTCTGCTAAAAGCCTGCAACTGGGCGCCTGGCTCACGCTGCCTTCCACACTGGTGTTTTTCAGCCTGGGTACGCTATTGTTCCTGTTTTTCAGGCAGCAGCCAGGGCAGATCAATTTTTCGCTCAACGATCCGGATAACATTTTCCCGTGGTATATTGTAAGTCAGCTGCCGCCCGGTATTTCAGGGTTGCTGATTGCCGGTATTTTTGCGGCGGCCATGTCGAGCACCGAAGCCAGTATGAATAGTGTAGCCACGTTACTTACCACCGATTTTTATAAAAAACTACGGCCAGGGGTAAACGAAAAACAGACCTTGTTTTTTGCACGGCTGGCTACCCTATTGCTGGGGATCTTTGTTACAGGTATTGCTTTATATATGGCGCAGAAAGGAGTAAGCTCCCTGTGGGACAAGTTCAATACCATACTGGGATTATTCACAGGTTGTATTGGCGGGGTTTTCCTGCTGGGAATATTTACGCGGAAGGCCAATGGCCCGGGTGTGGTAGCAGGAATGCTGATCAGCTGCATTACCCAGCTGGGGGTACAGTATTTTACACAAATACACTTGTTGCTGTATGCATTTACCGGGCTGGTTAGCTGTATGTTCTTCGGTTACATATGCAGCCTGTTGCTGGCAGGAAAAGGAAAAGACATTACTGGTTTAACGGTATATTCCTCATGAAAGTAAACAGTGTTAAACAGGTTTGGCTGATCGTATTGTTGTGGCTTTGCAGCAGTTCTGCGTTTGGCAGGCAGCCGCCGCTGAAAGTGGCATGCATAGGTAATTCCGTTACTTACGGATATGGCCTGCCCAACCGGGAAGTGAACAGTTATCCCGCCCGGCTGCAACAGCTGCTGGGCGCCGGTTACCAGGTGAAGAACTTTGGCGTAAGCGGTAGCACTTTGCTGAAGAATGGTCACCGGGCATACGATACCACCTCCGCCTTTGCGGAGATGTTGCATTTTGCACCGGATATAGCAATTATTCACCTGGGGCTGAATGATACTGATCCGCGCGACTGGCCCGATCACAGGGATGAGTTTATACCGGATTATCATGCGCTCATTGATACCATACGCCGTGTAAATCCGCAGGTAAAAGTGTTTGTCTGCCGGTTAACACCTGTATTCCATGAGCATCCCCGTTTTAAATCAGGCACCCGCAACTGGTATTGGCAAATTCAGTCTGCAATTGAACGGATAACAAAGACAGCCAAGGTTGGGCTGGTTGATTTGCATACCCCGCTATACGCGCATCCTGAACTATTCCCGGACGCTTTACATCCCGATACCACCGGGGCCGCTATCATTGCACAAACAGTATATAGCCGTATTACCGGTAAGTATGGCGGCCTGCAATTGGCGGCGCCTTTTTCTTCCCATATGGTTTTGCAACGCCGGCAGCCGCTGAAGTTGTATGGCAAGGCGGATGAAGGAGAAGAAGTAACCGTGGAGCTGCTGGAACAACGTAAACGGTTATACGCAGGTATGGCACCTGGAAAAGATATACAACGTGAACGGTTGCACGCTGAAGATACCAGTATACAACGTGGACGTATACACGCTGATGCGCAGGGGCGCTGGCAAATATCCTTTCCGGCAATGGAAGCCGGT
Source organism: Chitinophaga sp. (assembly GCA_039593235.1). GTDB lineage: Bacteria > Bacteroidota > Bacteroidia > Chitinophagales > Chitinophagaceae > Chitinophaga. Next base: position 12,803 of record JBCNPS010000015.1, on the reverse strand, counting down.
GGCCCATATCGAGTAAAGGTTTCCACGGGGCGTAAAGTGATTGTACTGGAAGATGTGATGATCGGGGAAGTATGGATCTGCTCGGGCCAATCCAATATGGCTTTCCCTTTGAAGGATGCGATACAGGAAGCGCCCTTAAACGGAGCTACATTGCGCAGTGGAGGCCGCGAAAGCAATCCTTTGGGGAATATATCACAGGGAACGCCTTCCCGCAGCAATGTAACTGACAGGAGATGCGGAAACAATCCCAACATCCGTTTACTGCATATGAAACCGCTGGCGCCCACTGATAACGTGGCATGGGATACTGCCACCCTGCGGAAAGTTAACCAGCTGCAATATTTCTCCGGCAGCTGGGAAATAAGCGATACCATTACTGCTGCGGGTTTTTCGGCCGTAGGCTGGTTTTTCGCCAACAAGGTACAGGAAACGTTGAAAGTGCCGGTAGGCATTATTGAAGTGGCGGTGGGCGGATCTACTACCGAGTCGTGGATTGACCGCTTCACCATGGAGCAGGATGCCTCACTGACCGATGAATTGTACCGCTGGCGAAGCTCCGATTTTTACCAGTCCTGGTGCCGGCAACGGGCAGACACCAACCTGAAGAACAGCATTTCCCCACTGCAGCGGCACCCTTATGATCCGTGTTATAATTACGAGGCGGGTATCCGGCTGTTCACAGCCTATCCCATGCAGGGAGTGATCTGGTACCAGGGAGAGAGCAATACCCATAACGTGGAGCAGCACGACCTGTTACTGCCGGCACTGGTGAGCAGCTGGCGTAAACAATGGAACAGGCAATTCCCGTTTTACTATGTACAGTTATCTTCCATTAATCGCCCTTCCTGGCCGGTTTTCAGGGAGCACCAGCTGGAGCTGTTGAAAAAGATCCCCCGTTCAGGCATGGCCGTTAGCAGCGATATGGGCGACAGTACCAATGTGCATCCCCGCCGGAAAAAAGAAGTAGGAGAGCGGCTGGCTGCATTGGCGCTGCATTTTACCTACCAGCAGCAACAGGTAGTGCCATATGGCCCTATGCCTTTGAAGGCAACCGTTAGTAAGCATGAAATAAAGATCGCTTTCCGCTATGCGGGAAAGCAGCTGAAAACCAGTGATGGTAATGCTTTGAGGGGTTTTGTAGTGGAAGATGATAAAGGCCGTGTGCAGCAGGTGAAGGCAATCATTGCACAGGACAAAATAATTATACCATTGCCTGCGTATAGCACTGCAGTGAAGGTGAGCTACGGCCATGAACCATTTACCAGGGCTAACCTGCTGAATGAGGCCGGGTTACCGGCACCCAATTTTACTTTAAACTTAAATGAACAATGATATGGGATACAACGGGGAAGAACTGTTACGGCTACACGATTTTTACCGGGACCAGTTACTGGGCAACACCGTGCCATTCTGGTTTCCGCGCTCGTTCGACAGGGATTATGGTGGTTTTTTGCTGATGCGTGATGCCGACGGCAGCCTGCTTGACGACGATAAAGCCGTGTGGATACAGGGCCGTGCAACCTGGCTGCTGGCTACTTTGTATAATACGGTGGAACAGAAAGCGGAATGGCTGGAAGGCGCCAGGCTGGGATATGATTTTTTAAAGAAGTACTGTTTTGATGCCGACGGCCGGATGTTTTTCCACGTAACCAGGAACGGCAGCCCGATCCGCAAGCGGCGCTATTTCTTTTCCGAAACCTTTGCCGTGATCGCTATGGCGGCCTATGCACAAGCCAGCGGCGATGCTGCGGCGGCGCAGGAAGCGCGTCATTTATTCGGGCAATGTATTACCTATGCCACCACGCCGGGATTACTCAGCCCCAAATTTACAGATACGCGTCCTGCCAAAGGAATAGGTGTGCCCATGATTATGATCAACACGGCCCAGCAGTTGCGCAGTACTATCGGCGACGATCGTTGCGATGAATGGATCAGCAGGTGGATAGAAGAGATAGCTGCCAGTTTTGTGAAAGATGATATCCGTTGCGTGATGGAACAGGTGGCGCCGGACGGCAGTATTATTGATCATATTGACGGCCGCACTCTGAACCCGGGACATGCCATAGAAGGCGCGTGGTTTATCCTGGAGGAAGCAAGGTACCGTAACAATGATCCCGCCCTGACAGACCTCGGCTGCCGGATGCTGGACTATATGTGGGAGCGTGGATGGGATACAACTAATGGCGGGATCCTGTATTTCAGGGACGTGTATAATAAACCTGTACAGGAGTACTGGCAGGACATGAAGTTCTGGTGGCCGCATAACGAGGCCATTATTGCCACCCTGCTGGCTTACCTGGTAACCGGGAACGAAAAGTACGCCACCTGGCACCGGATGGTGCACGATTACGCCTATACGCATTTTCATGATAAGGAAAATGGTGAATGGTACGGCTACCTGCATCGTGATGGCCGTATTGCACAAACCGCTAAGGGAAACATGTTTAAGGGACCGTTTCATTTGCCGAGGCAGGAATGGTATTGCCAGCAAATACTGGCTTCACATCTATCAAAGAAAAAATAACTTATATGAGAGCATTACACTTACTGACTGGCATTATTATTTGTTGCTGTACGGCCGTATCCGCACAACTGAAGCCCGTACCTGTATTTGTTTCAGGCGAAGAAGGGCATGCGAGTTACCGCATTCCGGCCATCATTTCCCTGCCGGACGGGCAACTGCTGGCTTTTGCAGAGGGCCGGGTAAAAGATTCAGATGATTTCGGAGATATTAATATCGTGATGAAACGCAGTAAGGACAAGGGACAAACCTGGTCCGCCTTAACGCAGATCGTTGATTACGATGCCATGCAGGCCGGCAATCCTGCCCCTGTGGTGGATGTAACGGATCCTGCTTACCCGGCGGGGCGCATTTTCCTTTTCTATAATACCGGCAATAATCATGAAGGAGAAGTGCGGAAAGGAAAGGGATACCGGGAAGCATGGTATATTACTTCCACCGATGGCGGGGCCACCTGGTCGGCGCCGGTGAATATTACCACGCAGGTACACCGGCCCAACCAGCCTGCGGTGAATGCGGCTTATAACTTTAAGGAGGACTGGAGAAGCTATGCCAACACACCCGGGCATGCCATGCAGTTCAGTCGCGGTAAATACAAAGGACGTATTTATGTAGCGGCCAATCACTCCGCCGGTAACCCGAAGAAGCGGTTTGAGGACTACAGTGCACATGGGTACTATACAGATGATCATGGAAAAACTTTTCATCTTGGCCGCACCCTGCCAATGCCCGGTTCCAATGAAGCTACTGCTGCAGAGTTATCTAACGGAAAACTGATGATCAATGCACGTAATCAACGGGGAGATGTAAAAGCCCGCCTGGTAGGGATCAGCAACGATGGCGGCGCTACCTGGAGCAGCACCTATACGGATACACAGCTGCCCGATCCGGTTTGCGAAGGAAGCCTGCTTACTATTGGCTGGAAGAAAAAGAAAGCGGTACTGGCTTTTTGCAATGCCGCTGATACTGCCACGCGCGATAATCTTACGTTGCGCATCAGTTATGATGAAGGCCGTACCTGGCCCGGAACTTACGTGATTGCCAACAGTGGAAAGGCAACGCCAAGTTATGCCGCCTATTCCGATATTGTAAAGATAGACGACCGGCATATTGGAGTGCTGTATGAAGCAGATAACTATGCAAAGATCGTATATGCGGTTACGTTACTATAGGCGAAGGGGAGGGCTGTAGCCTTCCCCCTAATTCAGTTCGGGGAACTGTTTGCAGATATAACCTATGAAAGTCCATATCTCCAGTACTTCTTCAATAGCCACGGTGAACGGTTCATACTCACTGTTCAGCGAATGAAGCGATAGGGTACCGTTTTGTTTAATGTGGTTGTTTACCACTTTAAATACAATTTCCTCTTCTCCTCCTTTCAGTACCAGTATGCAGGCGGTATTATCTTTCAAATGCGACCAGTCCTGCAGGTATTGCGCAATAACGTGGCTGCCATCCGGGATCGGTTCCATGGAATCCCCGATGATGGGGAACATACGGATGGTTTTGCCCCTGGGCAGGTCCGGCAGGGAAAACTTTGGCAGCGCTGAAATAAAATCAGGGTCGCTGAAGCCGCTGCGGTAGCCTGCCCTGGCGCGCGCCGGTATAAATTCCATGTTTTCCTCGTTGCTATTGTCCACCGTAATAGGAAGAATACGTATATGCCTGCCTGTCAGATCTGTTTTATTCCCTGCCTCCAGCTCCAGGAGTTGTTCTTCCGTGAGGCGCGACAGGTCGGTTTTAATCATAAGGTCCAGGTCTATTTTAAAATAGCCGGCAATCAGCACCAGGTCTTCCATCCGGGGATTGCGTGTTTTACCGCTTTCCTGAGCGGTGATCTTGTTCCGGTTCAATCCGAGCAGGCCGGATAAATGCTGTTGGGAGATCTTTTTTCTTGTCCGTAATAATTTCAGATTAGCGGCCCAAAAAAGGGGCTGTTTGTCCATGTATTATATATTTATAATAAATTGTATTTATAACTAACAAGGGCAAATGTATGTTTTTTTACTCATTCTCTTTGTTCAGTAAACTGTTTAATTGCTGGTAGAGTGATTCACCTGTAAGGTCTTTATTAAAGATCATCCCGGTAGAATCTATGAGATAGTTTTGTGGGATGGCTTTCACGCCATACACCCTGGCTGCGTGGTTCCTGTCTATTTTTGGATCGGCCAGGTTGGTCCATACCATGCTGTCTTCTTTAATGGCTTCCAGTAAATATTTCCGGTCGGCCGGCGGGTCCAGTGCTATGCTGATGATGGTAAAGTTTTTATCCTTGAATTGGTTATAGGCTTCCAGGATCTTGCGGTGTTCGCGCCGGCAGGGTTCGCACCAGGAGGCCCAGAAATCGAGGAATACGGTTTTACCTTTAAAGTCGGACAGCCGTACCATTTTCCCGTTCATATCCGGTACTTCAAAGTCGGGAGCGTCTGACCCTACTGTAAGGTTCCGGGCCCGGGCAATTTCCGCGGCAAAGGCTTTCCCTTCTGTGGTGTTGCGTACTTCTTCTGATAATTTAAGGAAGATAGGTTCTATCATATCGGGGTTCACATCCAGGCCGGCCAGTTCTTCCAGTGCCATGAGGCTGTAGAAGGAGGAGGGATTTTCCGCGATATATTTGTGTTGGAGCAGCTTCTGGGCTTCGCGCGATACCTGGTAGCGCAGGGCTAGTTGCTGCTGGAATCCTTTGTCTTCTTTTTTAGCAGCGGACGCCCTGTTGTATTCTTTTGACAACTGCCGGATCGATTTGAGAACAGATTTCATGGATTGGTTAAAGTAAACTTCTTCATCGTTGATGGGAGAAGAGATACGGGCTTTGCTCACTGGTCCGTTTATGGTTACCTTAATGGTTCCTTTTTCGAGGAAAAAGATCCTGGTGTCTGTATCTGGAGGAAGCTCCATGAAGTTCATGCCACCTCCTTTGGTGTCCAGGATAAGCATGGCGCGCATAGGGCCTTCAACAGTGCCTTCAAAGCGGAATACGCCGTTCTGTACTTCTGCAGAATCTACTACCAGGGCTTCATTAACCACTTTGTTGAGGTATATTTTAACAGGTCCGTTCTGTTTGGTGAGTTTGCCATCCAATATATATTTTGCGGGTTGGGCATTCACGAACGTGGGCAAACACAGTGCTAGAAGTGTTATTTTTTTCATAAGATCTGCTCTATGCGGGCTAAACTATCAACAAAATTTATTCATTTGTGGTACCAATGCTTTGTTAAAAGCTGATTAACAAAAAATAAGGATATGGCAAATCAAAGTAAGTCGCCCCACATTCTGAACACCTCCACCAACCTCCTGGGCTTTTGCCTGATTGTGCTAACCTCTATTAAGGTAGCGGGATTTAACCATGCCACCGTTATAGATGATTGCACCGGTATAGCCGCCATATTGCTGATGGCGAGTTGCCTGTTATCCTTTTTATCGCTGAAGAGCAGGTACGGGAAAACGAGCGAGCGACTGGAGCAAATAGCAGATTATACTTTTCTCGTGGCACTGATATGCATTAGTATCACAATTGTTTTCGTATCTTTTAATTTGTTGAGCTAACCGGTATTGCCGGTATGGGCGCCTGGTCGCTTGTTAGCAGGTCTGTTTACGGTTTAATTATATATCTCCCTCGTACCATGAAGATTCGCATTTATGAAGAAACCAGGAAGGTCTGGAATATACTGTCTGAGCGGAGCGATCCGCCGGATCTGGCCCTGGAGATGGAAGTACATAAGAAGGTACTTAGCTTTTTCCAGGTAGGGGAGTGTTATTATTTTATATTCAATGCAGTAAGGGGGGAGCTTGACTACATGCATCCCTGTGTATATGATGTGCTGGGATATACGGTAGACGAGTGCTCTATTACCGAAATGATGTTGCGCATCCACCCGGAAGATGTGGGCAGCTTCCTGGAGTTTGAACAGGCGGCGGTTGATTTTTTTTCCCGGCTGCCACCGGAAAAGGTATTGAAATATAAAGTGCGTTACGATCTGCGGGTACGTAAGGCCAATGGCGAATATGTGCGGATGTTGCAGCAGTCCACCTGCATACAGCACGATGAAACCGGCGCGGTGCTGCGTACACTCTGTGTGCATACCGATATTACCCACCTGAAGCCAGGCGGCCCTCCTGTGTTGTCTTTCGTGGGATTGGACGGGGAGCCGTCTTTTTCCAACGTGGAGATCAGGAAGATGTTTACGCCTGCCAGGGAAGTGCTTACCAGGAGGGAGAAGGAAATCCTTCGCCTGGTGTTGGCCGGTATGCCCAGCCGGGAGATTGCCATCCATTTAAATATCAGTAAGCTTACCGTAGATAAGCATCGTAAGAACATGCTGAAGAAAACGGGTATTAAATCCGCAGCGGAGCTGGTGGTACGCGCGGTGAAGGAAGGTTGGGTATAGCGGATCGCCTTCGCGTCAGACAAAATCCGCGCAAGGATAATTGGTAATATTGATCTTTTTTTATAACATTGTTATTATATTGATGTCAACCAAAGATTCACAGTAACAACCAGAACAATAAAAGAGAAACTCCGATTCTCGTTTTTTTTGTCCATTAAGCAAAAACGTTTTAGCATACACATGAACATGGATGAGATTAGTGAATGGCAGATGCAGATAGCGCGTTATGATGATGAACAGGCGTTTGCCCGTTTATTCCGTCATCTGTACGACCGCTTATTGCATTTCTGTATCCGGTATGTACATGTAAGGGAAGCCGCGGAAGAGATAGTATCCGATGTATTTGTTAAGCTCTGGAACCGCCGCGCCGAATTGGAGCAGGTAGCCAACCTGCAGGTATACCTTTTTGTGGCGGTCAAAAATCATTCGCTTAATTATCTTGAACAGTATTCCCATTTGCGTATTGTGCCGCTTTCCGGCTCCGATACCGCCGATCTGCGTAACAGCATTGACCTGGAGCGTGACCTGGAATGGAAGGAGATGCGTTTTAAAATGGACCAGATCGTGTCCTCCCTGCCGGCCCAGTGCCGCCGTATTTTCCAGCTGATCAAGGAAGACGGCTTTAAATACAAGGAGGTAGCTGAAATCCTCAATATTTCCCCCCGGACTGTGGAAACGCAGCTTTTCCGCGCCATGCGGCGCCTGAACGAAGGGCTGGGCGCTATCGGCAAAAACAAAGGCGTGTTGCCACCGTTGATCATCCTGCTGGCTATATCTTCACTGATGCTGTATTAGCATGAAAAAATATTTTACAACCTTGTAAGTAGTTTCCCCCCCGTTACCTGTCCTTCTCTCTGAACACGATTCCATTTTATGATAAACGAAGAACATTTCGTATTACTGGTGACCCGTAAACTGGCGGGAGCAGCTACGCGGGAGGAACTGGCGGAGCTGGACGCCCTGCTGGAACAGTACCCGGTACTGAAGGAAAGATACCAGCATCTCCACCACTATTTTGAAGATCCATTACAGGTATCGGCAGAAAGCACAGAACAGGCCCTGCACCGAACGCTGTCTAAAATAAAACAACAAACGACTAACATCCGTCCGATGCGCCCTAAAAGGTCCGGAAGATGGAAATGGGTAGCTGCTGTTGCTGCTGCCATATTGTTACCGGTTGGCGCCCTCTGGTTGTTTAACGCTACACGAAAAACACCGGATGCCGGACGGGAACAATGGGTAAAACGCAGCAACGGAAAAGCTACCCGGTCGTTTATTGAACTGGCAGATGGCAGCAAGATCTGGCTCAATGCAGAAAGTATGATCACTTACCCGGAAAAGTTCCGGGGCGACAGCCGCGAGATCTTCCTGGAAGGAGAGGCCTTTTTTGATGTAGCCACCAATGCCAAACGTCCTTTTATTATACACCTGAAAAAAGGTACCATCAAAGTACTGGGCACCTCCTTCAATATACGGGCGTATGAAAATGAACCGGTGCAAACCGCCGTGGTAACAGGGAAGGTAGCCTTCATTCCCCGTTATGAAGACACAAAAAAGATCAGTGATACCATCCTGGTTACACCGGATGTAAAAGTGACCTATACCGCCAGCAGCGGCACACTGATCAAAGGCAATACCATCGGGTCGGAAGATAAAGCCTGGACGGAAGGACGGCTTATTTTCAGAAACGCCACGCTGGAAGAGATCGGCGCCAGCCTGCAACGCAATTTCAATAAGCGTGTAGAGTTTGAAGCCAACGCACCAAAACAGTACCGGTTAACCGGGGCTTTCCATAATAATTCCCTGGAAGATATTATGTACTATCTCAGTAAATCAAAAGCATTCCACTACCGCATTACCGATTCAACATTAGTTATAGGAGAATAATAAGCATCAAGCCAACACCAATATTTATTCATTTTTAATCACCACTACGTTATGAGAAAGGTATTATACAAGCCTTCTTTTCGTCCGCCTTTCCTGTCGCTGATAATCTGCTTATCGCTGCTGAGCGTGCTGGATCTGCATGCGCAGGTAGCCTACGCAGCCGGGTTACGCCGGCAGGTGCAACATCAGCCGGCAAAGGAACGGGAAAGACCGCCGGCTATGAATCAACTGATCAGTTTACAGGTAGACAATGCCAGCCTGGCTACAGTACTGGAAAAAATTGAAGCGCAAACCTCCCTGGTTTTTGTGTATTCAAATGATGATATAAAGGCTGCGCAGAAAATATCGCTGAATGTAAAAGACAATAAACTGGACGATGTGCTGCAGATGATCCTGCTGCCGCTGGAAATTAACTACGAATTTATCGCCAATAAAATTATCCTGAAACATGGCGGCGCCGCTACCACCATTGAACAGCAGCAGGATATTACCATCACTGGCCGCGTAGTGGATAATAAAGGCCAAACTATTCCCGGCGCCAATATCCGCGTAAAAGGAATGAGCATTGGAACAGTTACCAACGTGGAAGGTAATTATACCCTGAAGATCCCCGCCAGCGCCGCCAACGGCACACTGGTATTTTCTTCGGTAGGGTATGTGTCTTCTGAAATTGCCATCAACGGAAGAACCAGCATTGTTGCCATGTTGAATGTTGACTCCAAAGACCTCGGAGAAATTGTGGTAACGGCTTATGGCCAGCAGAAGAAAACACAGGTAACGGCTTCCATCAGCACCATTAACTCAAAAGATATCACCAGCAGGCCGGCAGTGAATATGTTCCAGGCGTTGCAGGGCCAGGCGCCTAACCTTATCATGCAGCAAAATACCGCTGAACCTGGCGCACCAATGACCATGAACATCCGCGGGGTAGGTAGCTTAACCGGCAATGCACCACTTGTGATCATTGATGGCGTACAGGCCGGTGGTAACGGTTTGCAGAACCTGAACCCCTACGATGTGGAATCCATTTCTGTACTGAAGGATGCAGCGTCTGCAGCGATCTACGGTTCACAGGCAGCAAATGGCGTGATCTATATCACCACTAAAAAAGGAAAGAAAGATGATCATCCTTCTGTTACCTACAACGGCATGTATGGCTGGCAAACGCCTACCACATTGCCCCGGCAGATGGAAGCCTGGCAATACATGACACTGAAAAATGAAGCGCTGGTAAACTCCGGTAAAACACCGCAGTATACGCCGGAAGATATTAAATCGTGGCACGACCGTGGCTCCGAACCAGCCATGCTTACAGAAATGCTCCGCAAGTATACCCCGCAGCAAAGCCATAATTTAAGTTTAAGCGGTGGCGGTAAAACCAGCAGCTACCTGTTGTCACTGGGTTATCTTGATCAGGGTAATATGCTCCAGAATAAATATGTGCCGCAGGATTTTTATTACAAACGTTATAATGCCCGCCTCAATGTATCAGTAGATGTAAGCAAGTATGTGAAAGTAAGCGGTAACGCCGCCTATACCCGTTCTACTTACCGCACGCAGGTATCCGATATCGGCTTCCTGATGCGTGATGCGATGCGCGTGCCGCGTACCACAGCTGTAAAGGATTCTCTCGGCAATTGGGTGGTGCCGCCATTAACAAGCAACAGCGTAATGGCTTTACTGGCCGAAGGCGGATACCGCTTAAGAACAGTAGATAACCTGATGGGTGGAATTGATGTGGTAATTACCCCGGCGGATCATTTCAAGATCAACCTGAATGCTTCCGGTAACTACAATATTGATAACACCGCTTACCGTATCAATAAATTTACCTACGCTCCTTATTATACCACTGCTACACCGCCGTTGTATAATGAAATGCATAACTCCGAATACAAGGATCTGACCACAAACGTATATGGTACTGTAGAATATGAAAATACTTTCGGTAAACATTATGTAAAAGGCCAGGTAGGTGTGCGTAGCGATGCGATCAATGAAGGCTATGGCTTCCGTGCCGATCGTTTTGGTACTACTAACCTGGACAACGACTGGTCCATTGGTGGGGGTTATATTCCCAAGCCGGACGGTACTTACGACTACAGGGATATCGGTACTTATAACGATATGAGCAATCCCAACCTGTATGCGCTGAATTCACTTTTCGGAAGATTCAACTATGCCTATAACGATAAGTATCTTGCAGAAATAACCTGGCGCTACGACGGTTCTTCCAAGCTGGCCCCAGGCCACCGCTGGCAGTTCTTCCCGGCGTTTTCACTGGGATGGCGCGTAACAGACGAGGATTTTATGCAGGAAGTAAAGGACCGTATCGGCAACTTCAAGCTCCGTTATTCATGGGGACAGGTGGGTAACTCCAACATCGGAGGGTTTAACTATCTGTCAAGGGTAAGCATTAACAATGCGAACTATGCTTTCAATAATTCCATTGCACCCGGTAATACTTTCTCCACTTACAACGACCTGTTACAGTGGGAAATTTCTACCATGAGCAACTATGGTATTGATGCGGATTTCCTCAAGGGCGCTTTAACAGCATCTTTCGATTATTTTAATAAGACGACCGACGGGATCTATCTTTTCCAGACTGTTCCGGGAACTGCAGGTACTGCCGCTCCGCTGGAAAACGTGGGTAAGGTAAATAACAAAGGCTGGGAGCTGGCTATCAACTACCGGCTTAACACCGGCCAGTTCCATCACAACTTCGGTTTTAATCTTTCCGATAACCTGAACAAGGTGATTAAGTTCGGCCAGGAATCTGTACGTGGTTCGGATGTAACCTTTATCATTAAAGAAGGATTTCCTATTGCTTCTTATTATGGTTATAAATCCGATGGATTGTACCAGAACCTGGATGATATAAAGAACGCACCTAAAGTACCGTTTGCCTATAACCAGCAGGTAATGCCGGGAGATGTAAAATACATTGACCGTAATAAAGACGGCGTGATAGATGAAAACGACCGCTATGTATTTGGCAATCCGTTTCCCCGTTACACTTTTGGCTTTAACTACAGTGTAAGCTGGAAAAACTTCGACCTTAACATGTTCTGGCAGGGCGTGGGCAAGCGTTCCCAATTCCTGAGAGGCGATATCGTAGAGGCATTCCACAACAATGAAGACCATGCGATGGTACAGCACCTGGACCGCTGGACGCCTACCAACCCGGGGGCTACCTATCCGCGTGTAACTATCGGCGCCGCAGATGCCAACAACTTTGCTTATTCAGATTACTGGTTGTTTGATACCAAATACCTGCGCCTGAAGAATTTCCAGCTGGGCTACAACCTGCCTGCATCTTTGCTGAACAAGGCGCGTATCCAGGGAGTACGGGTATATTTCACCAGCCAGAACCTGATAACGATCATGCCTAAACGCTTCCGTGAAATAGGCGTAGATCCTGAGTTTACACAGTTTGATGATAAGTTGTCCATGTCTAATTACAATCCTATTGCAGGACGTAATTATCCGAATGCGGCCACTTTTGCTTTTGGTCTGGATGTTAAGTTTTGATGCCTAAACAATCAATTGTATGAAGAAATTAGTTTTATCAATATTAGTGGCCGGCACTTTATTCAGTTGCCGTAAACTGGATCAGCCGATCACCCGGGAGTTTACCGAAACTGCCTACTGGCGCGATTCACAGGATGCGCTCGACGCATTGACCGCCTGCTATGAACATCTTTCAAAAGATGATTATTATTTTGGAGATGAGGCGCTGAGTGATAACGCCTATAACAGCGGCGGCGGTTTGATCAATGTAAACGCTATTGCCAACGGTGGTTACGATGGCGCCAACGGTAGGGTAGCAGATACCTGGTCGTATTACTATACTACTATTCGTAGGTGCAATACCGTTACCACCAACATAGACCGCGTACCAAATATGGATCCTGCGCTGAAAGCGCGTATCCTGGCGGAAACCCGGTTTATCCGCGCTTACGCATACTTCCAGCTCACAGCCTGGTATGGCGATGTGCCTTTTT
>JBCNPS010000149.1:0-13458 GCA_039593235.1 Chitinophaga sp. | reverse complement strand
TTCCTGTACGGGCATTTCACCTGGCTGTATATCCAGCTGCGCTAACAGCGGCTTCAGTACTTCCTGTGATCCCGGCTCCGTGATCAGGAACAGGTTCCTGCCGCTGCCGAGGTATTGATCCAGCTTTGCCTGCGCCGCCGGGGAAAGAGCTGTTTTAGGATCAGCCACTACGAGTATGGAAGTAGCAGCGGGAATCTCTGCACTGTCCAGGTTCACCGTATTCACATTAAAGCCCTGGTTGATCAGCGCACCGCGGAAGGTGAGTTCATTTACAAACATCCTGAATGCGGCATCGCCGGCTTTTGTAATGCTTCTTTCCCCGTTGCCGGTGAGAAAGGTTACCAGTGGTATTTCAGCCGGTGTAACAACCCGTTTGAGTGCAGCGGTAAACTCCTGTTCACCGGGATAGATCATGATATCGTTGTAATACCGCAGGAATGTTTTTTTGTCGCCGTATTGCAGGAGCCTTACCAGGCGGTTTTCTTCCGGCCCCAGGTCCACCATTTTACGGATCTGTGCGGGTGGTATTACTTTTTTGTAGTCGAGATCCTGTATATCTGCTACCTTTTTGGCAATAGCGGCGTCGCTTTCTCCCGGGTAATTTTTATAAAGACTTTTATTATTAGCGAAATCATAGTAATACACATACTCCATTTGCAGGTTGGGCATAAACCGGCGGTAAGGCGTAAGGATCCTTTCATCAGCACTTTTTTTCTCCGGTGCACCGAGGTAGTAATTATCATCGAGGATATTTACATAGGTGGTGATCTTCAGCGGTTTGTCCATTGTTCTGATCAGCTCCCGGCTTTGTGGCCCGAGGGTATGGGTTTTGGTAGCCGTCATGTCTACATAACCGGTGAAGAACGGGCGGGAACTGATATAACCGGTGAGAAAGCATAGCCCGATCAGCCCCAGGTACCTTGCGGTACGTACCCAGGTTGGCTTTGCCTCGCGCTGGTCCTGCAGGCGCATGCCTGTAATAGCAAGGAAGAAACCTATCACGAGGAAAAAGTAGATGGCATCTTCTGAGCTGATAAGCCCGAAGATGAACTGCTCTGTTCTCCCGGAAATAGACATAAAGTAAGTGATATGCCTTACCGCATCGTTGCCCTGGAAGAGGCCACCAATAAAGTTGAGGCCGGCCAGTACCGCCAGTGTGCTAATGGCCGCTACCACCTGGTAAGTGGTGAGCGACGACATGAACAACCCGATAGCCGCATACGCGCAAATGAGCAGGTAAAGCCCCAGCGCACCGGAGGCCAGCAGTTTCCAGTCGATATGCTCAATAAAGAACGAACCGGAAGCGCCGTACAAACAAATGATGACCAGCAGCAATGCGCCGTATCCCATCATGGCTACATATTTTCCCAGTACAATATCCCTTACCTTGATGGGGGACGACAGCAATAATTTAATGGAGCCGCTATGTGTTTCGCGACTGATGAGCCCCATTGTTAACAGTGGAATATAAAAGTAGAGCGTGTTTTTTACACCGGGATAAAAACCTTCCTGCTGGCCGGCGAAAATCATGGAAGTAACATCCGTAAAGTGATGTCCCATGCGTTGAGCGCGACCAATCATTTGTATGTAGTGCAGGAAATCGATTCCTATTTGTACAGGAAATACGATCAAGATGAGCCAGGCTACCGGCGAGTGAAACAGGAGGCTCAGCTCCTGGCGGGCTATTCTGATAACTAGTTTCATTACTGTATGGCAGGTTTAGATTTTTTATTGGATAACTGGGCGAAGATGGCATCGAGCGAGCTTTTCTCCAGGGAGATCTCCTTCAGGCGCCAGTTCCTGCGCACGCTGATCTCCACGAGGCTTTCCGCGATTTCCGTAGCGGGTTCAAATCTTATCCGAATGGTTTTTTCCGTTAAGTATTCCACGTCTTTAATGCCTTTGATGGCCCTTAGTTCGCTTTCCTGTGGCGGATTTTCCAGTGTGGTGATAAGGCTGTCCGGTTCGATGTAATTATTAAAAGATTCCATTGTGTCTTTGAACACCATTTTACCGCCTTCTATCATGATGATGTCCTGGCAAGTGGCCTGTATTTCAGAGAGGATGTGGGAAGAGAAGATCACCGCGCGATCGGCGGCAATTTCCCTGATCAGCTGGCGTACTTCCAGGATCTGGTTGGGATCGAGGCCGTTGGTAGGTTCATCCAGCACCACCAGCAGTGGTGTGTGGATGAGGGCCTGTGCAATGCCTACCCTTTGGCGGTAGCCACCGGAAAGGTTACCGATAAGCCTTTTGCTGAAATGGGCCACGCCGCATTTTTCTTTCACAATATCCACGGCGGCTTTTATGCGCCGTTTATCAATGAGGCGGAGATGCGCGCAAAAGGTGAGGTATTCGTCCACCGTTTGTTCAAGATAGAGCGGTGCATTCTGCGGGAGGAAACCTATCCGTTTCTTGGCCTCTTCAGGATGCGTTCTCATATCAATGCCTTCAATCAATACCTGGCCGCGGGTTTGGCTCAATACGCCGCAAAGAATGTTCATGGTAGTGGATTTGCCAGCCCCGTTGGAGCCAAGTAATCCTACGATGCCTTTCTTATTGATCTCGAAGCTCACATCTTTCACCGCCCAGTCTTTACTGTAGCGGTGTGATAATCCTTCAATTTTAACGATGTTGTCTTGCATGTTTGAATGAATTAGTCAATAGGAGGTTAATGACGCCGGCTGGTTGCCGGCGTCAGAATTGGAACAGGGAGGACAGCTATAACTTATGGATTCAGCGGCCAGTCCGGGTTAAACACCGTAGCGTTGGGCCACAGCTGGCGCAGGTAATTATTACTGCCGGGCAGCAACTCGTAGGTTTTACCTTCTGCCACATGTGTTACTGTTTTCCGGAAGCGGGTTTCCTTATTCAGCCGTTTCAAGTCAATGACCCGCATCCCGGTGAAGGCCAGTTCCCTTCTTCTTTCTTCCAGCACAAAGCGCAATACTTTTTCTCCATCGTTGCTAAAATCGGCTGGGGTAAAGGCTTTGTAGGCAGCGGGTGTGATCCTGTTCAATCTCAGTTTATTGATATCTGCCAGGGCAGCGGTTAAATTATTTTCACGGGCCAGGCACTCTGCACGTACCAGGTACATTTCCGGCACATTGAGATAGTTGCTGTAGAAATCGCCCCGCAGGAAAATCTTCACCTGGTACCTCGACATGTAATTGAACGGTGGCGCTGGCGGCCAGCCGTCTGCATAATATAACGTCCACCTTTTATCATCGTTGGTAAAGAGGGCGCTCAGTTCCGGGGAGGCGCAAACATCCATGCCCAATCCAAACGGACGGAGGAAATGCCTGGCTACAATCGTTTCCGTATTGAGCTGTGCATCGGGGATATCGGTCCAGCCGAGGGGCTGCCCCGGTACATTGGGAAACGGCCCCGGGATGATGATCTTATAATCATTCATATTAGCCAGTTCATTCTGCAGGCCAAGCGCCAGGTCCGCATTTTTACGGGCATTGGCATAGTCGCCCATAAAAAGATAGGTTCTGGCAAGGAGCGCATAGCCGCCGGCTTTGGAAGCCCTGAACTTTGTGAGCTTATGTTTTACCGGCAGATCGGCAATGGCGGCATTGGCGTCGCTGAGCACCTGGTCGTATACTTCTTTTACGGTGTTCCTTACAAACTTTGCATTGATATCGGCTATCAATGCAATGGGAATACCTGCTTCCGTGGCGGCGGTAGCTGCATCATAATGCTGTGCATATACATTTACCAGTTGCAGGTGCTCCATAGCACGCCCCAGGAGGGCTTCCGCACGCACGTTTTTTTTGTTGGCTTCCGTTCCTTCCGTTGCATCCATGATATTGTTGATGATGCTGTTGTAGTAGAAGATCCGTTTGTAGCCTTCGCTCCACATATAATCGTTGGTGCCCTGTTCATATGGAGTGGTGTTGAACGTGTAAATTTTCCTGCCCCACAGTTGTTGTTTGGAATAAAGATTACCCGGTTCTCCTTCCGGCAGGAAGGCATCATCCGAAAGCAGGTCCCAGAAGTAATCTCCAAAGTTCACAACAGTGCCCGAGTTGAGCATATTTTCATAATCGGCTACTGTAACCGGTATAAATTTATCCTTTGGTTTTATATCCAGGAACTTGGTGCAACCGGATAGGATCAGTATGCTGGCGATAATATACAGATGTAATTTCTTCATGTTTCCTGGTTTTAAAAGGTGATATCTATTCCAGCCATGTAGGTAGGCATTACCGGCAATGTTCTGTTGGCGTACTGGCTGGCGATGTCATATGCTTCCGGGTCAATTCCAACGGAGTTGGCGTACCAGTGGAAAGGGTTTTGCACCTGTAGTGTTAATTTGGCGGAAGATAATTTTTTGACGCGTGTTAATGCAGATGCGAAATTATAAGACACCGCGATGTCTCTTACTTTGATGTAGTCTGCTTTGAGCACGTTCTGATCAGACGCGTACCAGATAAGTGTGTAATAGTTGCCGCCATTACCTTTCAGGTCGGGAGCCGGCAGCATGCCCGGGATCTTTTCATCGCCTGGTTTACGCCAGAAATTCATTACCCTGCTGTCTACGTTAGCAGAGGGGAAATTGTTGGTAATAGGCGGCACTACATCCCTTATAACATTACCGCCATTGGCGATGATCATAATACTCAGTGTAAGCTGGCGGTAAGTAAAGCTGTTGGTAAAGCCGGCGGTATATTTCGGACGAAGCGTACCACTGTATACGAGGCCGTTTATATCTGTCATGTTGGCTACGATGGTGCCAGTCTGGTCGTAGTTCTTTACTACTTTGCCGGATGCGTCGTACACCATCATGGAACCGTTGGTAGGGTCCAGCCCGGCGGATCTGAAGCTGAATACGGCATCCATGGGATAACCGATGCGGTTTACACCGTAGCCGCCGGTGAGGCCATAAATATTTTCATCGCGCGTGTTTATTTCCGTCATCCTGTTTTTGTTCAGGCTGAGGGCCAGCGTGCTGCTCCAGGTGAAATGCTTTTTATTAACGTTAAGCGTATTGAGGGCCAGCTCAATGCCTTTATTGTTTAAGCTGCCATAATTGATCAGGGCGCTGGGAAAAGCGTTGGTGGGATCAATGGCTTTTTCGCCCAGCAGATCGCTGGTTTTGCGGATATAGTAATCAATGGACCCGGAAATACGGTTGTTTAATACGGCGAAATCCACACCAATATTGGTAGTTGCCGTTTTTTCCCATCTCAATGATTTATTGGGTGGGTAAATGATATCCGTAGCAGTGGCATTGGCTTCAGAGAAGAAGGTAGAAGAAGCCTGGAGGTAAGGGCCTACCGTTCTGGCTACGTTACCACCGAGCCCGTAAGTGGAACGGACGCTCAGGCTGTTCAACCAGCTGATGCCTTTCATAAAATCTTCTTCCGATAAACGCCAGCTGGCGCCAACAGACCACAGGGGCAGGTAGCGGTAACGGGGATCGGTACCAAAAAGATTGGAGTTATCCACACGTACACTTCCTGTTACATTATACTTACCATTGTAGGTATAGCCTGCGTTACCATAGGCGGAGATGTAGCGATCTTCCCCATAATAGAAATTATTCCTGTCGTTGAATTTCAGGGAGAATGTGCTGCCCAGCGATTCCGTTCCTTTCAGGTTGCCAAGGGCGATTTCATCTACCGGCTGGAACTGGAGGTTATTATCGCTGTACCCCATTTTAAATACGGAAGTACTGGATTGCGATACCGCCCTGCGTTCCATACCCGCCAATGCCGATATGTGATGTTTTACATGGATGCTCTTATCGAAGTTCAGTTGTGCGCGGGCGGTATATGATTTTGAGTTGCCGCGTGTTTCAAACAACTGACCACCGTCGGGCACATTTTTTATCAGCTCACCGTTGATTAACTGCGCCGCATCGTTGATCATATTTTTGGCATAATAGGAATCGGAGGTATAGTATTCCTTATTGTAGCTGCTGCCGCGTTCTGTCTGGTATTTGAGATCCAGCGTAAGCCCGGGGATTATTTTTACGGTAAACCCGCCCTGCAGGCGGAAGTAATTGGACCAGTAGGAAAGATCTGATTTGTACAGTTCATCCAGCGGGTTAAATGTTTCGTCGTACAGGCCAAGATTTTTTAGCCGTTCTATTTCGTAGGGGGATTTTAATTTGGTGAATGGCGCACTGCTGCCATCGGGATTCTTCAGCACTTCGTAAGGCATGTTGCGGTAAAAGGATTGCGGGCTTTCGCGCAGCAAGGTGCCTTTGCGCATATTCGTGTTGGCGCCTACCTCTGCATCCAGCCATTTAAACACTTTTACTTTATCCCTCATACCCACGTTGATATCTTCATTGCCGGTACGGAAGCCATAGTCGCGGTTGCCGGTATAGTTCATCATGATATTATATTGGTGGATATCATTGCCACCGCTGGCGGAGAAGCTATGCCGCTGTTTCAGGCGGTTGCGCATAAACAGATCTTCCAGCTGGCTTTGACCGTTGGCGTTCCTTAAATTATTGAGGGTGTTATCCAGTTCTGTTTTACTGATAAGGTTTTGTTCATAGTTATAGAGCGCTTCCATGACTTTGGGTTGGCCTGCGCGTTTGATAGCATCATTGTAGGTAGGATGCCAGCTATTGAAGAGTTCCTGCTGCAGGTCTACCATCTGCGGGGAGTTAAGCAGGTGCATGTAACCTGCATCCGGGATGGGTGTAAGAAATGCGGTGCTGCTGAAGTTCACAGTTAGCTTCCTGGCGCTGCCGTAGCGGGTAGTGATGGAAATCACGCCATTGGCGGCACGGGTACCGTAGATAGAGGCAGCGGCGGCATCTTTCATCACTGTTACATTCACCACATCTGCCGGGTTGATATAATTCAGATCCCCTTCATAAGGGAAACCATCCACCACGTAAAGCGGGCTTTGGTTGCCGTAGAGCGTGGAAAGGCCGCGTACAGAAACAGCGCCGTTCTGCATAAAGAGACCGGGCACCGTACCTTCCAGCCGGTCCATGATACCTGTTTCCATCCTGGCGCCAAGCGTTTTTTCCGTAACTACGCTGAAGGAGCCGGTGGCGCGTTCTTTGGGAATAGACTGGTACCCTGTGTTGGCGGTAACATTTAATTCTGATAAGGTGGAGGTGATCACCGGCAGCACGATATTGCCTATGTTACCGGATTTTAGCATGGCCGGTGTAACGGTGATCTCTTTTGTTTTATATCCTATGAAGCTGACGCGGAGTACATTACCTGCTGAAACGGATAAAGTAAAATTTCCTTCCGTGTTGGTGATGGCAGATTGATTGGCGCCTGTCACCAATATGGTAGCGCCTATCAGCGGAATGCCCAGGCTGTCTGTTACACGACCCGTTACGGGCGATTCCTTTTCCGGCAGTACATCACTACCGTCGGCAGGAGGTTTGCTGTACAGCATGATGGTATTGCCGGCTATTTTGTAATTAAACGGCTGGTTTTTCATTACCAGGTCCAGGAAATTGATGAGCGGCATATCCTGTACAGATACGGAAACGGTAGCAGCCTGTTTCAACAGTTCAGATTTACCCCATACCACGAAGCCGGTTTGCTTTTTAATGGCGGGAAACAATTTTTCCATGGGCACCGCCTTTCCTGAAAAAGTGATGGACTGTGAAAATGTGCTGGCTGATACATGTAAGCAAATGACAAGAAGGAGAACACTGGTTAATCTCATGATCCGGAGCATTTTGGCCGGGAGCCGGCACGGCAAGTCCCATCGGCTCCAATAAGCAGTTTTTTGCATAGATTTGCAACGTTTGGTTGTTAAAAATGGAGGTCTCGAAACCTGTTTTTGAATCAGCCAGCAACCTTCCGGAAGTGTTGGTAGCACTTCCGGTTTTTTTGCCGGTTGATCCGTTCTTTTAGATGATATTCATTTTTATTTCAGGCATAGTGTTTCAGTTTTACGGTATCCGGGATAAATAATAATTATTAAGGCATTACGATGAGCCTGCGGCCTTCTTCCAGGCGGAAATGCACATCTGAGCGTTCCAGTCCTGTTAATACATCAGAGAGTTTCAGCGACCGGCTCATTTCCCCGAAGAACTTTACATCCGGCACATTTCCTTCGTATACAACTTCCAGGTTGTACCATCGTTCCAGCTGCCGCATCATTTCTTTGAGGCTTACGCCTTCAAAATTGAACAGTCCGTTTTTCCAGGCGATGGCTTTTTCCATATCCGCATTGCGGCTTACCTGCATGTCGGTGTTGCCGGCTTTAAGCTGATCGCCCGGTTTTAATACCGTGCTGCCGGCGCCATTGGCAAGGGATACACGGACAGCCCCTTCCACCAGTGTGGTGTATGTATGCAGTTCATTCGTATACGCGTTTACGTTAAACCCTGTACCCAGCACTTCGATCTCCATTTTTTTCAGCACTTTTACTTTAAAGGGCTGCCTTGCATTTTTCGACACGTCAAAATAGGCTTCCCCGGAAAGCTCCACTACCCTGTCTTTCCCGTTAAAGGCAACGGGAAACTGGAGTGCGCTGCCAGCATTGAGCCATACTTTGGTACCATCGGGCAATACCACCTGGAACTGTCTTCCTTTGGGCGTGGTAATAGTATTGTATTCCATTTCGCCGGCGCCGGTGCTTTCCGGCGTATATTGGAGCGCGTTATTTTTCAGTACTACGGTGGTACCATTCTGCCGGGTAATGAGGCCGTTGCCGGCGCTGTCGAGCACCATGCGTGAGCCGTCGGCCAGTGTAAGGATGGCGCCATTTTTCCCGGGGTCCGCATCCGGCTGGGCTTTGCCTGCCACTACAGTGGCGGGCGACTGCCTGTGATGGTGGCTGATGAACCAGGTAGCGGCGCCTACCACCAGTACAACAGCGGCGGCCCATCCCCAGCGATGCAGGAAATGTACGCGGGCGGCAGGTTTGATCACCGGGTCGGCGGCCAGTTTATCGGACATCAGTATCTGGTTGGCCACCTGCATCCAATGCTGTGGATCATAAGGAGGCAGGGATACCGGGTAATGCTCCTCCAGCCAGCTTTCCGCCTCACTAATAGAAGCGCCGGGCTGATCCAGGTCCACCAATGCGGTTAGTTCATCCAGTTCGGCTGCTGTGGCGGTATGTGTGGCCAGGCGATCCAGTAAATATGCTAATCGGTTGTTATGTTCCATTTAAGATGGCAATAGTAAACGAAGGCTGTTTATCTCCCCTTATTTATACCAGACAATTGAGCAGGGAAATGGTACCGAAAAAAAGTAAAGTTTTTTTTCCGGCGTTCATTGTTCAGATAAGTATATCTATTAATATGGCCAGGAATAACGGGTAGCCGGCCTTCTGCAGGGAGGCGCGGATATTTTTCAGCGCCATTACCAGGAGGTTTTTCACGGTGCTGATGGCCAGGTCCATATGTTGTGCAATTTCGCTGATGCTGAGCCCGTGTTCACGGCTCAGGCGGTAGATCTGTTGTTGTTTTTCAGGTAGCTGTTGTACGGCATTGTTCACCAGGCTGAGCAGCTGGCGAAATTCGATTATATCTGCCACCGGCAATTCCCTGCCGGTGCTGTCTTTTTCATAGCCCACGGTATGCATTACCTTATCGCGGATGGTTTGGCGGCGGACATAGTTCACTGAAAGGAAAAAGCAGATCTTCTTTATCCATGCACCGGGCTGTGCCACTGCTGTGAGCTGGTCGCGGGCTACCCATACTTTAACAAAGGTATCCTGCACCAGGTCGTCTGCCACTGCCACTGATCCGGTAATACGTGCCGCCATCGCCTGAAGGCGCGGAGCATACATCTCAACAAAACTCCTGAATGCAGATTCATCGCCGGCGGCAATCTGCTTATAAAGGTCAGGAGCATCAATAGAATGGCCCTCGCTCATTAACAACTCTGCTTGCGTAAAATAACAAATGACACGACAAGTTAGAATAATAATGCAGAATTTTCTAGTAAATAGGATGAGCGTATCAGCTGCTGATATAACGGAACGAATAAAATCCATTAGAATCCCTAAGCATGCCAATACAAAAGGAAAGCTGAAAACGGGTATGGGGTATATTGGAAGGATGGGATTAAAAGAACACTCCGCTATTTTTTTAACGGGACATGAAATAGCCCAACAGCGCTATAGCGGTGATACTGGCTATATCATTCCAGCGAAACGGGGGCGTTGCTTCCCAGTTGTTTGTAACTGAATGCGGGTTGTGAGATGGATATGCTTCGTATATGGTACTTCTGCCATTTGTGCTATCGCTCACGGTTTGCAGGTACTGGCGCCATTGCCATGGGGTGACCAGGGAGTCTGTTTTAATAACAGGCAGCGGTATTGCCTGTCGCCCAACGGAGCTGCCGCTGCGCTGTGCCGATGCGGTGAAACTGGTAACTGCAGCCAAAGAGGCTATAAGCAGATATCTTTTTATTTTAACCGGTAATTTCATGATGATCGTTCTTCTATATTGTGGACGCATGGAATTTGCCGTTCCCCTATGCGCTGATCCATCTTTTTTCAAAATACCCTGCCGCCGGCAGGCAAAAAGCCTTTGTACCGCCAGGCAATACAAAGGCTTTCTCTTTTTTATATAGTGACACTTATTGAGGTTCCACTGCAGAAGGATCCATATACACGATTTCCCATAAATGGCCATCCAGGTCGGCAAAGCTCCGTAAATACATAAAACCCTGGTCCTGCACCGGTTTAGGTTCTTTGGCGCCGGCTTTTACCGCTTTGTCGACCAGCGTATCCACATCTCCCTTACTATCTGCCGACAGGCAGATAATTGCTTCGTTCACTTTCGAGGTATCGGCAATTTCCTTGTTGGTAAACTCTTTGAAGTAAGGTTCTACCAGCAGCATAAAATAGATATCCTCAGAAATTACCAGGCAGCCGGCCTTATCATCGGTGAACTGCGGGTTAAAAGAATACCCAAGGCTGGTAAAAAATTCCTTTGATTTGTTCAGGTCTTTAACCGGGAGGTTTACAAAAATTTTTGTTGCCATATTATAGGTTTGTAGTTTACAGAATAAAGGTAAAAATGAATTACGCCCGCTGGCTTTGTACCGGGAAAACCGCGCGCAGTGCCGGGATACGCAGGAAAAGACTTACCCAAACCAGGATACCGAATACAACCGGGAAGTAGTAAGGTTCGTTTATTCTTGACATAATAGCTACTGCACCGCCAAGGTAGCAGCTAACCAATATTGCGCCCAGCACCGCCGTGCGGGGAATGGCATACAAAATGGTGGCGATCAGCAGCACGATGCCGATGCCCTGTACCTGTTCTGCCGGCCAGCCCAGCTTTACGCTGCCTTCCATGGAGTAAATATTTTTGATGACTTTCATAATAGCGTCAACCAGGAGAAAAAGTACACACAGGATGGTGATTACCCAACCGGTAACATTGGCGGCCTTTGAGGGGGCTTTTGTGCTCATATAAAGTGTTTGCGCTTCCATATACAGTGGATTTTTTTGTTTTTGTTTTGATTG
Source organism: Chitinophaga sp. (assembly GCA_039593235.1). Taxonomy (GTDB): domain Bacteria; phylum Bacteroidota; class Bacteroidia; order Chitinophagales; family Chitinophagaceae; genus Chitinophaga. The sequence continues at coordinate 2,031 of JBCNPS010000149.1, read as the reverse complement.
ATTAACGATACAAACTTACCGGGATTTGTGCGCATTGTTACTGGGCGAATACGACATTCTTCATGGTTGATTGCGACAATTCAGGAACAACTTACCTTTGCGCCATGGATTATTTCAAAAAGCAGCTTGAGTTACTGAAAACAGAGCGGGAAGAAGACCAGAGATCGTATAAACAAATGACAGCATCCACGTCTGTAGCAGATCGCAGGGCCAATGGGCTTACCTGGTACCCGATTGCCATCAGGGGATCGGAAATGAGCCGGGGCGATTACCTGACGGTGGAGATAGAACGCACCACCCACCAGGATTTGCCGCATCAGCTGCGTTTCGGGGCCGCCGCTACATTATTTTCCAATCATGATCCGAAGCAGGACCATCTCGACGGCACCATTACCTACCAGGGCGGCAACCGGCTGAAGATCACCCTGCGCACCGACGAGCTGCCGGAATGGGCCAGCGATGGCAAGCTGGGCATCGACCTACTTTTTGATGATAACAGTTATGATGAAATGCAGAACGCCCTTAAACAGGCGGATGCATGGCAGGATAAAGCACCCGAAGGAAGACTGATACAAATCCTCACCGGGCAGAAAAAGCCCGTATTCCATCCGGATATTACGCCTTATGTAAATCCGTCGCTGAATGCCTCACAGGAATCGGCTGTCAATAAAATATTATCGGCCGGCGACCTGGCTATTGTGCATGGACCGCCGGGAACAGGAAAAACCACTACCCTTGTACAGGCGGTGAAAGCGCTGATAAAACAGGACCAGCAACAAATACTGGTAGTAGCGCCCAGCAATGCCGCAGTAGACCTGCTCAGTGAAAAGCTATCGGACGAAGGACTGAACGTATTACGGGTAGGGAACCCGGCGCGTGTATCAGAGCGGCTTTCATCGCTCACGCTCGACAGTAAAATAGCTGAACACCCCAGTATCAAAGAAATCAAACGGCTGAAAAAACAGGCCAATGAGTTTCGTGATATGGCGCATAAATACAAGCGCAATTTTGGTAAAGCTGAAAGGGAACAACGCAAAGCCCTGTTCGATGAGGCCCGCAAGATCATAAAAGAAGTGGGTAATACAGAACAGTATATTATTGACGACCTGGTGTCCAAAGCACAGGTGATCACCGCTACCCTGGTAGGCGCCAATCACTATACCGTAAAGAACTTAAAGTACCACACCGTAGTGATAGATGAAGCCGGGCAGGCGCTGGAACCCGCGTGCTGGATCCCTATTCTGAAAGCGCAGAAAGTGATCCTGGCGGGAGATCATTGCCAGCTGCCGCCCACCATTAAATCGGACGAAGCCGCGCGTAACGGCCTTAGTACCACCCTGCTGGAAAAATGTACGGCCCTGCACCCGGAAAGCGTAACCCTGCTGGAAGAACAGTACCGCATGCACAGTACCATTATGGGATATTCTTCGAATATCTTTTATGAAGATAAATTAAAGGCGCATGCATCTGTTGCCGGGCACCTGTTGTTTTCCGGCGACAGCCCTCTCAGCTTTGTAGACACCGCCGGCTGCGGGTTTGACGAACAGGCAGATGGCACCAGCACCATCAACCCCGAGGAAGCTGTTTTTGTTTTCAAACATCTTACCCAGCTGGTTACCGCGCTGGGAGCATATTACCAGCCGAAAGACTTTCCTACGGTGGCGGTTATATCTCCCTACAAACAACAAATACAACTGTTAAAAGAACAACTGCAGCACTCCCCGTTGCTGCAGCCATATGCCGACAGGATTGCCGTGAATACCATCGACAGTTTCCAGGGACAAGAACGTGATATTGTGTACATCAGCATGACGCGCAGCAACACCGAAAATAAAATAGGCTTTTTATCAGATATCCGGCGGATGAACGTAGCCATGACCAGGGCGCGCAAAAAACTGGTAGTGATAGGCGACAGCGGTACGCTTTCACAGCTGGCGTTCTATGCAGGCTTTATCAGCTATGCGGAGCATAAAAATGCTTACCAGAGCGCCTGGGAGTTTATGGATTTGTAGCGGCGGTGGTCATCACCTT
>JBCNPS010000148.1:0-13463 GCA_039593235.1 Chitinophaga sp. | reverse complement strand
TGATGCTGATGCCATGTTCCTGGTGCAGCGACCTTACCGAAGGGAGCTTATCTCCCACAGTATATACGCCCTCACTGATCATATGCTGGATCTTCTCCGCCAGCTGCAGATATATAAACCCGTTATTTTTTTTCATCTTCCCAAAGTTAATCTGTTATGGTTTAATATCAGTAATTCTGTATCTGTTTTGGCGCCGTTTTTTGCTGTTATTTTGTACTCTCTAAACCCGCAACCATGACTGTTGTTAAACAAATTGCACAAACACTGGTACAACTTTGCAGAGCGTGGAAGTTCCCGGAAGCGCAGGCCACCCTGTTTCATGAAAACGCGGTGAACCTGGAACCCGATGGTCGCACCACTACCGGCCTGGCGGCTATAATGGCTAAAGAACAGGCGTTCCTCAACAGTATCACCGAAAGGCACCTGCTGGAGATCTCCGACCCGGTGGTGGCCGACGATTATTTCGCGGTGCAGTTACTGATGGACGTTACGATCAATGGCATCGGCCGCCGCACAAGAAATGAACTTTGCGTTTATAAAGTACACGACGGAAAAATTATTCATGAGCAGTTCTTTTATTAAATCATCATCTTAAAAAATATATAATTATGGAAGCAAGAATGGATGTTTATAAACTGTTACCCGGCGCATTTAAAGCCATGATGGGATTACAGACTTTTGTTAATGAAAGCGGCCTCGATAAAACCCTGGGAGAACTCATTAAGATCCGCGCTTCACAGATCAATGGCTGCGTTTTCTGTTTAAACATGCATACCAAAGAAGCCCGGCAGATGGGAGAAACAGAGCAACGCATTTATGGCCTCTCCGCCTGGCAGGAAGCGCCATACTATACAGATAAAGAACGCGCTGCCCTGGCGCTTACAGAAGCGGTAACCCTGGTAAGTGAATCCCATGTACCGGACGAGGTATACAAAGCGGCACAGGCGGTTTTTACACAACAGGAAATAGCCACCATCACCATGGCCATTGTTGTTATTAATTCGTGGAACCGTATTGCCATTACCTCAAGAACATTGCCACAGGGATAATGCTCACAGGCAGCCATGGGAGCGCTTCTGCGGCTGCCTGGTGTTTTAATGGGCCACCGGGAGGAATTTACTTTTTATCCACCCGGTAAAATCAAAATATTTCCGGAGCTGCATTTCAAATTTATCTTTTTCTATAGTCATCAGCACCGGAGATATTTTCTCCCACAACAATTCATTCTTCCTGGTGCTGTTCATTTTCGGATAAGCCTTTATTGTTTTAAAGATCATATTCTCCACTTTCAGCCGTACGCCGCTGTACTGGAATGCACGTTTGAACGACCTGATCTCGTAATCAAGATATTCCAGGTTATTGGCTTCATAATGAATGAGGATGCTCAGCAGCCGCGATACCCTGTAAATAACCGATTGATAACTGGCTTTTCCTATCAGCACAATTTCATTGATATACTTTTGTGCTTTTTTAAAATTACCATTCCTGAAATAGGCCAGCCCGAAACAGAAGAACAGTTCGCATTGCCTTTCTTCATCCACCAGGCCATACGCCTTTAACAGCGCGGGATCGCTGTTTTCAATATAGGTTATGGCAGCGTTTAATTGCCGTGTACCCATTAACAGCACCAACTGGTAAATCATCGCCGATTTGCGAACCATGTACCTGAAATACTCGGGATAACTTTTATCGTCCAGCTGCTCCAGTTTCTGCACATAAAAAGACATTTCCTCATAACGGCCGGTGGTCCGCAGGCTGTCGAGGATGCCATCCAGCGCAGAGTGGTAGTCCAGCGGCGGATGATGCCACAGCACCTTATTCTTTTCAAACAACCCGTTCAGCTGGTAAAAGGTTTTTAAGGCGGATTTATAATCGCCGATATTGGTAAAGAAAGACGACTGGAACAACAGGTGCAGTTTTCTTGACTCCAGGCTGTTCTTCGTTTTGGCGTTAACGATACTCATTTCACTCAGCAACAGGTCGTTCAGCTGTTTTTTTTCTTCTTCAGATATAGCCTTCCCGGTATGCAGCAGCCTGTATTTGAGCAATTCGTATAAGGAATGATGTTCGTGCGTGTTGCGGATATCCTTGATAGCGTTCCTGGCTTTCATTTGTATTTCCACCAGTTTGTTTTCCGTCATACCCGGAAAATTAAATTCCGCCAGGTAATTAAGCTCATACCGGTAAAAGAAGTATTCTATAAACTGTTCCTGTGAAACGATGGCCAACTGTTGCAGCTTCTTTAACTCCCTGTATCCCTCCTCTGGTAAATTGCGCTCCTTCAGGATGTTTACCCGCAACATACCATGCAGCAGGCGGAACTGGTCGTCTTCTTTTACGCGCGATTGTATGAGGCAATCGGTCAGCAACTGTAATAAGTACCTGGCGGTATTATCAACGGAAACGCCTGTATGAAAATGATTGAATTTTTCATCCAGCAATTCTTTGGTGATCACCTCGTGCTGATCTATCAGGTCAAATAAGGTAAGATATTCTTTATCGCCGTCGTGTTTACGGGTATAAAGTTTGAAACGGCGTTTTTCAGATTTTGATAAAGACTTCACTAAACGTATTACTGCTGCCTGCGACATAACGGGATATTTTGAAATTAATGGAATAGCCGTAATCTGTGTACGGTAAAATGGTTGATTATCATTTACTTATATGAATAGCTACTTGTTCACATGATCTGGTAGAATTATGGAAAATAATAAAAAAAGGTCAAAATAGGAATCCTTAACCGGATATTTTTACTTCAACAAACAGAAAAATTTCACGTATGGATATAAAAAAAATAGTTGTTGTTGGTAGCACAAATATGGACATGGTTGTAAAAACAAGCCATATACCCGTGCCTGGTGAAACGGTGCTGGGAGGCTCGTTTTTAATGAACCCGGGAGGTAAGGGCGCTAACCAGGCAGTAACCGTAGCGCGTTTGGGAGGGGATGTACTTTTTATTTCCAAGGTAGGCAACGATGTATTCGGAAAACAATCATCCCAGTTATTTGAGGAAGAAGGCATCAATACTTTTCATGTACTGTCTGACGATGAATTGCCATCCGGTGTAGCGCTCATTACAGTGGATGAATCCGGGGAGAACAGCATTGTAGTGGCTTCCGGCGCTAATGGTAATTTATACCCCGATGATCTGAAAGATGCATTAACGGAAATAGCGGGCGCAGGTTTCCTGCTCATGCAGCTGGAGATCCCCATGGAAACGGTTCATTTTGTGGCCGGTTATGCAGCATCCAAAGGAGTGCGGGTGATCCTGAATCCCGCGCCGGCCAACACACTCAGCCCGGAACTGCTGGCTAATACAGATATCATCACACCTAATAAGAAAGAAGCGGAAATGATTTCCGGCATTAAGGTCACCAATATTGAAAGCGCAAAAAAGGCGGCCAAAGCCATTTACAATATGGGGGTGAAAAATGTAGTGGTTACTATGGGCGCTATGGGCGCGGTTATTTGCCAGGAAGGCAAAACACTGGTGATCCCGGCACAGAAAGTAGAAGCAACAGACACCACCGCCGCAGGCGATGTTTTTAACGGCGCGCTGGCAGTGGCTTTATCAGAAGGAAAATTGTTTCCCGATGCCGTGGAATTTGCCAACATCGCTGCCGCGATCTCTGTAACAAGAATGGGCGCACAATCCTCTATTCCATACCGAAATGAATTTATTGCCAGTAGCATGAAGATAGAAGGCGAAAAGAAAAAATAAAGCTCCGATCCATTTCCACCGTTAAATCAACCAATTCTTCCGTTATGAAAATAAAACTACTTTGGAGGTTTATCAACCTCGTCATGAGCCTATTGCTCGTTAGTCATCTGCAATTGTACGCGCGGGGGAAATATCCGCTTCGCACAAACCTGGAAACCACCACGCCAAACCGGGCGGATAAAGTTACCGGGCAGGTAACGGACAACCAGGGCAAACCGGTGCCCGGTGTTACTGTGGCGGTGAAAGGTACCAGCACCGGCACTACCACAGATGAAAAAGGAAATTTTACTATCCAGGTAAACGACCAGCAGGTACTGGTGTTTTCCTATATTGGTTTTCAAAACCAGGAAATTCAATACAAGGGCCAGCGTACCCTGTCGGTAGTGCTGCTGGCTTCTTCCACGCAGTTAAATGAAATTGTAACGGTAGGTTACCAAACGCAGCGTAAGGTGGATCTTACAGGCGCGGTGTCGGTAGTAGCGATCGATAATCTGAAGAACGCGCCTACCAGTAATCCTATCCAGTCGCTGCAAGGCCAGGTGCCGGGGCTGTTCATCACTACCAGCGGAAACCCCAACGGTGCTTCTACTGTACGGATCCGCGGCGTGAGCACGCTCAATAATAACGACCCTTTATATATCATTGATGGGGTTCCCAGCAAGTCGAGCGCATTCCAGATCCTCACTGCGGAAGATATTGAATCCATCCAGGTGCTGAAAGATGCCTCGTCTGCAGCTATCTACGGCGCGAGGTCGTCAAATGGTGTGATCATCGTCACCACCCGGCAGGCGAATACCAATAAAACCATTTTCAATTTCAGCTCCCGTGTTACACAGTCTACATTTACTACCGCGCCAAAGCTGCTGAACGCCACGGACCGCGCCAGGGTACAGTGGCAGGCTACTATCAACGACGGACTGAATCCCGATGATATTCCTTTTGTGAAGTACGACTGGTCCCGTAACCCGGATGGCACGGCCGTGCTGCACGGGCTCACGATCCCTGATGAACTGGCGCCGGGCGTGCCTTCTGCCAATACCGACTGGTTCGATGCCATTACGCGGAAAGGACTGATCCAGGAGTATAACCTCTCGCTTTCTTCGGGTAGTAAGAACGGCGGTGCATTTATGTCTGTCGGTTACCTGAAAGATAAATACGTGGAAGAGTTCAAGGATTTTCAGAAGCTGTCGCTCCGTGTCAACTCCCATCACCGCTTCCTCGATGGAAAAATAAAGATCGGGGAAAACCTCGCTATCTCCAACGGGATAGATAACGGTGACGGCAGTACGACGGCCTTCGCTGATGCGCTGCAGATCCAACCGGTACTGCCGGTGAAACTGCCCAACGGCGAATATTCCGGTCCTGTAACCGGCAGTTTCGTGGATCATCCCAACCCGTTGATGACACTGGATCTTAATAAATGGGACCGTGTAAATTCCCTGAATATTTTTGGTAACATCTATGCGAATATATCTGTCCTGAAAAACCTTACGGTAAACGCTTCCCTCGGTGTGGAGCATTCCAATACGGAGATACGCGATATCCAGCGTAAATTCTCCACCGGCTTTATCAGCCGTACGGTAAACTCATTGAAAAATTCGAAGTCGGAAGAATTTAACTGGAACCTGAACACCACTATCCAGTATAACCTGGAGGCCAGTAAGCACCGCGCCACTTTTTTGGTGGGAAGTGAAGCCGTGAGAAATAAATATGCCATCAATTCTACCTATAAAGAAAACTTTGCACTGGAAACACTGGATTACTTCGTGGAAAATGCCGGCAGCGGTAACCAAACGGTAGGCGGCAATGCCAATGGATTTTCGCTGCTTTCTTACTTTGGTAAGGTCAATTATTCGTACGACAGTAAATACCTGTTCTCCGCTACCCTGCGCTACGACGGATCATCGCGGTTCGGGAAAAATAACCGCTTCGGTACCTTCCCGGCCATCAGTGCCGGATGGAGAATTAATGAAGAAAATTTTATTAAAGACAATACCCGGATCATCTCCGATCTGAAATTAAGGGCGGGATGGGGCAGAACCGGTAACCAGGAAATTTCCAGCACTGCCCGGTATGAACTGTATGAAACCTATTATGGCCTGGGCGCCATGCCATTCACTTCTGATAACGGTACTGCCTACGATATTGGCGGCGCAGATTCCGGTCCTTTATTATCCGGTTTCCGGCAAACACAAAACGGTAACGACGACCTTCGCTGGGAATCTACCACCGAAAAAAATATAGGGTTGGATGTAGGATTGCTGGATCAGAAGTTAACCGCCTCTTTCGATTACTTTGACCGGGCTACCAAAGATATCCTGATTTCCCCGGCCTACCTGGCCGTACAGGGCGAAGGCGGCACCCGCTTCGTAAATGGCGCTTCCGTTAAAACAAAAGGTTTTGAAATTGCCGTAGGTTATAAAGACCAGGTGGGCGCCTTCAACTATTCCGTTGTTGGAAACGTGGGTCATTACAGCGACAGGATCACGGACCTGCCCGATAACGTAGTACATTCTTATCCCGGAAACGCTGAACAAACTATTCTCGGTCGTTCCATGAATTCAATTTTCGGCTATGTAGCGGATGGCATCTTCCAAAACAAAAAAGAAGTAGACAACAGCGCAGAACAACCCGGTAAAGGCATTGGCAGGATCAGGTATGCAGACCTGAACAACGACGGCGTAATTAACACGCTCGATCAGCGATACCTCGGCGTTTCTTCACCACAGTATTCATTCGGGTTAAACCTGCAGGGCGAATACAAAGGATTTACCCTCAGCATCTTTTTCCAGGGAGTAGCGGGTATTTCCGTATATGATGAACGCAAAAGATTTTCGGATTTCACCAACCTCTGGGCGGGCACCAACTATGGCAGCCGCACGCTCAATGCATGGACGCCGCAAAATCCTAATTCCACCATCCCTGCCGTTACGCTGGCAGATAATAACAACGAAGGAAGATTGTCATCCTATTTTATAGAAAACGGCGCTTACGTAAAACTCCGCGAAGTAAGCCTGGGATACCTGATAAAGAACATCAAACACCTGAATCCTATCAGGGTGTATGTAACGGGTCAGAACCTGTTGTCTTTTAAAGATAATTCAGGCAAGGATGCTTTTGTTTCTGCAGACCCGGAAGATTCCGGTTATGGATTTCCACGCCCGCGTAAGATCACCCTTGGTTTCAATTTATCATTCTGAATTTTAAAACAGCAGCGTTATGAAATACTATATAAAGTTTAGTTTATTGTTGATGTGCCTGGGAATGTTGCTTCCTGCCTGTAGCAGGTTCCTGGATGTACCGCCAAAAGGCGTGGTGGGCGCAGATGACCTGACCACGCCGGAGAATGTTGAAAAACTGGTAGTAGCCGCTTACGCCAGTTTGGGCAACGACCACTGGGAAGTGCCTTACACCAGTGCATGGGTATACGGAAGCGTGCGGTCGGACGATGCCTACAAAGGAGGACTTGGAACGGCCGACCAGGGCGAGTTTACCCAGTATGAAGTATTCTCCACCATCCAGGAAAACCAGAGCCGTGGTAACCTGCTATGGACCCGGTTATTCATGGGCGTGCAACGCGCCAACCTGGCGTTGAAAGGGATCAACCAGTTAAGCGACGACAGCTACCCGGAAAAGAAACAACGCAGGGCGGAAATGCGTTTTGTCCGCGCCCATTTCTATTTCCTGCTGAAAAGCCACTTCAAAAAAGTGCCTTTTATTGATGAATCAATTTCGCAAGACAGCATTAATACCGTTTCCAATGTGCAGTACACCAATGATGAACAATGGAGCAAAATTGCGGAGGATTTCCAGGCGGGTGTAGACGACCTCCCGCTTCAGCAGGAACAAATTGGCCGGCCAAATAGTTACACCGCAAAGGCATACCTGGCCAAAGTGCGCCTGTACCAGGCCTATGAACAGGACGAACAGAACAATGTGACCCATATCAATCCCCAACGCCTGAACGAAGTAGTGACGCTTACAAACGACATCATCACCGGCAGCGGTTACAAGCTTTCCGGTGATTATGCGGAGAATTACCTGTGGCAGTTTGAAAATGGTAAAGAATCCATTTTCGCGGTGCAGCGCTCCCTGAACGACGGATCAGAAGTAGGCAGGATAGATATGTCTACCGCCCTGAATTATCCCATGTACCCGGCATATGGCTGCTGCTCTTTTCACCGGCCCAGCCAGAACCTGGTGAATGCCTTTCAAACCGGGTTGGATGGACTGCCGAAATTTGAAACATTCAACAATGTGGAAATGAAAGACCAGGCCGACTTCCAGAATAATTCCTTCGATCCCCGCCTGGATCATACCGTAGGATTGCCCGGCCATCCTTTCAAGTACCAGAACAATATCATTTATCAAACCAGTTCCTGGACCAGGGGACCGGAATTGTACGGCCCTTTCTCCGGGATGAAATCTGTAGTGCAGGCGGATTGTCCTTGTCTTACTACGGCCAAGGGATACGCTTATCCCGCCAGCTCCATGAACAACGACATCATTAAATTCGACGACGTACTGCTTTGGAAAGCAGAGGCGCTGATAGAGCTGGGCCGGCAGAACGAAGCGGTGGATATCATTAACCAGGTGCGTCAGCGCGCAAAGAACAGCACTGGCAGGTTAGTGGATGCTAACGGTCATCCCTACTCGAATTATCATGTGGAACTGTATAAGCCCGGTCAGAATATCGCCTGGACGCAGGTTAATGCCCGCAAGGCTTTGCAGTGGGAACGCCGTTTGGAATTTGGTATGGAGGGCGCCCGTTTTTTTGACTTGGTGCGCTGGGGCATTGCAGCAGAAGTGCTGAATGATTATTTTGAGGTGGAAAGCAAACGCAGAACTTACCTGCAGGTGGGGCATTTTACAAAGAACCGCGATGAATATTTACCGGTGCCTACGCAACAGATAGATCTGAGCGATGGCCTCTATAAACAAAACAATGGCTGGTAACAGCAATTAAATTCATTAAATATCAACCTATATGAAATTCCACAAAAAGCAGGCATTAGCAGCAGCGCTGTCATTTGCCATGATCAGTTTTTTAGCGTCCTGCGCTATGTCGGAAAAAGCAAAGGAAACCACCGGGGAGAAAGCAGCCATTATTTTTGATTCCGACATCGGCCCCGATTATGATGATGCAGGCGCCATTGCCCTGCTCCACGCCCTGGCTGATTCAGGGGAAGCAAAGATCCTGGCTACCATTGCCAGTAACAAGTATGAAGGCATTGCCGCCGTGCTGAATGTATTCAACACCTATTTCAAACGCCCCGATATTCCCATTGGCGTGCCCAAAGGTGCAGGTGTGGATATGCGCGACAGCCAGCACTGGACGGATTCTATCCTGGCCAAATACCCGCATGCCATCCAAAGCAACAGCGAGGCAGAAGACGCGGTTACGCTGTACCGCAAAGTACTGGCGGCCCAGCCTGATCAGAGCGTGACCATTGTTACCGTTGGTTTTCTCACCAACCTGGCTAACCTGTTGAATACAAAAGGAGATAATATTTCACCGCTCACTGGCAAGGAACTGGTTACACAAAAAGTAAAGCTGCTGGTGAGTATGGCCGGTAAATTCCCCGAAGGAAGAGAGTTCAATGTATTTTGTGATTCTACTGCTTCCATTGCCGCCTTTGAAAACTGGCCCACAAAAGTGATTTACTCCGGCTTTGAAATAGGATGGAATATTAAAACCGGTTTGCCCCTGTCGCAGAACGAAAGTATTCAGAACAGTCCCGTGAAGGATGTGTTCCGGATCTGCATTCCACAGTCGCCCGATGATGCGCAGGGCCGGATGAGCTGGGACGAAACGGCTGTATTGGTAGCCATTCGCGGCTATGAACCCTATTACACCTTACAAAGCGGCAAAATAAAAGTAGCGGCCAATGGAAGTAACACCTGGGATAACAGCGGCAGCGGGCAGGATTACCTCGTGGAGAAAATGCCGCCGCAGGAAGTGCAGGCGGTGATTGAACAGCTGATGGCGCATCAGCCGAAGTAACAGAACAGGTACGCATCATTTCAAACAATAAGAATTACTACGCATGTTTATTGTACAAGATTATGGAACGGCCGTTTGGTTATGCGTGATCACTATGTTGTGCTGGGGTTCCTGGGCTAACACGCAGAAGCTGGCTGGCAAAACCTGGCGATTTGAATTATTCTACTGGGATTATGTGATAGGCATCTTACTGTTTTCGTTGCTGTCCGCGTTTACCCTGGGAAGTAACGGCAACGGGGGGCGCAGCTTCCTGGCCGACCTGTCGCAGGCCGCCGGTATTAATATTGCCAGCGCGCTATTGGGTGGCGTTATCTTCAACGCCGCCAATATCCTTTTAACAGCGGCTATTGCCATTGCCGGTATGTCAGTAGCTTTCCCCGTAGGCATTGGGCTGGCCCTGGTGCTGGGTGTGGTGATCAATTACCTGGGCGCTGCAAAAGGTAACCCGGTATGGCTTTTTGCAGGTGTGGCGCTGGTAACGGTGGCGATTGTGCTTAATGCAGTGGCCTATCGCAAGGCTTCGGGAGAGAACCGCAAAGTATCGTCTACCGGGATTTTACTATCCATAGTGGCCGGTGTGCTGATGTCGTTTTTTTACCGGTTCATTGCCGCATCCATGGACCTGCAGGATTTTGTACATCCGGCTGCAGGGAAAATGACGCCTTATACGGCCGTTGTCATTTTCTCCGCAGGTATTTTTATCAGCAACTTTTTGTTCAATACCATTTTGATGAAACGGCCATTTGCAGGGGCGCCTACAGGGTATGCCGATTATTTTGCGGGGAAATTCTCCACGCATATGGTGGGTGTGCTGGGTGGTGTCATCTGGGGACTGGGGAACTCCCTCAGCCTGATTGCCGCGGGGAAAGCCGGCGCCGCTGTTTCCTACGGACTGGGACAAGGAGCCACGCTCGTTGCGGCCTTATGGGGCGTGTTTATATGGAAAGAATTTAAAGCCGCGCCAAAGGGCACCGGCGGGCTTATAGCCGGGATGTTCCTGCTGTTTGCCGCCGGGCTGGGACTGATCATTTATTCAGGAGGATAATAAAGTACCGCCTCCGGCGGATTTTGTCTGACGCAGGATTACACTGATTTTGCTGATTGGAAAAGTTCTTATCCTGCATTTTGATGTTATCGCCGGAGGCGCCTTGGGGAATATATACTATCTTCCCCAAGGTAATTTTATAGGGAGATGATAAAAAGAATAGCGCCTGATAAATGGAAACATTTCTTCGTGGGTATCCTGATGGGAGCGGTGTTGCAGGTAGCGGCACAAGTGGTATTCCCGGGCCGCACCTCAATGGCTACTTTACTGGTCTTCGCATTGGTAGTAGCTATCAGCTATGGTTTTGAGCTGTTGTCGCTGATCACCGGCAGGGGGCATTATGATATAATGGATGCGGTGGCCAGTATCATTGGCGGCATAGCCGGTATGCTGCTGGGAATGGGCATTTACCGGTGGCAGTTCCAATTTTAAAAATGCGGCCTCATAAAATCCTTCTCTGAAAATCCGCAAGAAAGCGTAAATCAATGATCCCTGCTTTACGTATTTTCGCAACATGGCTTTGCAGAAAATAATGGTCCCCATTAATGACCCCGCACATTTTTCCTTTGAAGAATGCCTGCGTTTCCTGGGGAGGTCCGATAAAGAATGTTTACATTATATACATGAAGGAAAAGTGCGGCGGATGTTGTTGTCCGGCGGAGAACCCGTAGTAGTGGAAATTGCACCCGGTTCAAAAAAGGATTTCCTTGAAGTAACCGTACTGGCGCCCGCCGGTACGGAAGTGGAGGAAGCGCCCATTGTAAAATATATCACGCATTGGTGGCACCTGGATGCCGACCTGCAGCCTTTTTACCATTATACAGAAACAGACCCGCTGTTAAGAGGACTGGCCCAAAAATACAATGGCCTTCGCCTTATAGGAATGCCCGATCTTTTTGAGGCCATCACCTGGCCGGTGATAGGGCAGCAAATTAACCTGGCCTTTGCCTATACATTGCGGCAGCGGTTTATTACTCACTTTGGTTATCATGCAGTCATACACAATACCGATTTTTATTTGTATCCCCATCCTAAGGTGATTGCCGCTTTAACGCCGGACCAGCTTACCCCTATGCAGTTTTCCCGCAGTAAAGCTTTGTGCCTGGTGGAAACCGCCAAACAAATGGCCAGTGGCGCGCTCAGCGAGGCAGGCCTGAATGCCATGAGCTATGAAGCCGCCCGTGAAAGCCTGGTGGCTATGAAGGGTATCGGCAACTGGTCGGCCAACTATGCATTGATGAAGTTCCGCCGTTTCCCGCAATCTGTTTTACTGGAAGATGTTGGTTTGCAGAATGCAATAAAAAATAGGTTAAATTTGGAAGCCAAGCCTTCTATGCCGGCGTTACAGGAGTATACAAAGCCGTGGAAGGAACACGCAGCATATGCCACGTTTTATTTGTGGAGGTCATTATTACCCCAATAGATTATTTCATGGAAGACGGATTGTATCATTTACGTATAGACACTCCCGTTGGACCGCTCCTGATCAGTGGTACCACACAATTTATCAACGCTGTTTCCTTCACCGATGAACCCGCGGTGGATTTTCCACAGGCGCCCGCACTGCTGCTGGATTGCGCGCAACAGCTGTACGAATATTTCGCGGGCGATCGCAAAGTGTTTGAACTGCCCATTTTCCAGGAAGGAACGGCATTTCAGCAAACGGTGTGGCAACAACTAACTGTTATTCCCTTTGGTCATACTATTTCTTACCAGCAACTGGCGCGCCGTATCAACAACCCCAAAAGCATCCGTGCCGTAGGTACCACCAACGGGAAAAACAGGTTGGCAATTATTGTACCCTGTCATCGCGTAATTGGTAGTGATGGCTCGCTCACAGGCTACGCCGGCGGTTTGTGGCGCAAACGCTGGCTGCTGGAACATGAACGGACCGATTTATTCACCGGGTTGATGTAACTTCATCTGATATGGTCAATATTTAAAAAACTGCATCTGTTTTCAGATGATAATTTATCTCAATTTTGTTCCTGAATTACAACCCAACATTGTTATCAACAACGTGTAATCATGGAATTGAAATTGCAGGAAGACCTGAAACATACAGATCAGTTACTACAGTTAACCAAAGATTTCAGCAGCAGGTTTTTGTCCGCAATAGATAAACTGGCCGCCGATAAAAAGGTGCAGATCAACGGCCATGTATCCATTCCGGATACAGGGTTAGGTGGCGCTGCCACACTGGAGGCATTCCGGCAGCAATACGGTAATAGCATTACCGCCGCCGCAGGGCCGCGTTACTGGGGATTTGTAACAGGCGGTGTTACGCCGGCTGCGTTGATGGGCGATTGGCTGGCTTCCGCCATGGATCTTAATTCATCCGATAAAAGTTCCGCCGCTTTTTATATAGAAACGGAAACCATTGCTTTACTGAAAGCATTGTTCGGGCTACCGGAGGCATTCCTTGGATGTTTCGTTTCCGGCGCTACCATGTCCAACTTTACAGGACTGGCTACCGGCAGGCAATGGGTGGGGCTGCAGCATGGAGTAGATATTGCAGCAGATGGCGCGGCGGCATTGCCGGCACTGAAAGTAATATCCGCCGTGCCGCATTCCAGTATTGGCAAAGCGATGTCCATGCTGGGAATTGGCCGGAACAACCTGGTACGGGTGCCTGTACTGCCAGGCCGTGAAAGTGTGGATATCGCCGCCCTGCGGCAATACCTCGAAGCGCA